>NZ_JBQXYB010000003.1:0-400343 GCF_052645315.1 Salinicola sp. V024
CATCGTAGCCCTTGATAGGGTCAACCGTATGGCGAGCAATTTCACGCGACACGGTGCTCGGCGCACGACCCAGGTGAGTGGCAATGGCCCGGATCGAATGCGTGGCTCGCATCATCATGATGGCGGCCCGGTCTTCAGCAGAAAGATGGCGATAGCAGTGGTTCATGGCAACACCGTACCTGATGGGTCACGTGTTGCGCTTGGTCATTGAGACCGCCCTCCTTTAATCCGTTAAGTATACGCTTAAGTTTTTCTTGTCCATCTTCAACCACTAGCAAATTAATCATTGTTAGCTCTTATGCAGTTCGTACCTACCAGCGCCGCTTTCAAACTAGTCTTCCAGCTGTCAATAGAAGCGTGATAGTAAACCACTGAATGATAGATTTCGGGAAACCCTTTCTTTAACTCTTGATCCAAATCCTTCAGATCAACTTCATTCAATCCGCGTCCAAAAACCTCAAATTGAGTAAAAACTATAACCGGTGCAATGATATCAAACCTGTCCATTTGACTCAGAAAATCTTTACCTCCGAAAATCACAGTATCGTCACCTGGTTCATCTGAACTCGGATCAAAAGTTGGCAAAGTCATATCTAATATCACTAAATCAAACTGCTCCCTCCTTATTCTCCTTACTCCGCTTTGCAAAGAGCGTTCAATAAGTAAAAATGCATCAGGAACAACTTCATCCAGATAATTAGAAAGCTGAATTCTCTTATTTTCATCATCTTCAACTATTAAAATTTTCATGCGCTAAACTCATGCATCGACAATGAAAACTCCACCTTGAATGAATTGCACCCTACATAACCAAAATCAAGACTGTTATTAGACCCTATTATTTTTTTCAATTTGATCAATCCAGTTCCACCTTCCGACTTGACTGAATCATAGATCTTATCGCTATCTATAAGACGCCTTATCTTTTCTACTTTAGCTATTGAATCAGCACTGCGCATTATTTCACTCGCTTCGCTAACCACACTTATCTGAAGTTTATTTCCGGCCACCCTCTCAGCCACCACATCCACCTGCACTTTACCGCCGTTGTTTGAATATTTTTTTATATTATCGAAGATAATGTAAAAAATATCGGAAAAGATATTCAACGCACCAACAAAAACAGGTAAATCAGGCAACCGCTTCCGTACTTCTGGATAAAAGTCTTTATGAGGTCTTTGTACGCACTGCAGTCCAACATCAATCAAATCTTCGAGAGAAAAATTAGGTTCACTTTTGGGTGCAGGAAGTTTAAACCATTCTACAATTTGAGTTAGCGCTTGTAGAGAGTTTGTTTGAGCTGTTCTCAGGGCACGATTAAATTCCGCAGCACTACCGCTATCCACAACACTATCGACACTGTCTTGCAATTCGTAGAATATTTTATTTAACTTGGATTTTAATTCAACTTCAATCACTCTTCTAACTTCTGACAAGCAAAAATCCACGCACTGCCAGAACAAGTCTATACATCGGTCAACAAAGTCGCTAAATGACGATTTATCGTTAACTGTTGATGCAATGAACATCAAATCACGGCGTGTGATTTTGATTTCGAACAAACCCTCCGGTTTTGCAAACGACTTAATTTGGACTAACTGATTCGCAGTAAAATCTATAAGTTCATCGTACTCATAACTGAACCTGACTAAGCAATCATCGAGATGCTTAATCAACTGCTCACCAAGATCTTCATATTTATTCGACCAGTATTCGTTAGATGCATATCTACCCTCTTCATCCAACTTCTGAGTAATTATTTTTTCCAGCTCCACGGGGCCTCGAAGCTGGCCGGATAGAGCACCATGACGAACCCTCATACTTAAGTAGCAGTCTAAACCATGAACTGGGCTAACCGTACATTCTGTTAGAAGATCGTGTATTAACCCTTTTAGTAAAGTTCCGGCTTCATCTTGGGGCACGTCAAAAATATCTCCCGACAAAGGTTTACCTGAAGCTATTGATTCATAGAGTGCCTCTTCGAATCCCGCTGCTGGATTAAATCCTGAACTTACTAAAGCTTGATAACGATAGAAATTTTCTTGTAGATTTTTATCGGCCCACTTTTTTATGGATGGAACATCAATAGATATTTTGCTTTGCTCGACATGTCTAACCCCTTTACGGATCACCTGCGTTTTGGTTATTTCTTTAATTTCTGACTCATATATTTCTGCGTCGCCAGGGTCCAATTGCAGTAATATTGAGCAAACCGCCATCCTTTCATTTTCGAGTTCTGACGTACCATTAAACTCAGTCGAGACTTTCATTATCTGAGGAACGCAAATATATTTCAGATAATAAATCACAAGAGCTGAATCGTATCCATCTGCAATTTTTAGTATTTCGGATGGCTTTGTAATATTATTAACGGTAAGAAAATCTTCGTAGGCGTACGAAAGTACTTTATCGTATTCATCATCGTATGCCACCGAGTACAAATGCAATGCAATAGGTGTGGAAATATCGGCTGCTAATTCTTTTCGGGTACTTTTATCCAATTGTTTAGCGCATTTTACGAGAGGAAGCATATTAATTACAGAAGGATAAGCCACGGCTTTATTAGCGATAAAATAATTTAAATCCGAAATATCTCCAGCCTGATCTATTGCATTGGCTACAAGTCTTATAAATACTCTTTTCAATCTAGGAGAACTTATCTTCAACTCTTCTTTGGAAAATTCTAATACTTTTGAAAACTCTTTCCTTGAATATGCTTTTTCTGCATCCAACCAAATACGAAATTCCTCATCCACTCCCTCAAACACGTCTCCCAGATTATTGTAAAATCCAATCATATATTCAGCCATTTTAACAACATACGATTGTCCATAAAGGCTCCTCGAGTGTTCGAGAAGTTTGTCTTTCTGGCTCTCTGGTAAATAAGTCACATATAATGGATCAAGTAATGGAGACGCGATAAACCTACTACTGAAACGAATTTCGCTCAAAACGGGGCTTGAAGATATTTCTGCCAAAAAATCTACAGCTAACACTTGCGCAAAATTAAAAGCGCTAAAGTTCAAGCATAACTTCATGCCCTTACTTAAGGCATGATTAGAGAAACTGCCGCCGTAATAAATATCTAGCAAGCAGTGGAACAATTCATCCACCACCCCTTCTTTTTTTAATGGAAGAAAGTTATTTCGAATACAAGACTCTGCAACTGTCGATAAGAACTGAGGTGCGAGGGTATCTAAGCAACTCTCATCAATAAAAACATTTGGGTAAGACTTGCCGTCTTCGACGCTTTCCCACACTTCATTTGAGTTAACGTCACCACCATTTAAGAATACAATCCTGTTAATGCTTCTGTCATTAATTTCTGACCCTAGTCTTGAAAGACATTTATTGATGAGCTTTTTATTCTCGGCGCTTGAAACTAGTATTGATAGAACACTTAACAAGACTGTATATTGATCTATAAAGGACGATGCCGATTCGTAACGGAGCATCTCAGATAAATCGTCAATATTATCAGGAAAAACTCCAGTAGTTTTATAGATAAGAGATTTTTTCAGCCCGACAGGCAAGTCACTATCCGTAAGCACCTCAATAGTTTTTGTCATGTACCTGTAAAATGTGCTAGCATCTTCGTTTCTTCTACTTAAACTAGATGACAGCCATTTAATTACAGGACTTGCCTCGTTTTTAATTCTTTCAAGGTATTCTTTTTGCTTCTCCAACCCGTAAAAGTATTGGTATATGGCAAGCCTTACCTCTATTACCCAGAGAGAAAAACCAAACTCTTTCTCTATCTCATCCAATAAATCGCAAGCTTTTTTGGGGTCGTTATCTTTAATTCTATCTTCAACCTGGTCCTTAATGGCGACAAACTTATTCAAATCTTTAGAGTGCTTTAATAATACCTCACAACACCACCGAAACTCTCCTTCTGGAGTTATCTTGTCTAACTCCGGAAGCTTCCTAAGATAGGAAAGTTTCATTGGGCGCTGAGCAACAACCCAATGTTTAAAGACAAGTTCACCCTTTTTTTTAGCAGAAAAAATCCAAGCTATGGCAGACGCATAATCTTCATACCTTAGATCTCTCCTAGATTTACTTAAACTAAAAAACGGCTGAAATCTTGAGTTAACGGTATTATTTTTAAATTTTAACAATGATGATTTTGGCACTGTCACAACCTGTATAATTGAAACGCATAAATTTTTCTTCTGTTCTATCATTGTAGATCGTGATATTCAACAAAAAGCCCGCCAATTGGCGGGCCTTTTCATTCAGTCAATCGGCAACCAACTCATTCCCACTCAATCGTCGCGGGCGGCTTACTACTAACGTCATACGTCACGCGCGATACGCCGCTGATCTCGTTGATGATGCGGTTGGAGACCTTTTCAAGCAACTCATACGGCAGGTGCGCCCAGCGTGCAGTCATGAAGTCGATGGTTTCGACGGCGCGGATGGCGATGACCCATTCGTAGCGGCGGCCATCGCCGACGACACCGACGGACTTGACCGGCAGGAACACGGCAAACGCCTGGCTGGTCTTGTGGTACCAGTCGAAGTTGTGCAGCTCTTCGATGAAGATGGCGTCGGCTTCACGCAGGATGTCGGCGTATTCCTTCTTCACCTCACCCAGAATGCGCACGCCGAGGCCCGGCCCCGGGAACGGGTGACGGTAGACCATGTCGTACGGCAGGCCGAGTTCGAGGCCGAGCTTGCGCACTTCGTCCTTGAACAGTTCGCGCAGCGGCTCGACCAGCTTGAGCTTCATGGTCTCGGGCAGGCCGCCGACGTTGTGGTGCGACTTGATCACGTGGGCCTTGCCGGTCTTGCTGGCGGCGGATTCGATCACGTCCGGGTAGATGGTGCCCTGGGCGAGGAATTCGACACCGTCGATCTTGGCGGCTTCACGGTCGAACACGTCGATGAAGGTGTTGCCGATGATCTTGCGCTTGGCTTCGGGGTCGTTCTCCCCTTTCAGCTTGCCCAGGAATTCGTCTTCCGCATCGACGCGGATCACCTTGACGCCCATGTGCTGGCCGAAGGTTTCCATCACCTGGTCGCCCTCCTGCTTGCGCAGCAGGCCGTTGTCGACGAAGACACAGGTGAGCTGCGTGCCGATCGCCTTGTGCAGCAGCGCGGCGACCACGGAGGAGTCCACCCCGCCGGAAAGGCCGAGCAGCACGTGGCGGTCGCCGACCTGTTCGCGAACGCGCTCGGTCAGGTCTTCGATGATCTGCGCCGGGGTCCACAGGCGTTCGGCCTTGCAGATATCCAGCACGAAGCGCTCGAGAATGCGCTGGCCCTGCAGGGTGTGGGTCACTTCCGGGTGGAACTGCACGCCGTAGAAGCGCTTTTCCGGCCAGGTCATGGCGGCGATCGGGCAGCTCGGCGTGGAGGCGGTGACGGTGAATTCCGCCGGGGCGCGGGCGACCTTGTCGCCGTGGCTCATCCACACGTCCAGGAGCGCTCCGCCGTCGTGGCCGACATGGTCCATGATCCCGCCGAGCAGGTCGTCTTCCGCCGCGACGCTGATCTGGGCGTAGCCGAACTCGCGCTTGTTGGAGCCTTCAGTGGCGCCACCCAGCTGTTCGGCCATGGTCTGCATGCCGTAGCAGATGCCGAAGATCGGCAGGCCCATCTCGAACACACACTCAGGGGCTCGCGGAGAACCCAGCTCGGAGACCGATTCCGGCCCACCGGAGAGGATGATGCCGTTGGGGTTGTATTCGCGGATCTCTTCTTCGGTGATATCGAAGGCGCGGATCTCGGAATAGACGCCGATCTCGCGCACGCGACGGGCGATCAGCTGCGTGTACTGGGAGCCGAAGTCGAGGATCAGGATCTTGTGCGAATGGATGTCGGTCATCGGATGAGCCCTGGAAATGAGTCTTAAACGAGCAGCGGCGCTGTTAGGCGCCGCTGACAAAGCCGGAAATGGCTGGAAACTGATTCGATGGTCGAGCCAATGGAAGATGAACTCAACCATGGGAAGAAACCTTTCGAGCGATGCTCAGGAGAGGCGAACGGCGGCGAGATAGCGGAGTTTACGTGTTGGTAAATGAGCATATCGAGCCGCCGTTCAACAAAGCCTGAGCGAGCGCAGATGGTTTCCTGAATCACGAACGATCAGGCGCCGCGGTAGTTTGGCGCTTCCTTGGTAATCTGTACGTCATGCACATGGGATTCGGTAATGCCCGCGCCGGTAATCTTGACGAATTCCGGCTGGGTGCGCATCTCATCGATGTTGTGGCAACCGGTGTAGCCCATGGAGGCGCGCAGGCCGCCCATCATCTGGTGAACGATGGCGCTCATCTGGCCCTTGTAGGGCACGCGACCTTCGATCCCTTCCGGCACCAGCTTCTCGACGCCTTCGTCCTTGCTCTGGAAGTAGCGATCCGAGGAGCCCTGAGTCTGGGACATCGCGCCCATGGAGCCCATGCCGCGATAGGCCTTGTAGGTCCGGCCCTGAAACAGTTCGACTTCGCCCGGTGACTCTTCGGTACCGGCGAGCATGCTGCCGAGCATGACGGTGCTGGCGCCGGCGACGATCGCCTTGGCGATATCCCCGGAGTAGCGCACGCCACCATCGGCGATCAGCGGGATGTCGAACGGCTTGAGCGCTTCGGCAACGTTGGCGACGGCGGTGATCTGCAGCACGCCAACGCCGGTGACGACGCGGGTGGTGCAGATGGAGCCGGGGCCGATACCGACCTTGACCGCGTCAGCGCCGGCTTCAGCCAGGGCGACGGCGGCGTCGCCGGTGGCGATGTTACCGCCGATCACCTGCAGCTCCGGGTAGTGTTCCTTGACCCAGCGAACGCGGTCGATGACACCCTTGGAGTGGCCGTGGGCGGTATCGACGACCAGCACGTCGACGCCGGCTTCGACCAGCGCGGCGATGCGATCCGGGGTTTCCGGGCCGGTGCCGACGGCGGCGCCAACCAGCAGGCGGCCATCGGCGTCTTTCGCGGCCATCGGGTAGGTGCGGGCTTTTTCGATGTCACGCACGGTGACCAGGCCGCGCAGGTGGAAGTCCTTGTCGACGACCAGGATCTTCTCGATGCGGTTTTCCTGCAGCTTGGTCTTGATCACGTCAAGCCCGGTGCCTTCCGGCACGGTGACCAGCTTTTCACGCGGGGTCATGATCGCTTCGACGCTGTCGCTGTAATCCGGCTGGAAGCGCATGTCGCGCCCAGTGACGAGCCCGACCAGGGTCTCGCCCTCGACCACCGGAAAGCCGGAATAGCCGTACTCCTTGGCCATCTCCAGCAGATCCTGCAGCTTGGCGTTGGGGCCCACGGTGACCGGGTCCTTGACGATAACGCTCTCGTGCTTCTTGACCTTGCGGACCTCGGCGGCCTGCTGGGTGATCGACATGCTCTTGTGGATGATGCCGATACCGCCTTCCTGCGCCATGGCAATCGCCAGACGCGCTTCGGTCACGGTATCCATGGCCGAAGAGAGCAGCGGAATGTTCAGGGTCAGATTGCGGGTCAGGCGGGATTTGAGGTCGACGTCTCTGGGCAGGACATCCGAGTAGCGGGGTACGAGTAATACGTCGTCGAACGTAAGAGCTTCTTGCGCTATACGTAGCATGGTCGGAAACCCAATTGGCAGGTGGTGGGGAGCCTGTGACAGCCTGCGGCACCGCGAGTGTCCTTGGAGACGGTCCTTGCAGTGTGGACCGGCATGGAGCATGGACCGGGGCCGCGAAAAGTTAATCGCGCATTATAGTCGTTTGGCCGTTGCCTCTCAATGGCAAGCAGGGGTTCGGGGTTCGATCGGCGCTGTATTCGACTAGCGCCGTTTCTGACCAGCGACGTTTCTCACCAGCACCGTTTCTCACCAGCGCCGTTTCTCACCAGCACTAGGGCCGCCGGCTTCGTGTTAGGCTTTCGACCATTCATAACCGTTTCCGTCCGGGTCAGCCCATGCCTGCGTTCACCTCACCGTCGCCACAGGCGATCTCCGTCAGCGATCTCAACCGCCAGGCCCGTCAGATGCTGGAGCGCGGCTTCGGCGACTGCTGGGTCGAGGGCGAGATTTCGGGGCTGGCGCGGCCCGCTTCCGGGCATATCTACTTCAGCCTGAAAGACGCCAAGGCCCAGCTCAAGTGTGCGTTCTTCCGCAATCGGGCGAGCCTGTCGCGCACACCGCTGAAGGATGGCGATCGGATCAAGGTTCGCGGACGGGTGTCGATCTTCGAACCGCGCGGCGATTATCAATTGATCGTCGATGCCGTGCAGCCCAGCGGCGAAGGCGAGCTGATGGCGGCCTATGAACGCCTCAAGCGCAAGCTGGAGGCAGAGGGCATGTTCGCCAACGTCCGGCCACTGCCCTACCCACCTCGCCATCTGGCACTGATCACCTCGAACACCGGCGCGGCGATTCGCGATGTACTCGCGGTGCTGCAGGCGCGCTGGCCGATGATTCGCGTCAGCGTTTTTCCATCCGTCGTTCAGGGCCGGGACGCGCCGCCGGCGCTGATCCGCGCGCTGGCCTTAATTAATCGTCAGGCACGTTATGAATCAGCACAACAGGATGCCGAGCGCCCGGCGATCGATCCGTTTGATGCGATTCTGATCACCCGCGGCGGCGGCAGTCTGGAAGACCTGTGGGCGTTCAACGACGAGCATCTGGTGCGGGCAATCTACCACTCGAAGCTGCCGGTGATGGCCGCCATCGGCCATGAAGTCGACGTGACCCTGGCCGAATTCGCCGCCGACGTGCGCGCCCCGACGCCTTCCGCCGCCGCCGAGCGGCTGGTGCCTGATCGCCGCGATCTCGAAGCGACGCTGAATCAGCAGCGCCAGCGCCTGATCCGCGCCTGGCAAGGGCGCGTCAATGCCGAATCCCAGCGCCTCGATCATCTACGCGCCCGGCTGCGCCATCCCGGGGAACGCCTCGCCCAGCAACGTCAGCATCTGGCGGGGCTGGATCGCCGCCTGCAGCTGGCGATGCACCAACGCTTGCAGCGGGATCGGCAACGGCTCGACGCCGCCACCCGACGCTTCGCGCTCCACGACCCGAGCCGCACGCTGCGCCAGTCGCGGCAACGGATCGATCAGCTCCGCCAGCGGCTCGACACCGCTCAGCGTCGCCGCCTGCATCAGGAGCGCCAAAACCTGCAGGGAATCGCCCGTGAGCTCAACGCCGTCAGCCCGCTGGCCGTGCTGGGCCGCGGCTACTCGATCCTGCAGGACGACAGTGGCCAGGTCGTCCGCGCCGCCAGCCAGACCCAGCCCGGTCAGACACTGACCGCCCGCCTCGGCGAAGGCCGCCTGAAGCTGGAAGTGAAGCGCCGCTTGAAGCGCTGAAGCAGGCCAGAATCGGAAAATTACCGCTCGGGAATAAACCGGCGTTTAACCGCCAAATTTCGCGAAAAATTACCGCTCGGTAATCTCTTGGCGTATGATTGTCTGAGTAACGCTATTATTACCGTCCGGTAATTTCGGGAGGCTACAATGGCTCGAACGGAAGAATCCCCTTCGCTACCCCAAACCGTTCGCTCGACCGAAGCAATCGGTGAGATCGTTCAACAATTGCGCCGGGAACAGAAGCTGCTCCAAGCCGACTTGGCGGGGTTAGCGGGTACGGGTAACCGGTTTGTCGTCGACCTGGAGAAAGGCAAGCCGACCCTTCAGATGCAGAAGGTGCTCGATGTCCTCGATCTGATGGGGCTGGAAGTGTCCATTCGACGCAAAGGTAGCGCCGAATGAGCATGCGATCGCTGGATCTCTACGCGGCAGAGTCGCAAGTCGGCACTCTCTTTGACGAGCAACCGCTACGGTTTTGCTATGCCCAGAGCTGGATCGACGACGGTGGCCTGTCATTGGCGCCAGGGTTGCCAGCCGAGGTCCCGATGCACGCGGGCACTGCCGTCGAGTCGTTCTTCGAAAATCTATTGCCGGAAGGTCGACTACGCGAATTTCTGGAGCAGCAAAGGCACGCTACCACGCTCTTCGGGCTGCTGGATGCCGTGGGTGGCGATACCGCCAGCGGCTTCTCTCTGCAGCCATCAGGGGTGCGACCGGAAGCAGTCCGATATCGGCAGATCACCTGGGACGAATTGGCTCGCAGCCTTGCCAATGGAGAGCCCACACTGAGCATCTTCGAAGGGACAGACGCGCGTCTATCACTGGCCGGCGCCCAGAATAAACGCCTGTTGATGGTGAAAGAGGGTATCCCCTATCTACCCGAGGGCTCGTCCCCTTCCAGTCATATCCTCAAGCCGGACATCCGCACGTTCGATAGCGTCTGGGCCTCGGCGCTAAACGAAACGTTTTGTCAGTTGCTAGCCAAAGAACTGGGGTTGGGGGCCGCCGAGGCTGCCTATCAACCGGAAACGCAGGCTTGTCTCGTCACCCGCTACGACCGGATATGGGATGGCAGCCGAGACGAGCTGCGCCGCCTGCATCAGCTGGATTTCTGCCAGCTCGCCGGGGTCCGATCAACCGTTAAATATGAGAGCGACGGCGGGCCCGGCCTCGCGGGTTGTCGAGAGCTGCTGAAGCGAGCCGATGCGCCCTTGGCCGACCATCAGCGCTTCATTCGCTGGATCTTCTTTAATCTGTTGATCGGCAACCACGATAGTCACGCCAAGAATCTTTCCGTGCTCTTTACGGCCGAAGGCCCCCGTCTGGCACCGTTTTACGACCTGATGAGCACGAATCTCTATTCCGGTCTGGCCCGGCGGTTTGCATTCAGTCTCGGTGGCGAGAATCGACCGGGCCAGATTGGCCGCCAACAGCTGGACGCCTGCGCCGGAGAACTTCAGCTACAGCCGCGCTATTTTCGCCAACAAGGTCTTACGCTGGCAGATGCCATGCCAGATGCCGTCGAGCGAGTCAGCAACCGACTGGCGCTTATCGCCCGCCAAGGCACCGAGCAGACACTGATCGAGCGTCTCGGTCGACACATCACCAGTCAGGCAAGACGTTCCAAAACGAGATGGGCGTCATAAACGCCGACGACACGACATCGGATGAATCAGTAGTGCCCAGAAAGCCACCGCCGGAAGTCTTCGACGGTGGCTCTCTTCATTCCCACTTCCCCAATCCTTTGCTCGAGCGGAACGATCAGCCTGCCGGATCCGGCATCGCGTTCGGCTTGAAGGTGCCGGGATCGAGATCATGACGCGACAGCAGCTTGTAGAAGTCGGTGCGGTTACGCCCGGCGATACGCGCCGCCTGGGTGACGTTGCCTTCGGTGATCTTGAGCACCTTGATCAGATAGCTGCGTTCGAAACCGGCCCGCGCTTCGCTGAACGAGGGCAGCGCGTTCTCCTCGGCGACCAGCGCCTGAGAGACCAGCGCTTCGGGAATCATCGGTGTGCTGGTCAGGGCGACGCACTGTTCGACCACGTTGACGAGCTGACGCACGTTGCCCGGCCAGCCGCTGGAGGCGAGCAGATTGAGCGCTTCCGGCGAGAACCCTTTGACGAACGGTTTATGCCGCGCCGAGACCTGCGCCACCATGTGCTTGGCCAGCAGCGGGATGTCCTCGGCGCGATCGCGCAGCGGCGGCAGTTTGAGGTTGACCACGTTGAGGCGGTAGTAGAGATCCTCGCGGAAATCGCCTTCGTGCATGGCACGATCGAGATCGCGATGGGTGGCGGAAATGATCCGCACGTCGATGGGAAACGACTTGGTGCTGCCCAATGGGCGAACCTGGCGCTCCTGCAATACGCGCAGCAGCTTGACCTGCAGCGGCAGCGGCATGTCGCCGATCTCGTCGAGGAACAGCGTGCCGCCGTCGGCGGCCAGAAACAGCCCGTCGTGCTGAGTGACCGCGCCGGTGAAGGCGCCGCGAGCGTGGCCGAACAGTTCGCTTTCCAGCAGTTGCTCCGGCAGCGCGCCGCAGTTGATGGCGACGAAGGGCTTGTCGGCGCGCGGGCTGGCCTGATGCATGGCATTGGCCAGCAGCTCCTTGCCGCTACCGCTGGGGCCGGTCAGCAGCACGCTGACATCCGAGGCGGCGACCATGTAGGCCTGCTCGAGAATGCGCTCCATTTGCGGGCTGCGGGTGATGATCTTCGAACGCCACGCTTCACCGCCTTCGCCACGCGCGGTCGGGGTCTGCTTGAGCGCCTCGTCGATCGCCTCGAACAGCTCGTCGCGATCGACCGGTTTGGTCAGAAAGCTGAACACGCCCTGGCGCGTGGCACTAACGGCGTCCGGAATCGAGCCATGCGCGGTAAGAATGATCACCGGCATCCCCGGTAGGCGACGCTGCAGCTCGTGGAAAAGCGCCAGGCCGTCCATCTCGTCCATGCGCAGGTCGGATAGCACCAGGTCCGGCGCCGTCTCTTCGATGTGGGTCAGCGCTTCGCGGCCACTTTCCGCCGTCGTCACCCGGAACCCGCGGCTTTCCAGACGCATGCCCAGCAGCTTGAGCAGGCTGGTATCGTCGTCGACCAGCAGGATGTGAGCGGTATGGCTGTTCCTGCCCGGCTCCATCGCTGGCGTTCGGATCGCCCGGGTTTTGGAAGCTGGTGAATCCTGAATATTCAATGACATAGGCACCTCTCTGCCGCCGCTTCGCCCTGTCTGTCGGCAAGGGCGTGTCACGCTCGCCGTGACGCGGTCGCGCGGTATCGATGTGGTCAATCGACCTCGAATCGCACGGTTGGCTTGGTTGTTCGTGAGTATTGATGATCACGCGGCGTTACCGACTCCGAAGCACGTTTGCGGGCATTCGAAGATCGGTTGTGGACGTTTTAGCTATCAGTCGTGAACGTTCCAGAAATCAGTCGCGCGCGTTGATCGTCCGCTCGATATCGGTCAAGGCGTCGAGCTTGTCCGACATCTCCTTGAGCTGTTGTTTCAGCTTCTCGTTTTCGCGCTTCAGTGCCTGCGTATCGCTGTGGCCACCCTGCCGACTCGCGTTCGTACTCGTGCTTCGCTGAGCGTAGAGCTTGCGACGCTCTTCCAGTTCGTTCAGCCACTGCTGCAGCAGCGGCTGGAGCCGGGTCGGCGCCGAGTCGATCGAGGCCTTGTAGAGGTCCGCGGCGCGTTGCCACTCACCGGGGCCATCCCAGGAGAGCACCAGTGCCCGGACGGCCTTCTGGTCCATGCGATGCTGCCCGACCTTGTCCAGCGTCCGTTGGCGCCAGTCATCGTCACCGCGTTGCGCCTGTAGACCGAAAGCTACCCAGGAATCGACCAGGCAGACGTTGTCGGCGTAGCTCGGAATGTCGCCGCAGCCGGCAGGGATGGATTCGCTGGAGAGCGACTGGCAACCCGCCAGCGCCATCATTCCCAGCAATAACAGCGTGGTTTTCATCTGACTGACCATGTTTTCTTCCTTGCCTCACCGCTCCGAGCCGGCTCGCCCGGTGCGGCGTCATTATCATCGTGTGGCGCTCTATCCTGTTGCGAAACGCGCGCCGGGCGATTCGCCCATGGCAACGTGAGTCGAAAGCAGACCGGCAGTTCGGCATCCTCGACCAGCGCCAGTTGCCCATCCTGCAGTTTGGCGCAGTCGGCCGCGACCGAAAGGCCGATACCGGAGCCCTTCAACGGCCCTTTGCGCCGCGCGCTGCCTTGATAGAACGCTTCGAACAGGTGGTCGCGATCGGCCTCGGCAATGGGATCGCCGCTGTTGGCCACGTCCAGCATCAGCTCATCACGTTGCTGCGCGGTGCGAATCATCAACTGGCCGCCATCGTTGCCATAGGCGATCGCGTTCGAGATCAGGTTATCCAGAACTCTCGCCGTCCGCTCGCGGTCAGCCTGCCACATCACCGGATGATGCGGACTCGTGACCTGCATGCCCTTGTTGTCCAGCGCCAGCCGATGCTTGGATAGCACCTCCTGAATCACCGTTGCGATATCGAACTGGGTGACCTTCATCCGCCGGCTGTTCTGGAGCAGATTGTAATCCAGCAGCTGTTCGATCAGCGTCTGCAGCTCCTGGCCGTTCTCGTCGATCAATCTCACCACTTCGCTCTGGCGCTCGTTGAGCTCTCCGGCGACGCCGTCGCCGAGCAGGGCAGTCCCTTCGCGAACGCTGGCCAGCGGTGTCTTCAGTTCATGCGACATATGGCGCAGAAACTGCTGCTTCTGCGCTTCGAGTTCGGACAGGCGGCCCGACAGCCACGATAGCCGATCGCCGAGCTGGACCAGTTCCGCCGGACCCTGGATTCGCGTCGGCACATCGCTATGGTCGCCGCTGCCCAGCCCGAAAATCCGCCGCTCGAGCTGGCGAATCGGCCGCGTGATCAGCCAGGTGAAGAACAGCATCAGGATCAGGCTGGCGGAGACGAGTGCGGCGGTCTGCATCCACAGACGTGTCTTGACCGAGTTGGCCTGCTGGCGAATATCGGCAATACGCGCGTCGATCAGCTCGTTGGTATCGTCACGCACCGCTTCGGACTCGGTGGCGAAACCGGAGAACCCTTGCAGGAAGGCACTCATATCTTTTACCGGCGCCGGGGGAAGGACGCGCAGGCGTTGAAAGCGTTCGGAGAGGGACTGGAAGTCGGGGTTGTTGCCCATCAGCGGCTCGTGTTGCTGTAACAGAGCGCCGAACTGCTTGACCTTCTGGTCGTAGATATCGCGCAGGCCCTCTTCTTCGATGACGGCATACTGGCGCGCGCTGCGTTCCATCTGCAGCGCCAGCGAACTCAGCATACGCGCTCGGCGAGTCTCCTCTACAGCCTGGCGCGCACTTTGATCGGCCAGCGTCGATAGCTGAGAAAGCGCCTGACCGGCCTGAAACATCAGTACCGCGATCGGCAACATCACGACGACGAAGGCCAGCAGTACCAGTTGAAGTAGCGAGCGAGGACGCCAACGTCGGGAGAGCTCGGTGGTCATGAAGATCGCTCTATGCAGGATGCCCATCGGGGTCATGGATCGTTCCGCAAGGATAACATTATTGTTGAACGCCTATTCGAGCCACGATGCGTCGATAGTCGATCGGGCCTGGAAGTGGCGTTGTCGAGAATCGGATTTCAAAACGCCCGACAAAAAAGCCTGACAAAAAAAGAGGGCCGGCAGAGCCGGCCCAAGGTACGCAGGGAACTGAAGGGTCGAAAACGACCTAGAAACACTGCCTGAATCAGCGATTTCGAGATCGCTCCCGTGGGCCAGAAGGCCCCGAAGCCAGTATCCGACTCAGCCATTCAGGGGCTATCGAGTACTGTGGCGGCGAACCGCCCGCTTCGTTTATGAACCGGTCGCCTGGAATCCGGATACTCGATCCTGGAAATCCTGCGGCCGGTCGCAATGGATCCCCTCTTGCGAGGGGGACGGCATCCTTGCCGGGGCATCCTTGCCCGAATGGTGTATCTCCATGCCCGATGGGCCACACCCGTCTCATCGCAACCTAAGTCACACATCGCGTGGAGCAGACGCTGTCGAATCTTGCTGGCTCCGCACAGGGTAGTTAGGAGCCCTACAAGATTCGGCGAGATGACTTCCGGAGAGGCCATCTCGTCGCTCTCGCTAAAGACTATAGCGATCCGCGTGCCAATTCCTTAATAATTCATGATAATCAAATACTTGAAATCAATGGCGACGTGAGAAACAGGACGAAGGTAAGCGTTGGCGCCGCGAAAACGCGAAATGGCCCCAAAAACGTCTTCATAGACAGACGCTTTTGGGGCCAATAACAATAAATTCATTAAAATCAGATAGTTGAATAGTCTCAATTTGGAGACACCCAAGTCCGAATCGCGGCGCCCACAGCGTCTCCTTATAGCGACTTCAGCAACACCTTGGAGCGGCGGGCCTGATTGTAGGTCCCGCGTTTGAGGTCGGGCAGCGCCTCCGGGGTTGTCAGGGAGAAGCCGCGCTCGACGAACCAGTGCGTGGTGTGTGTCGTCAGGGCAAACAGCTGCGTGAGCCCCTGCCGACGCGCGCGACGCTCGACTTCGGCTAGCAGCGTCTCCCCTCGCGCGCCACGGCGATAGTCGTCATGGACGGCGAGACACGCCAGCTCGCCCATTTTCGCTTCGGCGTAACCGTGCAGCGCCGCACAGCCGATCGCCATGCCATCGCGATCGATCACCACGTAATCCTCGATTTCGTGCTCGAGCCGCTCGCGAGTCCGAGCGACCAGCATGCCGCTGGACTCCAGCGGTGCGAGCAGAGCCAGCAGGCCGCCGACATCGTCCAGGACCGCCTGTCTCAAGAGTTCGTAGCGATTCTGGGTGATCATGGTGCCGACACCATCGCGAGTGAACAGCTCGCCCAGCAGTGCATCGTGATCGCGCCAGGAGAGCAGATGGGTACGTTCGACGCCATGCCGGGCCGCGCCGCAGGCGGCGCCCAGGTGCCGGAAAAGCTCGCTGCCCGGATCCGCCTGTTCGCGCAGGGTATCGGCCTCATCCGGCGTCAGCTGACGCTGCAGTTGACCGCTGTCATCGTGTAGCCCCGCCGACTCGCCCAGCAGAATCAGCTTATCCGCCCTGAGCGAGACCGCCACGTGCTGGGCGATCTCCGAGGCGTCGAGATCGAAGATCTCCCCGGTGCGGGAATAGCCCAGCGGCGGCAGAATCACCAGATTGCCGCCAGCGAGCAGGCTTTCGATGGCCTGGCTGCGCACGCGACGCACTTCGCCACTGTGATCGAAATCCACCCCGCCGCGGACGCCCAACGGCTTGGCCGTTACCAGATTGCCGGAAACCGCCGTCAGTTCGACGCCATGCAGCGGGGTGTTGGGCAACCCCAGCGACAGCTGCGCCTCGAGCTCGAGCCGCTGAATGGCGGCAATGCGTTCGACATGATCCATGATCGGGCGATCGGCAACCCAGCGTCCGCCGACTCGCAGCGGCGTAATGCCTTCGGTCTCCAGCGCCGCGCCGACCTGCGGCCGGATGCCGTAGACCAGCACCACCCGGACACCGAGCGTGTGCAGCAGTGCCAGATCCTGCAGCAGCTGGCCTCGTCGCGACGACGCCATCGCCTCGCCTTCGATCAGAATGACGAAAGTCTTGCCGCGGTGGGCATTGACGTAGGGCGATGAGTGACGAAACCAGTCGACGAAGGGGAAACGCGAGTCCAAGAGGTTGACGCTCCGGCTATGAGACAAAGACGTGAATGGGGTCCGCCTCAACTATACCAGAGCGTCTTCAAGCCGGTAGACCGCCACCGGCGGTTTCGGGCCGGCGTCGAATCCGGCGAATCTAGCCGAACATGCCTTTGAACATGAAGAAAAAGGCAATGGAGAGCAGCGCGCCCGCCGGCAGCGTGATCAGCCACGACAGCACGATCGAGCCGAGCACGCGCAGATTGAGCGCGGCCATGCCGCGGGCCAGGCCCACGCCGAGCACGGCACCGACCAGCGTATGCGTGGTCGAGATCGGCAGGCCGGTGCCGGAAGCCAGCACGACGGTGGAAGCGGCGGAGAGCGTCGCGGCGAAACCGCGGCTCGGCGTCAGTTCGGTGATCCCGGTACCCACGGTGGCGATGACCTTGTGGCCGTAGGTGACGAGACCGACCACGATCCCGCCGCCGCCGAGTACCAAAACCCACCACGGCATCGCCGCCGCGCCGGAAACACCGCCACCGTTCTCGACCACGCTGATCACGGCCGCCAGCGGGCCGACCGCGTTGGCGACGTCGTTCGAGCCGTGGGCGAAGGCCATGGCACAGGCGGTGAACATCATCAGCACGCCGAAGATACGCTCCACGCTGGAGAAGTCGTAATTGCTGCGGGCCCGCCGATCACCGCGGTTGATCCGGTTCTCCAGCAGCAGGCCGAACATCATGATCACCACGCCGAACGCCACCGCCAGCAGCAGACTTTCACCGAAGCTCAGATGCAGGCCCACGTGGGACAACCCCTTGACCAGCGTCACCATCGAGACGATGAAGCCGACCAGGAAGATGTAGCCCGGCACATAGCGCTTGGCGGCCGCGAACGGATCGGGACTGTCGAAGATCAGTACCTGCACGGAGCGGAACAGCATGAACGCGAACACGCCCGCGATCAGCGGCGAGGTAATCCAGCTCAGCGCGATCGTGCCGACCGATCCCCAGTTGACCGACTGGACGCCCAGCCCCGCCACCGCAAAGCCGACAATGGCGCCGACGATCGAGTGCGTGGTGGAGACCGGCCAGCCCTTGAACGAGGCGATCATCAGCCAGGAACCGGCCGCCAGCAGCGACGCCAGCATGCCGTAGACCAGCATCTGCGGATCGTTCTCGAGCAGCGCGGGATCGATGATGCCCTTGCGGATCGTTTCGGTGACCTGCCCGCCGGCCAGCCAGGCGCCGAGAAACTCGAAGATCACCGCAATGATGATCGCCTGCTTGATGGTGATCGCCTTGGAGCCGACCGAGGTTCCCATGGCGTTGGCGACATCGTTGGCACCAACTCCCCATGCCATGAAAAAGCCGAAGACACAGGCGAGAATGATGAAGACATCACCGTGTTGCGCAATGATGGACATAGGCTCTGTTCGCTTGAGTGGCGTGACGAAGGCGTAGAATGGCGAAGACCCGCAATCAGCGGGCCGTCAGTATTTGCAGTCGGCTGCCCACGCGCTCGGCGCGGTCGGACAGTTCACCGATCCATTCGATGATTTTATAGAGGAAGATAACGTCGACCGGCGGCAGCTCCGACTCGAGCTGGAACAGCCGGCGACGAATGTCGATCTGCTGGTCGTCGGCCTTGTGCTCGAGATCGTGGAGTTCCTTGATCAGTTCGTGCATGACGTCCGAGACATTGCGACCGAAGCCGGATTCGAGCAGATCCTCGAGCTCTTCGAGCGCCTTGCGCGCCTGGTCGACGGTCTCCACGGCGGTACGCAGATAATCGCGCATCGACTCCGCCAGCGGCTCGGGAATGATCATGTTGCGGCCCAGCATGATCCCGGTGATGTCGCGGGCCTTGTTGGCGATCTTGTCCTGAACGCTGATCAGCTCCAGCAGGTCGGAACGCGAGACCGGCAGGAACATGGTGTTGGGCAGGTTGAGACGCAACTGCGTCTTGAGCTCGTCCGCCTCGTGCTCGAGGCGGGTTATCGTCTCGCGGTGTTTGCGCGCCTCGTCCCAGTCGCCACCCAGCGCGGCATCGAAAAACGGCAACAGCTGGCCGGCACATTCACTGGTCTTGACGATATGAGCCAGTAGCGGCTGGAACGGCGACCGTCCGAACAGCGCGGAGAACGGGTTGGTACTCACCATAAAGCGTGGCCTGGATGCGTTGGAAGTGGCGGCGTCAGTATAATGATTGCGTCAGTATGCGTCATGAAAAATTCACATGAGCGTCCATTGTCTGTCTTCGATTCGAGACATCACCCTATGCCGCCATGACGCCAGAATCCATCATGGCAGAGGTAAGTCCTGTCGCGACAACTTCTGCCCTACATTCAAACCAGACAGCCACTGCCGGAGCACGCATGAGCGACGAAATCGAACTCAAACTGGCGCTGTCGCCCCAGGGCCCCACGCAACTCATGGGTCACCCGCTACTCAAGACGCTGGCATCGCAAACGGTCACGCTGGGAAATCAGTATTACGACACCGCCGAGGGAATTCTGCAGTCGCGTCGCGTCGCATTGCGGGTTCGCCGGCAAGGCGATCGGCGTTTGCAGACCTTGAAGAGCGCTGCCGAAAGCCAAGGGGGCCTGTCGAGCCGCGGCGAGTGGGAGTGGTCGATCGACAACGCCGCGTGCAGTGCCGCCGGTCTCGATTTGAACGGACTTCGCGAACTCGACCACCCCGCCCTTTCCGGCCTGGATCTGGAGACGCTACGCCCGGTCTTCACCACCGACTTCGAGCGCCGGCTATGGCGTTACCGGATCGACGGCAGCGATATCGAAATTGCGCTGGACCAGGGCTCCATTCACGCCGGCGATGCCCGCCTGCCGATCTGCGAGCTCGAACTCGAGCTCAAACACGGTCGTCCGGAGCAACTGTGGACACTGGCGCAGCGCCTGTGCGAACCCTCGGCACCAGACGCCCCGACGCTACCGGCGCGTCCGGCCAACCACAGCAAGGCCAGCCGCGCCGGCTGCCTGGGCAGCGGTTGGCCCGCGCCAATCGTCATCGAGACGGTTTCGGTGGACGCCCTGATCGACGCCATCGACAACTGGCAGGACAGCCAGCACCCCGCCTGGCTCGCCAGCGCCAGAGACCGTTGCGATCGGCTCATTCAGCAATGGAAAATGCGGCGGAGTGCCCCGCACCGGGAGCATGACGAACGCATCGAGGCGGCCGAACGAATTCTGGCGGATCTGGGTCAGGGCATCGTTCCCTGGCGCGGGCAGGACTGGCTGGTTCTCAGACATGAAGGTGTTTGACGTCGCGCCAAGGCGGCGCCAAGGCGGGATAGGATTCAAGCTGCCGGCAACGACGAGCCGCTGGCGGCACGACCCGCCCCCCTGACGCGACAAGGCCTGGGAGGCGTGAAATCCGCGACCAGCCGATCCAGCGGTAACGGACGGGAATAGAGATAGCCCTGAATATCGGTGACCCCCCAGTCACACAGGATGTTCAGAGTTTCGCGCTCTTCGACGCCTTCCACGACGATGCGGTAGTCGAGGCGTTGGCACAGGGCGATCACCGCCGACAGCACATGACGCTTGCGCGGCAACGTGGTGACGTTCATGACCAGCTCGCGGTCGATCTTGACCGTGTCCATCGGCATCGAGGTCAATTGCGCCAGCGACGAGTAACCGCTGCCGAAATCGTCCAGCGCCACGCTGATGCCGGCCCCCCGGATCCGGTCCAGGATACGGAACGCCCTGGCCGGGTCGCTGAGCACCGAAGTCTCGGTCACTTCGATCTGTAGCCGACGGGGGGAAACGTCGTGGCGCGAGAGTATCGCGATCATGGTGTCGAGCAGATGGGGGTCCATCAGTTGCCGGGTCGAAAGATTGACGCTCAGCGAGAAGCTGTCGCCGAAGCGCTCGCAGATGGCTCCGTCCTTGAGCATCGGCAGCGCCTGTTCCATCAGCATCTCCCACAGCGGGGCGATCAATCCCGAGCGTTCCGCGACCTCGATGAAGCTGACCGGTGCGACGATGCCTTCGTTCGGCTCGTGCAAGCGCATCAACGCTTCGAAACAGCGAACCTCGCCCGTCGAGGCGTCGACGATCGGCTGCACGAAACAACGCACACCGCGGGTCGCCAGCGCGCCACGAATCAGCTGCTCCGCGTGACTCGTCTGACGCTCCCAATGGCGGAGCGGCTCACTGTAGTAGCGCCGGGAGCCGACACCCGACAGCCGCGCGTTGGCCAGCGCCAGACGCGATCGATGGTGCCATTCGTCGGCACTCACCGGCTCGGCCGGGTTCAATGCCGCAATCCCGCTGACATGCGACAACCAGACCTGCTGACCGTCGATCTCCACCGGCTGTGCAAGTAGCGCCTCGAGAGGTTCCAGCGCGTCGTTCAACCGGTCTGCCGCATCGGTTTCGAAAATCATCGCGAAGGTGTGTTCCGGCAGCGCGATCAACGCCACCCTCGGGGGCAACTGGCGGCGCATTCGCTGTACCAGGCCTCGCAGCGCGGCGACGGCGATATCGACCGCGACACCATCGAACAGCGATGCCACGTTGAGCAGCTGAAACTTGACCAGTGCCATCGCCGCGAGGGGTATTCGCGCCAGTCGGCCCTGCAGCAGGAGATCGAGATAGGCGCCGTTGGGCAGCCGCGTCAACGGGTCGACGAGCCGCTGTTCCGTGGTATCGGTCTGGGTGCCGGCCATGCGGATGGCTACGCCATCGCCGTTGCGCTGGCACAGCCCTCGACACACCACCATGCGCCAGGCATCCCGGGCATCGCGAATGCGGTACTCCACATTGACTGCTGACGTCAGCCCATCGAGATGCTGGTAGAGCGATCGCTGGACCTCGGCGCGGTCATCGTCGTGAATCCGCGATAGCCAATCATCGAGACCGCGCTGGCCGCCCTCATGTGGCAGTCCCAGCATGCTCGACCAGCGCTGGGACAGGGTGATGTTGCCGCTGTCGATATCCCATTCCCACACCCCGTCGTTGGTGGCGGTCAGCACCAGATTGAGTCGCTGGGTGCGTTCGTCGACGCGGATTTCGAGCTCGTCCCGGGATGCCTGGAGATCCCGGATCGTCCGCCGTACCGAATCGAGCACGAAATTATTGAGCTGGGCCAGTTTCTGCAGTGCGATCTCGTCACTATCGGTATGGACATGGAACTCGAAACCGCCGTCCACCGCCTGACACAGCTGATTGCTGATGGAGTCGACCTGCGCGATCAGACGACGTTCACGGTCATCCGTCACAGTCGAGGAGGCCTCTCTCATGCCACGCTCCCTGACAGTGACTCCGGCCCGGTCGCGAACGTCATTTCGAAGCGACAGCAGTCGTCACCGCGATGCCGACAGCGAGTCTCCGCGAGCTCGCCGGACTGCGCGTACTCTTCGAGCACGCGCGCGAACAGCGCACGATAGAGCGAACAGAGCCCGTTGGCCGAGCGATACTCGACAATCAGAGCGCCCTCGCTTTGGTCCACGACCCGGAACTTGTCATTCACCCGGCTACGCAGGTCGGGATCACGAATACCGGCGCCGAGAGAGGCATGAATGGCCGGCTGTCGGCCGAGGAAAGCTTGCGCCGAATCGGCCATCGAGAAGAACATGGGGTAGTGTCGACGCGTCCAGTTGATGAACAGATCGGCATACAGGGTCATCAACGCCTCATGGTCGAGCTCGAGATAATCGCCGGCGGCCTCGAAGAACGCGAGCGTGTCGGCATCGTCGTAATCCGTATCGATACGCCGTCCCGGCGACGACACACCGGCTTGGGCCGCGATCCAATCCACGGCCGCTTCACCGTAGTGGCTCTCGACATGATCAATGAGAACGCGTTGAATCAACCCGATCATGGAAGGACTACCCTCGCGTCAGGTCACGCTCTTGCGTAACACTGTAAACTCGCAATGACTCGTTAAGCCCTGCCCCATCCCGGGCTGACGGTCGACTAACCTCGGCGAACCCGAAGTATTATTGGCATTATCGGCGCCCGCGCCAGGAAATTGAACGTCATGTAAATGAATTATCGGACGCGTCTCATCGCGTAGCCGGCCACCAAGACAGGAACTCAATTGATGCAATCGGGCGGCTCATCGCTACGCAAACGGCTGTTTCAGATCATCTTCGAATCCGACACCCCGTTAGCCAAGGCCTTCGACATCACCCTGATCACTCTGATTCTGGTGAGTGTCGCGACGGTTTTCCTCGACAGCGTGCCAGGGCTACACAAGCGATACGGCGAGATTTTCTATGTGGTGGAATGGGGCTTCACGCTGATCTTCACACTGGAGCTGGTCCTGAGGCTCTACTGTCTCGACCGGCCGCTGCGTTATCTGCGCAGTTTCTACGGCATTCTCGATCTGCTGGCGATCCTCCCCACCTGGCTCGCTCTCTTCATACCGGGCGCACAATCGCTGCTGGTGGTGCGAGTCTTGCGGGTGCTGCGGGTCTTTCGTGTGCTTCGGCTCATGGAGTTCGTCGGGGAAGGCCGCATGCTGGTGGAAGCGCTGCAGCGCAGCCAGCGCAAGATCCTGCTGTTTTTGACCACCATACTGCTGATCATCACGATCTTCGGCTCCGTCATCTATATGATCGAGCCGCCGGAGGCGGGTTTCACCAGCATGCCGCGGGCGATGTACTGGGCGGTCGTCACCCTGACCACAGTCGGCTACGGCGATATCGCCCCGGTGACGCCGTTAGGGCAATTCATCTCTGCTTTCATGATGGTGCTGGGCTACTCGATCATCGCCGTCCCCACCGGGGTCTTCTCCGCCGAAGTGATCCGTTCGATCCAGCGCGAGCGCTATTCCGAGGAAGCCTGCCCCGGCTGCGGCCGTGAAGGTCATGAGCAAGATGCCAAATACTGTCGCTTCTGCGGCTCCTGGCTCGATGAAGAGACGCAGGACCCGAATGCCCCCGACGACGATGAGACGTCAGCGGATGAGGAAGAGGACAGCGACAAGCGGCGGGACTAACGGCGGGGCCAGTGGCAGCGACCGCGCGACGTTCGATCATCGGTGCAGAATGCAGGCTCTTGGGAACGGTGTCGCATTTGATCGAGAAGGGGCAAGTCTCTAGGTTAGGACGCGTCCGGGCCACTGCCGGCCACGACCACAAAAGGAGGAGGTTCCATGAAAAGCACAACGAAAAACCTGCTGCCCTGGATGCTGACAGGCGCCATGACGCTGGGCATCGCATCGACGGCCCACGCCGCCGAATCCGACGATGACGCCTGCGCCCCCGAGGCCTATGCAATGGCACTTCGCTATCAACAGCAATCGGCCGAAATCGATGCGCTGCAGCGGCAAGGCTACGCTCTGGCAACGGCGAAACTGCAGCAGAAGATCGCGGCCCACCCCGATGCGGATAACCTGGCCATCATGACGGACCTGGACGAAACGGTGATCGACAACTCGGCGCTGCTCGTTCGCGACATGCAGGCCTGCCATGACTTCACCGGCTGGGATACCTGGAAAGTATGGGAGCGCGAGGGACACCCGCGACTGATTCCTGGCGCGCGCGCTTTTCTAAATTACGCCGATTCCCAAGGGGTGAAGATTTTTTACGTCTCCGACCGCTACGAAGAGAACAAAGCGAAAACGCTCGAGACGCTGCAGTCACTGCGCCTGCCCCAGATCAACGACGCTCAGGTTCGGCTACTGGGCCCCTCCAAGGGCGACAGACGTGCCGCAATCCAGCGCGATCACGAACTCATTCTGCAATTGGGCGACTCGCTGGCTGACTTCTCCAGCGACTTTCATCATGCCGGTCTGGACGAGCAGCACAGGCTGGTCAGCGAGAGTGACGCACACTTTGGCGACGACTGGATCGTGTTCCCCAACGCCAGCTACGGCAGTTGGAGCGATGCCGAACTCGAAGCATGGTCGGCGCCGCTGAAGACGCACTAATCCTCGGATGCGGGGCATCACCATCCCCGCCCTACCTCGTCATCAAGGCTCGACCGCCGCCCGGTCGAGCCGTCCATTCAATGGATGACTCAGCGAAAAGCCGAGGAATCGCCCCGCCCTTCGCGGACGATTACCGGCGGGATCTCGCGCAAATCAACCACGGTGGTCGGTTCGAGCTGGCAGGCGCCGCCGTCGATGATCGCATCCAGATGCGCGCCGAAGCGGTCGCGGATCTCTTCCGCATCGGTCATCGGCCAGGTCTCCCCCACCGGTATCAGCGTCACGCTCATCAGCGGTTCGCCCAGGGCGTCGAGCAGCGCGTGCGTGATGTTGTGATCCGGCACCCGAACGCCGATCGAGCGGCGTTTGGGATGCAACAGCAGCCGGGGCACTTCGCTAGTGGCAGTCAGAATAAAAGTGTAAGCGCCGGGCGTATGCGACTTGAGCAGCCGAAACACGCTGTTGTCGACCTTGGCATAGGTGCCAATCTCCGACAGATCGGAGCACACCAGGGTGAAATTGTGGCGGTCGTCGAGTTCACGCAGCCATTTGATCTTCTCGATCGCCTTCTTCTCGCCGAGCCGGCAACCCAGGGCGTAGCCTGAATCCGTCGGATAGGCGATGACACCACCCTGATTCAGGATGCCGATGGCCTGATCGATCAGCCGCTTCTGCGGATTCTGCGAATGAATCTGGAAAAACTGGGTCATCTCACGCTCTCCTCGAATCGCTTCTGAAACCTGCTCTGAAGCCTCTGTAGAAACCTCTGCCGCACCGCCTGACGGCGACGACCGGTGACACGTGATGGCTAACGGTGAGAGTACCAGACCTGACGCTATTCGCCGTTGGCAAAGCGGCGCATGGCGGGATGGCACCACACCGGCTTGACGTGGGAGCGTGGCGGCGGACTGATGGTTCCCGGCGACAGCGGACCGCCGGGATAGTGGAAATCGCTGCCGATCGACCCGTAGAGGCCATGGAAGTCGAGCTGCCGGGCCAGATCGTGAGTCGTATCCGGGTTCTGGTACCCGCTCACCAGTTCCGCCGCCTCGCCGCCGGCCTCGATGAACGCCGAGAACAGCAGATCGCGCTTGCGTCGGGTCATGCCGTAACGCAACGGGTGGGCGACGACGGCGATACCGCCAGCGTCGCGAATCCAGCCTACCACCGTAGCCAGTTCCGGCCAGTGCATCTTGACGTCGCCACGCTTGCCAGTGCCGAGATAGCGCTTGAATGCCGCCTTGCGATCCGGCACCAGACCGGCCGTGACCAGCGCAGCGGCGAAATCCGGCCGCCCCAGTGGGCGCTCACTACCCGCCTCGAGCCTTGCCTTGGCCAGTCCGTCTTCCAACCCGATCTTCTCGAGGCGGTGGGCGATCTCGCGGGAGCGCTTGTCGCGCGCCCGACTCAGGATTTCCAGCCCCGACTCGAACGCCGGCGAAACGCCCTGGGGCAATAGCCCTACGATATGGAGGCCGATCCCGCGCCATTGACAGGAAAGCTCGGCGGCAGCGATCAGGCTGACCCCATGATGCTCACACTGCCGCCGTGCCTCCTCGACACCTTCGATCGTGTCGTGGTCGGTGAGTGCGACGTGGGTCAGACCGCGTGCGTGGCAGAGATTCGCCAGCTCGGAAGGCGACAGCTTGCCATCGGAGGCCGTGGAATGCAGATGCAGATCGACGCCGCGAATGCCGTTCAGCGTCTCGGGCAGCGCGGTAGAGAAGGTCTCGGCATCATCGGTGGGAAAAACGCTCATGGGCATGACGCCAGCCAGCGTCTTTGTCAGAATAGGCCGACCATGGTGAGGGCCGCGACGAGCCGGGTCAATCGTCTGCGCCCTCGCCACCCGCCAGAGGCCTAGCCCGTATGAAACTGTTGTTCGACTTTCTGCCCATCGCCATTTTCTTCGTCGTTTATCACCTCAGCGGCGATATCATTACGGCGACGATGGTGCTGATCCCGGCCACGCTGGCTCAGCTGGGCATTGTCTGGTGGCGCCAGCGGCGTGTCGAGAAGATGCTGCTGATCACCTCGATCATCGTGATCGTCTCGGCCGGCGCCACGATCGCTTTCCATAATCCGGCCTTCATCCAGTGGAAGCCGACCGTCATCAATGCGCTGTTCGGCATCGCCTTTCTGTTCTCGCCGCTTTTCGGCGGGCAGACGCTGACCCAGCGGATGATGGGCAAAGCGGTGACGCTGCCGGCGGGCACGTGGCAACGCCTCAACCTGGCCTGGGTGCTATTCTTCTTCGCCATGGCCGCACTCAACGTCTACGTCTTCAGCTACTACGACGAGGCAACCTGGGTCGACTTCAAGCTCTTCGGCATGCTGGGCCTGACACTGCTGTTCGTGATCGGACAAGCCGTGTTCCTGGCACGCCATCTTTCGTCATCACAATCAGAGGAAGGCTCCTGATGCTCTACGCCATTATCAGCGACGACGTCGAAGACAGTCTGCAAAAGCGACTCTCGGTTCGCCCGGAACACGTCAAGCGGCTGGAAGCCTTGAAAGACGAAGGGCGTCTGATTCTGGCCGGACCGCACCCGGCCATCGACAGCGACAATCCGGGTGATGCCGGCTTCAGCGGCAGCCTGATCGTGGCAGAGTTCGAATCGCTCGAGGCGGCCCAGCGCTGGGCCGATGCCGACCCCTATGTCGCGGCTGGGGTCTATTCGCAGGTCCGGGTCAAACCCTTCAAGCGAGTCCTGCCTTAACGCCGTCCGCCGTTCGCGGCATCGAGTCCGGCATTATCCACAACCCTGGCGCAATGGGTTTTGCACACTTGCTGTGGATAACACTGTTGAGATCCCGCGGACGGCTTTCCCGGCGGCCGATAGGCCGCCGCCTGTCAGAAACTGTTCAATATTTAACCAGCACGCTGTCGTCGTTCCCGGCTGACGGCGGCGATCGGGCGCGATACCCATGTCTGCCAAGACGCATACCAAGACGCTAGCGGCTCATCGCCACGCCATTCGTCACGCCGAGCTCGACTGGCGAGCCGACGATGGCGACCTTGTGGCGCCCTTCTCGACCGATTACGACGATGTCTACTTCTCGCGCCAGGATGGTCGTGAAGAGTCCCGCTTCGTCTTCATCGACAACAACGACCTGCCTCGGCGCTTTGCCGACTGGCATCACCGGCGTCCGTTCACGATCGGCGAAACCGGTTTTGGCACCGGTCTCAACATGCTGTGCGCCTGGGCCTGCTTCGACGAGCACGCTCCCGCCGGGGCCAGGCTCCATCTGGTCTCGACCGAGAAGCATCCGCTCACCCGTGAAGCGCTGGAGCGCGCCTGGCGTATCTGGCCGCAGCTCTCGCGCCAGGCGACCGAGTTGATTGCCCAGTGGCCGCCGGCCGTGGCCGGTGTTCATCGGCTGCAGCTCGACACGCGCGTCACTCTGGACCTGCACTTCGGTGACGCGGCGGACTGTCTGTCACGTCTGGACGGCCAGGTCGATGCCTGGTTTCTCGATGGTTTTGCACCCTCGAAGAACCCCGACATGTGGCAGCCCGCCCTGTTCGAGGCCCTCGCCGCCGCCAGCCGGCCCGACGCCACCTTTGCCACCTTCACCTGCGCCGGTTTCGTTCGCCGCGGTCTGGCGGCGGCCGGCTTTCGCTGGCACAAGGTGCCGGGCTTCGGTCGCAAGCGCGAAATGCTCCGCGGTGAACGTGACGAGACGTCCCAACCCGCTCCCCGAGCGGCCACGCCGTGGTTCCACCCGCCACCCGCCGGTTCCGCCAGTCACGTCGCCGTGATCGGTGGCGGCATAGCCGGCACCAGCGTCGCCGCCGCGCTGGCCCGCCGCGGCAGCCAGGTGACCCTGATCGATCGTGCGGGTGTCGCAAGCGGGGCGTCGGGCAATCCCCAGGCGGCGCTTTACGTCAAGCTGGCGATCGAGACCAATCTCCAGAGTCGGTTCTATCTCGCCGCGCTGCTCTATACGCAGCGCTGGCTGGCTCGACTCGACCCGGAACGCCACTGGTGGTCGGATTGCGGGTTGCTGCAACTGACCGGAGAGGCTCGCGATGTCGAGCGCCAGTCTCGATTCCTGCACAACTACGACCTGCCGCCGGCGGTCGTTTCCGCCAGCGATCCGGCACGCGCCACGGCCCTCGCCGGCATCGATATCGCCCAATCGGCGCTTCACTATCGCCACGGCGGTTGGGTCGACCCGGTAGCGCTGTGCCGCCATCTCGCGGCGACGCCCAGGGTCGAGACGCGCCAGGCCGAACTCGGCGCGCTCCGCCAGACGGAAGCCGGCTGGGAGATGCAGCTCGACCGGGAGACGCTCAACGTCGATCAGGTGGTTCTTGCCGCCGGCCACGCCAGTCGCGCCTGGCTCGACGGCCTGCCGCTGCAGGCCATTCGCGGTCAGATCTCCACGCTGGCGCTGCCCCGACCCACGCCGTTAAGCCAGGTCCTCTGCGCCGAGGGCTACGTGATGCCGGCGCGGGAGGGAAAGCTCACCTTCGGCGCGACCTTTTCCCCCAACGACGACGACAGCGAGCTTCGTCAGTCGGATCACCAGCGCAATCTCGACGAGCTGGGCCGCACGGCGCCATCGATCGCGGCTCAGTTCGCGGATGCGACCTCCGCACTCTGCGGCGGCCGCGCCAGCGTTCGTGCCGCCAGCCCGGACAAGACGCCTTACGCCGGGCCGCTGCCGGACGTCGCTCGCTGGCGACGTGACTACGCCGCGCTGAGCAAGGATGCCAAGCGAGCTATCGCCTCTTCGTGCGATCACTATCCCGGGTTACATCCAGGGCTATGGGTCAACACGGCTCACGGTTCTCGCGGCATGGTCAGCGCGCCGCTGTGTGCCGAGCTGATCGCCTCGCGGATTCACGACGAGCCGATGCCGCTGGAACGCGAGCTGGTCGATCATCTACATCCTGGCCGGCGGATCATCGCCGACCTGATTCGCGGACGCTGACGCGACACGATTCCTCAAGGCACGATTCATCACGCACTCCGGGTGGCTGCAACGCGTCCAGAGGTGCTAGCCCGGGGCGCCGGGTTCGCCCAGTCGGGCCAGCGCGTCGTCGTCGAGGCAGCGATAGGTGAAGGAGGGGCGGCCGATCTGGCCGTAATGGAAGGACTCTTCGAGCACGCCGCGATCCACCAGATGCTTGAGATACTTGCGCACCGATACCCGCGACATGCCGGTGTTCTCGCTCATCGCTTCGGTGGTGAACGGCGCAGCGCCCTGATCGGCGGCCGCTTTCGCCACCTGTGACAGGGAGTTCGAGGTCAGCCCCTTGGGCAGGTCGCCGGGACGCGTCGGCTGGCTTGCGCTCGTCTCCCGGAACAGGGCATCCAGATCTCGCTGATGCGCCCGCGCGGGCAGCCGGGAGAGACGCTGATGCGTATCCAGGCAGCGTGCCAGGGCTTCCTTGAAGCGCTCGAATTCGAAGGGTTTGACCAGATAGTCGCTGACGCCCAGATGCTTGGCCTCACGCACGGTCTCCATCTCCGAAGCCGCGGTGATCAGCACGATCTGGATATCGCGGGCCTGCCGACGCAGATCGCGAACCAGCGACAGCCCGTTGTGTTCGCGCAAAAAGACATCGAGCAGCAGCAGATCCACCGGTTCCCGTCCCAGAATCTCTCTCGCCGCCGGCAGGTCCTCGCACTGCGCGACCAGGCTGACACCGTCGAGGCGATTGAGAAACTCGACGTTGAGACGCATCACCATCGGATCATCTTCCACAACCAGCACGCGCATGGACTACGTCACTCCATCGGTTACCTGCGTTACGACCATCCCATAGGGTACTGTCACCTCGACCAGGGTGCCACGCCCGAGCGTGGAATAGAGTGCCAGCGCGCCCCCCAGCGATTCGATATGGGTCTTGACCATGGCCAGCCCGTAGCCGCGTCCCTCGCCCTTGGAAGAGACGCCCTGCTCGATGGCACGCTGCTGCTGATCCTCATCCATGCCGCCGCCGTTGTCCGACACGTGCAGCGACAGCGCCCCGCCATCGACACCCAGCGTCAGGCTCACCTGCGGCGATTCGCGGCCGGCGACCGCCTCGAAGGCGTTTTCCACCAGATTACCGATGATGGAAACCAGCAAATGCAGGGTTTCACTGTCGTCGGGCGCCGGAATCTCGCTCTCCAGTTCGATCTCGAAGGCGACGCGGCGCTCCCGGGCTTCACTGCCCTTGGCCAGCAGAAATCCCGCCAGGACGGGATCCCTGACTCCCGCGATCCGCGCCGCAGCCGGGGCGATTAGGGTGTCGTCGAGCTCGCGCAGGTAGCGCTCCAGCCGCCCCAGATCGCGCAGTTGCACCAGCCCCAGGATGACATGCAGTCGATTCTTGAACTCATGGGTCGAAGCGCGAAGCGCCTGGGCGTAACGACTGACGCCGGTCAGCTCTTCGGCGAGCCGGTTGACCTCACTGCGATCGCGCAGCGTGACCACGCTGCCACCCGCGCCGCGTTCGCCGCGAATCGGCACGCGGTTGACGATCAGCGCCCGCCCGTTCAGCGTCAGCCGTCGATCGAGCGTCGGCATGGCGCTGTCGAAAAGCTCCTTCAACGTCGATGCCGGAATGCCTGAACCGTCATCGGCCCCCAGCGGATTCAGCAACTGACATGCCGCCGGGTTGACCAAGGTGACCTGCCCGGCGCCGTTGATCGCCAATACCCCTTCGTGCAGTGACGCCAGCATGGCCTGACGCTCGCGAACCCACTGAGATATCTGATGGGGTTCGAATCCCAGCAGAATCCGCTTGATGTAGCGCGCCAGACACCAGGCGCTCGCAGCACCCACCAGCATCAGCAGCACGATGCCCAGCAGCAGCCCCTGGCGGCGCTCGGCCAGCAGCAGGCCGACGCGATTGAGCGTGACCCCGGTCGAAACGGCGCCGATGACCGTGCCCTTGGCATCAATCACCGGCGAAAAGCCCCGAATACTGACGCCCAACGTGCCCTCGGAGCGAGAGAGATAGGACTCGCCGGCCAGCGCGGGCCCTTCGTCGCCGCCGCGAAAATATCGTCCTACCTGGTCAGGATCGGGATGGGTCAGACGCAGATGGTCGAGATCCATCACGGTGATGAAGTCCACGCCCAGGCGTTCGCGCAGCCTCTCGATCGTCTGGCGCAGCGGCGAGCGGGCGTCGTGGACGATCGGACGGGCCTCAAGAGCGGTCTTGACGTCTTCACGATCAGCCAGCACCGCTGCCAGCCCCATCACCCGCTCGCCCTGAGCGTCTTCCAGGTTGGCGCGCAGCTGATGGTTGAACAGCAACAGCGCCACGCCCAGCGTCAACACGATCATGCTGGCGACCAGAATGAATATCTGAGCACTGAGACGCAGCCGCTTCATTCGACGCTGCCTCGACGTGATCGAGAATCGCCACCGTCGCCGGATTGCGTCTCTCGTCGACCTACACCAGACTCCATCTGTGACTCCCCTCCCTATGTGCCACACGCCACTCAAGTACGATATCGTCAGGCATATTAACCACAGACGGACCACGCACGGCCAACGCACGGACATCGCGCGGACGCATGGCGCTGGTGAATCCCCGAATCACTGCGAATTTAGACCATGGTGGTATACCCCAGAGCCTGCGGTTATGCGGGCCGACCCTGCATGTCTTTCAATAGTTTATAAAGGCTTTAATAATTTCATAAAACTTGGTCGACACCACCAGGCCTCTATCCTCGGCAGCGTACCGCCCATCGGGCGAAAATACCGCTTACCGCCCTTTGGGCGAGAATCCTTGGGGAGCCAACCATGACTTCAACCGTGACGCAAACGGCGCACGCTGATGCCGGCCGTCGAGACAGCTGGCTAGCGACACCGATTTTCGGCATTCCTCTCCCGCTTTTTGCCATCGCCACCGCAGTGCTGATTCTTTCCATTGCGACGGACACGATCCCGACCGGCATGATCGGCGCCCTGCTGGTCATGATGATCTTCGGCGAACTACTGGGCTTTATCGGCGATCGGCTGCCGATCGTCAAAACCTATCTGGGCGGCGGCGCCATTCTCGCGATCTTCGGTGCCGCGGCACTGGTCTACGTGCAGTGGTTGCCGACCAGCGTCCTCGATAACGTGACCCAGTTCATGAAGAGCGGTGGCTTCCTCAATTTCTATATCGCCGCACTGATCACCGGCAGCATTCTGGGCATGGATTCCAAGGTACTGGTCAAGGTCGGCTCGCGTTACGCACTGCCGTTGATCTGTGCCGTACTGTTCGCGGCACTGTTCGCGGTCGCCGTCGGCTGGTTGATGGGCTTCTCGCCGCAGGACGCGGTGGTCGTCATCGCGTTACCGATCATGGGCGGTGGCATGGGCGCCGGCGCGGTCCCCATGAGCCAGATCTACGAGCAACTGCTGGGCCAGCCGGCCAGCTACTATATTTCGATTCTGGTACCGGCGCTGGCACTGGGCAACGTCTTCGCGATCATCATCGCTGGTCTGCTCAACGGCCTGGCCAATCGCATGCCGAGCCTGACCGGCAACGGTCAGATGATGCCGGGCGTCGAGATCGAAGAGCGCGAGAGCAAGCCGGACCTTTCCAAGCTGGGCATCGGCATCATCGCGGCTCTCACCTTCTTCGTCGCGGGCGAGATTCTGGGTAGCGTGATTCCGCTGCACCCGTATGCGCTGATGATCATTCTGGTCGCCGTGCTCAAGATCACCAACATCGTGCCGGAATCGGTCAACGAAGCCGCAGCACAGTGGTTCCAGTTCGTCGCCAAGAACTGGACCTTCGCCCTGCTGTTCGGAATCGGCATCGCCTACACCGACCTGGGTCAGGTGATCGACGCGATCTCCATCACCTATGTGCTGATCGTGCTCGCCGTCGTCGCCGGCGCCGCTTTCGGTGCCGGTCTGGTCGGCAGACTGGTCGGCTTCTACCCGATCGAGTCGGCGATCACCGCCGGGCTGTGCATGGCCAACATGGGCGGCACCGGTGACGTGGCGGTGCTCTCCGCGGCCAAGCGCATGCAGCTGATGCCGTTCGCCCAGATCTCGTCACGCCTGGGTGGCGCCCTTATCCTACTGATCTCCAGCATCGTGGTACCGCTGTTCTTCACTTAATCCGGTAGCAACGGCCAGTCCAGACGAATGGCCATGTAAAACGGCGCCCCGTTCGAGAACGGGGCGCCGTTTTCGTGTCTTCAGCTGATCCGGCGAACGCGCGTTCTCAGCCCTCTTCCTCGTCGTCGGCGATGTCACGACCGAATCCACGCCACTGCGCCAGCGTCATCACCTCGGTACTCTCGGTCTGCAGATCGTGCACGATCAACAGTTCGCCGCGTTCCAGCTGGCGTTTGAGATCCCGCACCCAATCGTGCATGTCCGTCGCCACATCGGTGGTGTCGTAGCCCTGACGCGTGACGAACGTCTCGAGCAGCGCGTCCAGCGTTTCCGCAGGCAACATTCGATGCGGAATTTCGATAAAGCGGCCGCTCATGCTCATGCCTCCCATTCGTTCAGACGCTCGACGAACGTGGCTTCGTCGATCACTTCGACTCCCAGATCCTCGGCCTTGGCCAGCTTGCTGCCGGCGCCAGGCCCGGCAACGACGGTGGCGGTCTTCTTGGAGACGCTGCCGGCGACCTTGGCGCCCAGCGCCTGCAGACGCTCCTTGCCTTCGTCGCGAGTCATGCTTTCGAGACTGCCGGTCAATACCCAGGTCTGCCCGTCCAGCGGCTGCGGGCGCTCGCCGATCACCTCCTCTTCCCAGGTCACGCCAACCGCCAGCAGATCATCCAGCGTCTCCTGGTTGTGCGCCTGTTGAAAGAACGTATGAATATGGTGGGCGACCACGGGGCCGACATCGTCCACCGCCGTCAACGCCTCCAATGGCGCATCACGCAGCACCTGCAACGCGCCGAAGTGGCGCGCCAGACTGGCCGCGGTCGCTTCGCCCACTTCACGGATTCCGGTCGCATAGATGAAGCGCGCCAACGTGGTTCGCTTGGCCGCCTCGAGCGACTGGACGAGATTATTGGCGGATTTCTCCGCCAGTCGCGGAAGCTCGGCGAGCCGCTCGGCTCTCAGCCGGAACAGATCCGCCGGCGTCTTGACCCATTCGCGCTCGACCAGAAGATCGATCAGCTTCTCACCGAGACCGTCGATATCCAGCGCGCGGCGGCTGGCGAAGTGTTTCAACGCCTCCTTGCGCTGCGCCGGGCAGTAAAGGCCGCCGGAACAGCGCGCGGCGACCTCACCTTCGAGCCGCTCGATCTGCGAACCGCAGACTGGGCATTCGGTGGGCATTTCAATGGCGCGAGTCTCTTTCGGGCGCTGCGACTCGACGACGCCCACGATCTGGGGAATCACGTCACCGGCGCGCCGCACGATCACGGTATCGCCGATACGTACCCCGAGCCGCTCGACCTCGTCCATGTTGTGCAGCGTGGCATTGGACACCGTCACCCCGGCCACCTGCACCGGTTCCAGCTTGGCCACCGGCGTCAGCGTGCCGACGCGGCCGACCTGAAACGTCACGTCGTTGAGCGTCGTGGTCTGCTCTTGAGCTGGATATTTATAGGCGATGGCCCAACGCGGCGCGCGGGAGACGAAGCCCAGCTCACGCTGATCGCGCAGGCTGTCGATCTTGATCACGGCACCATCAATGTCGTAATCCAGCGACTCTCGCTTGTCACCCAATTTCCGGCAAAACTCGATGACACCCTCGTCGCCTTTGACCACGTCCAGCAGAGGGCTGGTTCGAAAGCCCCAGGATCGGAGCCACTGCATCTGTTGACTGTGCGAGGCGTCGATATTGGCAATACTCGTAGTCTCGCGAGAGATCCACTGATAAGCACAGAATTCCAGTGGTCGCTTGGCAGCGATCGAGGAGTCCAATTGACGCAGGCTGCCGGCCGCGGCGTTACGCGGATTGGCAAAGATCTTTTCGCCGCGCTCACGGGCGCGTTCGTTCATCGCCTCGAAGCCGGAGTGGAGCATGTAAACCTCGCCACGAACTTCAAAGAGATCAGGATACTCACTGCCGACTACCTTCAATGGAATGGAGCGCAGAGTACGTAAGTTAAGCGTGACATCCTCACCAGTCTGCCCGTCGCCTCGCGTCGCCCCCTGCACTAGGCGGCCGTTCTCATAGACCAGCGACACCGCCAGTCCATCGAGCTTGGGCTCACAGCAAAACTCAATTGTCTCCGCGTTACGCTCCAACCTTACCGCCGTTCGTTTGATGAAATCGCGCAACTCAGTTTCGTTGAGGGCATTGCTCAAAGAAAGCATAGGGACAGCGTGGGTTACTTCCTCGAAGCGTGCTGCCGGGGGCGCCCCGACACGCTGGGTCGGCGAATCCGGCGCTACTAGCTCGGGATGCTCGGTCTCGAGCGACTGCAGCTCGCGCAGCAGCTTGTCGTACTCGACATCCGGGATCTGCGGCTGATCCTCGACATAATAGTGGTAGTTGGCATCGTCCAACTGCTGGCGCAGGGCATCGGCCCTCTCGCGGACCGCTTGGGGGATCTGGCTCATGACGCTCGGTTCGATCGCTGCACAAAGTGTGCCCGCATTGTAGCGGAAGCCGGTCTCGGCTGCGCTAATGCAGGAGAATGCTGCAGATGAAAACGACGACGGGGCCCGTAGGCCCCGTCGTTCGCTATCGCTATGCTCGGATCTGCTGCTCGTTCGGATCAGTTGGCCTGATAACGACGCAGCCGATGGCGACGCTCGAACTCCTGCACACGCTGACGTGCGAACTCGATGGTCTGGGCGGTCATCACGCTGTGATTCTCGTCCTTGAGCTCACCGCCGAGATTGCGCACCAGCACCATCGCGGTTTCCAGCATTGCCTCGAAGGCGACTGACGTATCGTTGGCACCGGGGAGCGGCATCAGGAAGGTGACGCCCGGCGTCACGATTTCCTGCATGTTATCGAGATCGAATACGCCCGGCTTGAGCACATTGACCATCGAGAACTGCAGCTCGCTGTCATCGGATTCGGTCTCGTAGCGATGGAAAATACCCATTTCGCTGAACCGCAATCCACACGCCAGCATCAGGTTCAGTAGGTCGGCACCATCGAAGCCGTCCTCGGTCCGCGCCAGCACGCTGATGACAATGATTTCCTCGGCATGAGCCAGCGTCTCACGGGCACGCGCGGCGCTGACATGATGCCGCTTGGCCCGCTCGACCGCCGGATGCTGGGTCACCACATCGTTACGCGAGGCCTCGCTGATGTCCTCCGCCGACGCGGCGACCGGGGTCGGCTCGTCAACGGCAACGGCAGGCTCGCGATGCGACTGCGTCGCCAGATCCGTTGACAGAGGGGGCTCGGGCTCTGCCACCGGCTCGCGCTGCTCCGATGTCCACTCGCCATCCCGCGGCACCAGCGTGGTGATCTGCAGACGATTCGGCGCGTCGGCGGCCTCGGCGTCTTGCGGTGTCAGACGCGGTTCCTGATGCGCCCGGTCATGATGCTCATCATGAATACGGGATTCTTCGACGTCGCGCCTGGCGTCGTCGCGCTTGTGGCTCAGCCGCTGAGCCGACTCACTGACTCGCTTGGCACCGGCCCGAACGGCATTCCTGACCCGCTGCTGCATATCGGTCTTGTGCTGCATGTCAGCGAACGAGGACCGATTGCCGCGGTCGAGAATGCTGCGCTGCAGCTCCTCGGGCGGAATGCGCTCCTGCCGTTTGGGCTCGGAAGGCCTGACCGGCTCCGCCTCCTGGCGCTCGAACGTCGCCGGACGTAAGACACGTGCCCCTCCATTGGGCAATTCCCAGTTGACCTCGGCCTCACGGGCCGCCTGTTCCGGATCCACTTCGGACCCGTCGTCGGTTTCGCGCTCTCCGATCGCCTGATCCAGGCGCGGAACCCGACGTTGGCGCTGGAGGCGACGGAAGCCATCGATCACGATGGTCGCCACCAAAACCAGCCCCAGGATGATCAGCCACTCTCTTAGTTCCATGGGTCGTCTTGCCTGTTCGCGGTGCCACTATGCTGGAAGAGGACAACATGCTTATCGCATGTTGGCACTAGCATAGCGTGATTTGTCAAAAATGGGCTACTTTTTTTCTTTGTCAAGTGAAGTTTCGCCCATCAGCAATCACCCTTCAATTCCATCCCATCTTTCCTATCCTATTACGTCGTTAGCCGGTTTGGCTATTTTCCACGACATCATGGCGCCTCCACCATCGATGCCGCCTCATCAACACCCACTGATACCAGACGCGAGACGCCCGGCTCCTGCATGGTCACGCCCATCAATCGCTCGGCAGCTTCCATTGCAATTTTATTATGCGTGATGAAGATGAACTGCACGCTCTCGGACATTTCCTTGACCAATTTCGCGTAGCGCCCCACGTTCGCATCATCGAGTGGCGCATCGACTTCGTCGAGCATGCAAAAAGGGGCCGGATTGAGCTGGAAGATGGCAAACACCAACGACAGTGCCGTCAGCGCTTTTTCGCCCCCGGAAAGCAAATGAATGGTGCTGTTTTTCTTGCCCGGGGGACGTGCCATGATTGCCACGCCCGTCTCCAGCAAATCTTCCCCCGTGAGCGTCAACCATGCGGCCCCGCCGCCGAAGACTCGGGGAAAAAGTGCCATCAGACCCTGATTCACTTGCTCGAAAGTCTGCTTGAAACGGGCCCGCGTCTCCTGATCGATCCGCTTGATCGCCCGCTCCAGTGTATCGATCGCCTCGCTCAGTTCGGCATGCTGGGCTTCGAGGTAGTCGCGCCGTTCGGCCTGCTGCTCGTACTCTTCGATCGCCGCGAGGTTGATGGCACCGAGCCGCCGGATGCGCTCACCGGCCGCTTCCAGGCGAGTCTGCCAGGCGGACTCCGTGGCATCGGGATCGAGATTTTCCTCCAGGGCGGGGGCATCCTGCTGCTGTTCCGCCAACGTTTCACGCTGGGCATCCGCCTTGAGGGTCAGAGCCTGCACCTGCATTCGCGCCTCCTGTAGCCGCTGGCGCCACTCTTCCAGTTGACGCTCGTGCTGCTGGCGGTCGATCTCCGTCTGACGCAGTGTCTCGCCGATCTGGTTGGCGCGATCCCGGCAGCGGTCGAGCGCGGCCTCCTGCTGCGATCGCGTCTCGAGCAACTGCTCCAGACGTTCGCGCTGATCCCCGTCGGGTTCGCGCAAGGTGCCCATCTGTTCTTGCAGCAGTTCGACACGTTCGTCGAGTCGCGACAGCTGCTCCCGACTGCGCTCGGCCTGCTGTCGAAGCTCGCCCCCCTGTGCTTCAAGACGTTGGCGCTCGAGGGCCAGCTGCTGCTGCGCCTGACGCGTCTGCTGCTGCTGCTGACGAAGCTCTCCCAGTCGGGTCTGGCTCTGCTCACGCGCCCTTTGCAGCGTGTCACGCTCGACGCTGTTGGCTTCGATCCGATCAAGCGCCTGCTGCCAGCGTTCGCGCGTACTTTCCAGCTCCAGGGTCTGTGTTGCGTGTCGATCCTGCCCCTGGGCCTGCTCGGCGTCGAACTCTCGAAGCCGCGAGCCAACGTGCTCGAGCCGGCTTGCCAGGGTCGCCAGCCGCGTCGATTGCGCCTGGCGCTGCTCGGCGAGTTCGCGCTCTTCCTGCTGCAGCGTTTCCAGCGCCGCGTCGCTGGCGTCGCCCTGAGACTGCCAATCGGCGATCTGCGCCTGATGCTCGGCGAGGGTATCGTCTAGCGAGGCCAGTTCCTCGACCAGTGCGTCGCGGCGTTGGCGCTGAAGCAGGACGCTATCCGCGTTGGCATCGTCTCGGCCCAGCCGTCTGGCCCAGCCGCGACCCAGCCACAGCCCCTCTTGGGTAATCACGCTATGGCCGACGGGAAGATCGGCCACCCTCTGCCAGGCTGTCGCCGAATCGTCGACGCAGTAGATCGTCGACAACAGCGTCGCCAGCGCGCCGGCACCGTTGACCCTGACGCCCAGGGAGTGCGCGGGCGCCGGATCCGGCGCGTGATCCGATACCACCGGTAGCTCGCCACTGGACAGCGACTCCAGAGGCGCACGAGCACTCTCAGGGGTCGCCAGCCTCGCCCGGAGCCACGGCGCCAGTACCCAGGCCACCGTGCGCTCCCAGCCGGCTTCCACTTCCAGCCGCTCGGCGACCCGCGGTGCGTCAGCCAGCGGATGATCGGCGAGGTGCTCGGCGAGACTGGCATCGTCGTCATTCAGTGCCGCCTTGATCAGCGCCTCGAGCGAGGCGATCTCCCCCTGGCAGCGATGCTGGCGCTCGCGTTCGCTATCCCGGGCGGCCTGTATCTCCGCCTGACGTTCCCGAGCCTGCTCCCGCGATTGACGGCGCTCGTCGCGGCGAATTTCCAGTGTCTGGCGGCGTTCGTCCAGCACCGCCAGTGTCTCTTCGACCGTGTCCCGCTCCATTTCGAGATCGCCGATATCCGGCAGTTCCGCTCGCTGCTGCCGGCGCCGCTCGAGCTCGTGGGTCAACTGCTCGAGCTGGCGTTCAAGGCGCTGGATCGATTCCTGCTCGCGCTCGGCCCGGTGGCGGACTTCTCGATCCCGCTCGCTGAAGGCCTCCCACTGCTGCTGACGTTCATGAGCCGAGGCCTCGGCGTCCTCGAGCTGGGCCTCCAGGGTCAGTAGCGCCTCGTCTGCCATTTCGGCATCGGGCAGCAGCGTCTCGAGCCGGGTCTCGAGCTCCGCACGGCGCGTCTCGTCCTGTTCGACCAGCTGCCCCAGCGCATCGCGCTCCTGCCGGGCGCTGTCGAGATCGCCGGAGAGCTGGCGTTCACGCTGCCTGGCATGTTCGAGTGATTGCTCGAGCCGCGCGATGTCGGCGCCGGTCTGATAGAAAGCGGCCTGATGGGTGTCCAGCTCTGCAGCGACGACGTCGTGCGTCTCCCGGCCTTCCGCCAGCCGGGATTCGCACTGGCGCTGGCCCAGAATCTCGCGCTCCACCTGGAGTTCGTAGTCGCGCACGCGCGTTTCTTCCTCGCGCTGCTGACTGCGCAAGGCGCGTTCGCGCAGCAGCGCCAGCTCACCACGCAGGCGATGCTCTTCCGCTTTCAAGGTGCGATAACGCCTTGCGGCTTCGGCCTGACGCTTGAGCCGTTCGAGCTGCTTGTCGAGCTCCTCGCGGATATCGTCGAGACGCTCCAGATTCTCCTGGGTACGCCGCAGACGGTTTTCGGTTTCCCGCCGACGCTCCTTGTACTTGGAGATGCCCGCCGCCTCTTCCAGCGTGTTACGTAGATCCTCCGGACGCGCCTCGACCAGCCGGGAAATCATGCCCTGACCGATGATCGCGTAGGAGCGCGGCCCGAGGCCGGTGCCCAGGAAAATGTCGGCGATATCGCGACGGCGGCATTTCTGGCCGTTGAGGAAATAGCTGGACTGCGCCTCGCGAGTGACCAGGCGCTTGACCGCGATCTCGTTGTAGCCGGCGTAGGCGCCGCCGAGGTCCCCCTCGCGATTGTCGAAAACCAGTTCGATGGAGGCCTGCCCGATGGGTGATCGGCCGGTGGAGCCGTTGAAGATGACATCGGTCATCGACTCGCCGCGCAGCGTCTTGGCGGAGGACTCGCCCATGACCCAGCGCACCGCATCGATGATGTTGGATTTACCGCAGCCGTTGGGTCCGACGATGGCGGTCATGTTGCCGTCGAACGGTACCGTGACCGGATCGACGAACGACTTGAAACCGGCCAGTTTGATGGACTTGAGGCGCATGCGGTCAGTGAAGCTCCTGGATCCGATAGGCGTCGGCGCCGCCAACGACGGCGGCCTCGACGCAGGATTCGGCAGAGCCTAAGGCACCACGTGGTCGATATCCAGTGCCAGGGTCGCGGAATAGCCAACCGCAATATCGGTGTGGAGCAAGGTATCGACTTGTCGCCGGCGCTTGCCTTGCTATGATGGCGCCACCACCTCGGGAGAAGACGATGACAAACGCCGCACCGAGCTATCTACAGCGCCAGCCGAATCTGCCGCTGATCGACGGCAACTGGGAACCCATCGACGCGACCGACATGGTCGAGATCCCGTTGCTTGGCCAGGTCGCAGCCGGCCTGCCGATGGAAGCCTGCCTCGACAATGCCACCGTTCACGTTCCGGCGAAGCTGGTCCGACGCAATACCTACGCCCTGCGCGTCCGTGGCGACTCGATGATCGACAGCAATATCTTCGACGGCGACGTGATCATCATCGAACGCTATGAATCGGCGGAAAACGGCGAGACCGCCGTGGTGCTGATCAACAACCACGAAGTGACGCTGAAGAAGCTGTTCATCGAGAAGTCCGGCGTTCGTCTGCAGCCTGCCAACGACACCATGCCGCCGATTTTTCTGAAAAATGAAGACGTTCAGGTGCTCGGTCTGGTCATGGGCGTGATGCGCAATCCGCCACAAGCTGCCTGATGCGCTACCCGATTCCCGATCTGGCGCCGCAGGCGCGACATACCAACAGTGTCGAGATCGAGAAGAGTCGGTTCCTCTGCTGGATCGCTCATGCGCCCGATAACGCGGCCTTCGAGGCGCTGCTGGCCGAGGCGCGCACGGTGCACCCCGATGCCAGCCATCACTGTTCCGCGTTCATCGCCGGTCCGCCCGGGGAGCAGGTCGCGATCGGTTTTTCGGATGACGGTGAGCCGGGCGGCACGGCGGGTCGACCGATGTTCCAGGCGCTGGAAGGCAGCGGCATGGGCCAGATCGGCGCTGTGGTAACGCGCTACTTCGGCGGCACCAAACTGGGCACCGGCGGGCTGGTGCGCGCCTATACCCAGGCGGTGCTCAAGGCGCTGGAGACGCTCCCCCGGCGCGAATTCACCGAACGGCGTGTCGTGGCGATCCAGGTCGATTTCAGCAACGAGGCCGAAGCCCGTCACTGGCTGGCGGAACGTGACATTCCCATCACCGATGCCGAGTACGATAGCCACGGTCCACGGCTGACACTGGCCTGGCCGGCAGACGACAGCGTTTCGCTGGCTCTGCTCGAACAGCGACTCAAGGGCGCGCTCGTCCGTCTCTGATCACGCCACCGGTATCGCTGGCTCCCTTCCCCCCCGGTTCCGCCTTCATCTTCTGCCTACCCGGCTTTCAAGACACGCCCCCTGCGCCACCTCGTAGGAGAGCCGAATGTGCTCTTCGAGCAGGGCCCGCGCGGCCGCGATGTCGCGCGCCAACGCCAGCTCGACCAGCCGGCCGTGCTGCTCGTTGAGGATCGTGCGTACTGCGTCGTTGGCGGGGGCCATGCGTCGATAGCGGTCGAACTGGTCGTGCAGCTGTTCGATGAAGCGCAGCAACCACGCCGACTCACAGGGTTCGAGCAGATGACGATGGAACTGCAGATGCATCTGCTCCCAGTGATCGAGCTGCCCCGGCGCTTCATCGGCGCGCTTGAGCCGGTGGAAAGCCGCCAGCAGCCCCGCCTCCCACTCGGCGCCCCCGTTTTCTAGCGCCTGTTCCAACGCCTGGCCTTCGAAGCGGCTGCGCAGGTCGGCGATATCATCGAGTTCCGCTCGCTCCAGCGCGGGAACGCGGAAACCACGCTGATTTTCCTGCTCCAGCAGGCCGTAGGCCGCCAGCCGATTGAGAGCCTCGCGCAGCGGGCTCAACCCAACCTGGTAGTGCTGCTTGAGCGTGGTGATGGCCAATTTCTGACCGGCGGTAAAACGACCGTTGATCAGGTCGCGCTTCAAGGCCACGTACAACTGGCTGGTGGCCGTATTCGCGGAGGAGACTTCGGCTCCCATAATGTCTGACCTTCTAATCCAGTGGCGGAGATTCGCAATGGCGGAGATTCGTGTGCCGACCCGACGTGGTTTGCCCAGCCAGCGCTTGACCTGCGGCCAAGATCGACGTAATAGTAAAAAATCGATTTTCCACAATATAAACGATTCACATAGATTTACCGTAAGACTTTCCTACGGCAAGACCGCCTCGACGCACGACCTACGGCATCCCACGAACCGGCCAAGAATAAATCGAGAACCGCCCATGACCCTCGCTTTCGATCACAACAATCCTTTTCCCTCTCGCCGTAGCGCTACCTATGCCAGTCGCGGCATGGTCGCCGCCTCGCAGCCGCAGGCCAGCCAGGCCGGTCGCGACGTGCTGGCGCAAGGTGGCAACGCCATCGATGCCGCGATCGCGACGGCGGCCGTCCTCACCGTGGTCGAACCCAGCGGCAACGGCATCGGTGGCGATGCCTTCGCCCTGGTATGGCTAGCCGAGGGCAACGACGGCGGCGGCAAACTTCACGGTCTCAATGCCAGTGGCCACGCGCCGAAGCGCCTGACACCGGAAGCGGTCAAGGCCGCGGGCCATGACGAGATGCCTCTGCACGGCTGGACACCGGTCACCGTGCCCGGCATTCCGGCGGCCTGGGCCGAGCTTTCTAAGCAGTACGGCAAGCTCGATTTCGCCACTCTGCTGGCACCGGCGATCCGTATCGCCCGGGAAGGATTTCCGGTTTCCCCGGTGATCAGTCAGCTGTGGCAGCGTGCCGAGATCGAATTCCGCGCCAAGGCCGACGACCCGGCCGTCGCGCCTTGGCTCGACGCCTTTGCGCCCAACGGGCATGCGCCCCGTCCCGGCGAACTTCATCGCAACGAGGCTCAGGCGCGTACCCTCGAAGCACTGGCCGAAAGCCGCTGCGACAGCTTCTACCGCGGCGAGCTGGCGAATAAGATCGATGCCTTCTCGCAGGCGACGGGCGGCTACCTGCGTGCTGACGACCTGGCGGACTATCGGCCCGAGTGGGTCGAGCCGATCTCGGTCAACTATCGCGACTATGACGTGTGGGAGATCCCGCCCAACGGTCAGGGCATGGTCGCGCTGATGGCATTGCGGATGATGGAAGGGTTCGACGTCACTGTACGCGACGACCCGCAACTGCTGCATCGCCAGCTGGAAGCGATGAAGCTGGCCTATACCGATGGCCACCATCACATCACTCAGGCGGAGCACATGCGCACCAGCGTCGCCTCGCTGTTGAGCGACGAGTATGCCGCCACCCGCCGCCGCCTGATCGGCGAGCGCGCCATCGACCCCGAGCCCGGTCAGCCACAGGCCGGCGGCACGGTTTACCTCGCCACCGCCGACAGCGACGGCAACATGGTCTCCTACATCCAGAGCAACTATCACGGCTTCGGCTCCGGCGTGGTGGTGCCGGATACCGGCATCTCGCTGCAGAATCGCGGTCACGGCTTCAGTCTCGATGCGGACCACGTCAACGTGCTGGCCCCCGGCAAGCGCACCTTCCACACCATCATTCCCGGTTTCCTGACCCGTGGCGACAAGGCCATCGGCCCGTTCGGCGTGATGGGAGGCTTCATGCAACCCCAGGGTCACATGCAGGTGGCGATGAACCTGATCGACTTCGGCCTCAACCCGCAGGCGGCGCTCGATGCCCCGCGCTGGCAGTGGATGGGCGGACGCAAGATCGGCATCGAACCGGGCTATCCGATGCACGTGATTCGCGACATGGCGGAGCGCGGCCATCAGATCGTCATGGCCGTGGACAGTACCGCCTACGGTCGTGGCCAGATCATTCTTCGCGATCCGCAAAGCGGCGTGTATTGCGGTGGCACCGAGCCGCGCACCGACTCCAGCATCGCGGTGCTCTGACCCATGGCTTCGTCCTCACTGGCCGTTCAGGGCCAATTGTTCATGGCGTTTTTGCGCATCGGCCTGCTCGGATTCGGCGGCGGCCCGTCGATGATCCCCCTGGTGCGCGCCGAGGCGGTCACCCGCTATCAGTGGATGAACGATGATGATTTCGGCGACATCCTTGCCATCGGCAATACCCTGCCCGGCCCTATCGCGACCAAGATGGCCGGCACCATCGGCTACCGGGTCGGCGGCGTAGCGGGCTGCATCAATGCGGTGCTGGCGGTCATCGTGCCGTGCATCGTAGCGATGGTAGTGCTGTTGGGATTGTTCACCCGCTACCGCGATCAACGCTGGATTCAGGGCATGAGCGAAGGTGTCGTGCCGGTGGTGATGGTGATGATGGCGCAGCTCACCTGGGACTTTTTCCAGAAATCCCGCACCGCGCTGGGCTGGATCGCGACTCTGATCATGGGCGCGGTCGCCGGCGGCCTGATCTACGGACTGGGCATCCATCCGGGCCTGGTGATCGCGGCAATCCTGGTCGCCGCACTGCTGCGCCCCGAGCGGCGCAAACGCAGCGGGGAGGTCAAGTCATGATCTACTGGGATATTTTCCTGGCGTTCTTCATCCCCAACATTATCGGCTACGGTGGCGGCCCGGCCATCATCCCGCTGGTCGAGAACGAGGTCGTCGGCCGCTACGGCTGGATGACCTCCCAGCAGTTCGCCGAGACCCTGGCGCTGGGCAACACCCTGCCGAGCCCTATCGCCACCAAGATGGCCGGCTACATCGGCTACGACGTCGCCGGCATCGGCGGCGGCCTGATCGCGACGTTTGCCACCGTCGCTCCCTCGCTGATTCTGATGCTGGTCGCGCTGGGGGCGCTGTACCGCTACCGGGACTCGATCAAGGTCAAGTCGATGAGCCAGTGGGTCAGACCGGTGATCATGGTGCTGATGGGCTATCTCACCTGGTCGTTTTTCAGCGAAGGCGTCAGTGGTGCCGGCTGGATCCATACCCTGATCATCGGCGCGATAGCCTGCGTGATGCTATGGCGACTCAAGCTCCACCCGGTGTGGGCCGTCCTTCTAGGGCTGGTCTATGGCGGATTTCTGCTCGGATAAGCGGTGGGGAGACCGCCCGAGCCGAAGAAAGCAGCACCTCGAAAAAGCAGCAACCCGAAAAAAGATAACGATTCGAAGCAAGACGACACGACGTCAAACCAACAAATCAATAAGGACAACTCATGTTCTACGACGTACTCCACCATGCCGCCCACGGAAAACTGGGCCGAATGCTCGCCTCCAGCGGCGCGATCGCCTCCTTGACCCTGGGGCTGGGAGCTGCCGGCCTGGCGCTCAGCCAGAGCGCGCAAGCCGACGACTATCCCGATCACGCCATCGAGTTCATCGTGCCGTGGTCGCCGGGCGGCGGCAGCGACGCGCTGATGCGCATCATCTCCAACTCGGCCGAGAAACACATTGGCCAGCCGATGCCGGTAATGAACATGCCCGGCGTCAGCGGGACTATCGGCCTCAAGGAGCTCGCCCAGAAGGATCCCGACGGCTACACCGTGGGCCAGATTCACGAGGGCCTGATGGCCTCCAATGCCACCGGCCTGACCCAGCTCAACTGGGACGACTTCCAGCCGATCGCCTCGTTGGCCTCCTCTCCGCAGTTTCTGGTGGTCAACGCCGATAGCGACTGGAAAACCTTCGAGGATTTCGCCGAATACGCCAAGGCGCATCCGGGCGAGATTCGTGTCGGTGCCACGCTCGGCGGCATTCCCCATGTCCACGCGGCAATGATCGAGGACGCCATCGGTGCCCAGTTCCGGTATGTCGGCTACGAAGGCACCGGCGCTCGAATCCGCGGCCTGGTCGGCGGCCACATCGATGCCTCCATCGGCGACATTTCGTCGAGCCTGGAGTTCGTCAAGAACGGAGATCTGCGCTTCCTCGCCGTGGGCAGCAAGGAGCGCCTCGAGCAGACGCCCGACGTGCCGACCTTCAAGGAACTCGGCTACGACAATCTCAACCTGAGCATCAACCGCGGCATCGTCGCCCCCAAGGGGATCGATCCCGCCAAGGTCGAGACGCTGGCCAAGGGTTTCGAAGCCATGTCCAAAGATCCCGAGTTCATCAAACGGGTCAACAACGCCGGTGCCGAGGTCGACTTCATGGGCCCCCAGGCCTATGCCGACTATCTCGCTGACATCGATGCCACGATCAAGCGCCTCTCCGGCAAGTTGGCGCGATGAACGACGCTACCCAGACGGTCTCCCGCCCCGAGCGGGAGACCAGCAGCGAGCGCGGCAAGGCGCTCGCCAACGTCATTTTCAATGCCGGGCTGGCCGCGCTGTTCGTCGGCCTGTTCATTCAGGCCGGCGATTTGCCGTCGTCGATGTGGGAACCGCTGGGCGCGGGCTCGTTTCCGAGGCTGATCCTGGGCGCGCTGGTGATCTTCAATCTGGCGATCATGGTGCAGTCGATGGCGACGTTACGTGGCACCGATCGCGCCGCCAGTGTCGGTGCGCGACGGTGGTTCCTCCAGCGTCGTCTGGCGTTCGCCACGCTGGCGGCCTTCGCCATCTATGCGCTGAGCATGCCGTGGATCGGGTTTGCCATGGCGTCGCTGCTGTTCCTGCTTGCCGTCCAGTTCATTCTGGGCGCCCGACACGGCCGTCGGCTGCTGATTGCCGCGATCATCGCCGCCATCTTCGGCCTCGGTCTCTACGCCCTGTTCAGCCACGTGTTTCTGATTTCGCTGCCATCGGGGCGCCTTTGGTAACCCGACGCTAAAAAAGCGCGAAGTCGATAGCCCCGCTCAAACAAGATCAACGGGACGAGAGAATTTCCCATGCCAATGACCGATGCACTGCTCAGCAGCGTCGAACAACTGTTTTCGCTGGCGACACTCGTCAGCATGATGATTGGGGTCATGGCTGGTGTCGTGGCCGCCGCCATTCCCGGATTCACGATCACCATGGCGATCGTGCTGACACTGCCGGTCACCTTCACCATGCCGCCCTTGCAAGGCGTGGCGACCATGCTTGCGGTCTATGTCGGGGGCGGGTCCGGCGGGCTGATCAGCGCAGCGCTGCTGGGCATTCCCGGTACCCCTTCCGCGGTGGCGACCACCTTCGACGCCTATCCCATGGCGCGCAAGGGTGAACCGGGACGGGCGCTGGCGCTGGGTATCTGGGCTTCGTTCTTCGGTGCGCTGATCAGCGCCGTGGTGCTGATCGTGGCCGCGCCGCCACTGGCCATGATCGCCGTCAAGCTCGGCCCCTGGGAGTACTTCTCGCTCATCCTGTTCGCCGTCACCGTGGTGGCAAGCCTGGTCGGCAAGTCGATTCTCAAGGGGCTGATGATGAGCCTGCTGGGACTGTTCATCGCGACGGTGGGACAGGATCCAATGATGGGGGTGCCCCGCTTCACCTTCGGTATCGACGTGCTGGCGGCCGGCATTCCATTCCTGGTAGTGCTGATCGGTATCTTCGCGGTCAGCCAGCTTGCCAGCGAAGTCGAGAATCCTGCGGAACTCCATCAGGGGCAGGCGCTGGTGAGCGGCGAGATACAGTTTCGTCCGTTCGCGGTGATGCGTGAAGTGCTGAGCCGCCCAGGCAATCTGCTGCGTTCGTCGATGATCGGCGTGGTCATCGGTGCCGTGCCCGGCGCCGGTGGCAGCATCGCCAACCTGATTGCTTACGACCAGGCCAAACGCGCCTCGAAAACGCCGGAACGCTTCGGGACCGGCATTGCCGACGGCGTGGTGGCCTCGGAATCGGGCAATTCGGCGACCGCCGGCGGCGGGCTGATCCCGATGATCGCGCTCGGCATCCCTGGAAGCGCGGTCGACGCGGTGCTGATGGCCGCGTTGATGGTCCAGGGCATCAGCGTCGGGCCGCGCCTGATCATGGACAACGCCGACCTGGCCTACGGCATGTTTCTGGCGATGTTCCTGGCCGCGGTCATGGTGCTGGCCTTCTGCCTGGTCAGCATGCGCTGGTTTCTGCGGATTACCGAGATTCCCAAATCGATCATCGTACCGGTGGTGCTGGTCTGCTGTGCGGTCGGCGCACTGGCGCTCAACAATCGGGTCACCGATCTCTATCTACTGATCGGCGTCGGCCTGGTGGGCTATCTGCTGGCCAAGCTCGACTACCCGCTGGCACCGCTGGTACTCGGCGTGATTCTGGGGCCCATCGCCGAGACCAATCTGCGCCGGGCGTTGATGGCCGACGAAGACTGGACGCTGTTTCTGACGCGGCCGATCTCGGCCGGGCTGCTGATCCTGGCCGTGCTGTCGGTCGCGTTCACCGTTCGACGCATTCTCCGCCAACGGGCTGCCGCGCAAGCCTGATTCTAGCGAGCGGTCGACCCACGCGGGCGCCGCTCATCTTTTCATTCGCCCCCGACGAGAGGTGTGCTAGCGTGGCCGCCGATCATCCGGAGGTCGTATGGCACAGCCCTTTTCCAATCTCGATACGTGCAATCCCGATACGTGCAGTCCCGATACGTGCAACCCCGGCGCGTCCGTCTCTCGAGCGACTCCGGCGGTACCGGGCCGACTCGGTCTGGCGCCGATGGAAGGCGTCATCGATGCCGATACTCGAGCGCTGCTGAGCGAGGATGGCGCGCTGGACTGGTGTGTCACCGAGTTCGTGCGGGTCGTCGATGCAAAATTGCCCCCGAGAGTGTTCCTGCGCCACTGTCCGGAGTTGGCGACGGCAGGCAGCTCGGGGCCGGTCACGCCGTCGTCCACGCCCGTCACGTTGCAGCTGCTAGGCTCCGACCCAGAGGCATTGGCGGCCAACGCCGAGCAGGCGATCGCCCTGGGCGCGACGCGCCTCGACCTCAACTTCGGCTGCCCTGCCAAGACCGTCAATCGCCACGACGGCGGTGCCTCGCTGCTGCGAACGCCGGCGCGCGTGCACGCCGTTGTCGCGGCCGTCGCCGAGGTGGGCCAGCGTTTCGGCGTCACGGTCAACGCCAAGCTGCGACTAGGCTTCGATGACAAGCGGCTGGCACTGGCCTGTGCGCAGGCCGCCGAAGCCGGCGGTGCCGACGAGCTGGTCGTTCACGCCCGAACGCGGCGCGAAGGCTACCGTCCTCCCGCCCACTGGGAATGGATTGCTCATATTCGCACCGCCGTGAGCGTACCGGTGGTCGCCAATGGGGATATCTGGTCGCTGGAGGATTACTGGAAGGCGCGCACTCTCTCGGGCTGCCGCGACGTCATGCTCGGCCGCGGCATGCTGGCCGACCCCTGGCTGGCAAGGCGCATTCGTCATTGGCAGGTGTCGGGCGGCGAGCGCCTGTTGGCCACACCGTGGTCGGCACGCAGCGACATGCTGTGCCGTTACGCCGACGCCAAGCGTCGTGCGGGCATGGCGGAGAAAGTGATCGTATCGCTACTGAAGCAGTGGCTGAACCACATGCGAGGACGCGATGCAGAGGCGGCTACGCGCTTCATGGCGCTGCGCCGGGAAACCGCCCTGACGCCCTTCCTGGCGGGCTTGCACGCTTCCGAGCCGGGCGTCTCGTCTCACGACGTCTCGACAGCCGTCTAGGCGGTCGTCACTTTCTCATCGCCGAGGGCCAGACAAACAAAAACCCCCGCATCAGAGATGCGGGGGTTTTCGACTGGATGGTGCGCCCGGGAGGATTCGAACCTCCGACCCCCTGATTCGTAGTCAGGTACTCTATCCAGCTGAGCTACGGGCGCTAATTCTGGTGAAACGACGCTATGGATCGATGCGTCGGTGTGGGTGGTGCGCCCGGGAGGATTCGAACCTCCGACCCCCTGATTCGTAGTCAGGTACTCTATCCAGCTGAGCTACGGGCGCTTGATCCACAAATTTTCACACGGTGTGATCGAGATTTTCGATTGTTCGAAAATGGCGGAGAGGGAGGGATTCGAACCCTCGATAGGGCTATAAACCCTATACTCCCTTAGCAGGGGAGCGCCTTCAGCCACTCGGCCACCTCTCCCCGATCAGCACGGCGCGTAGATTACCGATTCCGCTGAGCATTGTCCAGCCGAAGGCCAAACTTTTTTCGTGAAAAACCTCAGAGGATGAATAAGTTACCGCGAGACAAGGTCAGAAGGCGAAGTCATGAGGATGAAAGAGGGTTTCAGTAATAGCCCGAGCCGATAAAGGGGACGACTTCACCAGCTCAGACGGTACCAAAGCGCCTATCCAGCACTCATGCGCCAGGACCGCCGTCTTCATCTTCGGATTTCTCGCGCTGAATACGCTGATAGATCTCTTCACGATGGACGGCCACATCCTTGGGCGCGTTCACGCCGATACGCACCTGATTCCCTTTCACTCCCAGAACCGTGACGGTAATGTCGTCACCGATCATGAGAGTCTCTCCCACTCGTCGGGTCAGGATGAGCATTATCTGATCTCCTTCTCAGGGCCTTCTTCCATTCTCGGGTCACGCTCTCGGGCCGCCTGCAGAGCAGATTTCCTACCCGAGCAGCGATTATGCGTCATACGGACCATCAGGCCAATGACGCCTTCCATGAAAACCCGCGGCGTCGTTGAAAGAACGTGTGTTTTCCTTCACCGTCTTCCAACTCCCCCTAAGCGTAGAACGCTTGAGGCATTGTTGAAGGGGTTATTCGTCTATTCGCTCTGAATACTGTCTTTATCGAGCCCAAACGCGGTGTGCAATGCGCGTACGGCAAGCTCCATCGCCTTTTCGTCGATCACCACGGAGATCTTGATCTCGGACGTGGAGACCATGCGGATGTTGATATTCTCTTCGGCTAGCACGCGGAACATCTTGGAGGCCACACCCGCGTGGGAACGCATGCCGACACCGACCAGCGAAACCTTGGCGATGTTCTCGTCACCGCGCAGGTCGCCCCCGCCCAGTGCCGGAATGACATCGTTCTGCAGAATGCGCATGGTCTGCTTGTAATCGCCCTTGGCCACCGTGAAGGTGAAATCGGTGTAGTCACCGGCGGGCGCCACGTTCTGCACGATCATGTCGACTTCGATGTTGGCATCGGCGATCGGCCCCAGAATCCGCGAGGCGACACCGGGCACGTCGGGCGTGTTGAGCAGGGTCAGCTTGGCTTCATTCGCCGTGAAGGCGATACCGGAGATCAGCGGTTCTTCCATCGATTCGAATTCCTCGTCTGCGACGATCAGCGTGCCAGGCCCTTCCTCGAAGCTCGAGAGCACGCGTAACGGTACGTTGTATTTGCCGGCGAACTCCACGGCGCGGATCTGCAACACCTTGGAGCCAAGACTCGCCAGTTCCAACATCTCTTCGACAGTGACCTTCTCAAGGCGCTGCGCCTTGGAACAGACCCGTGGGTCGGTGGTGTAGACACCGTCGACGTCAGTATAGATCTGGCACTCGTCGGCTTTCAGGGCCGCGGCCAGGGCGACACCAGTGGTATCCGAACCGCCACGGCCGAGGGTGGTGATGTTGCCTTCTTCATCGACACCCTGGAAACCCGCCACGACCACGACCTGGCCGTCGTCCAGATCCTCCTGGATCTCATCGGTCTCGATCCGCTGAATCCGCGCCTTGGTGTGTGCGCTGTCGGTGCGAATGCCTACTTGGGCGCCGGTATACGACGTCGCCGGCACGCCCAGCTGGTGCAGGGCCATTGCCAGCAGGGAAATGGTGACCTGTTCGCCGGTCGAAACCAGCATATCCATCTCGCGCGGCGTCGGATCCTCGTTGATCTGACTGGCCAGGCCGATGAGCCGATTGGTTTCGCCGCTCATCGCCGAGACCACCACTACCACCTGGTGACCTGCATCCCGATCGCGCTTGACCTTCTCGGCCACCGCCTTGATCCGCTCGACCGAGCCGACCGATGTGCCTCCGAACTTCTGTACGTATAGCGCCATGAGTCTGCTTATCGCTCCTTAGCGTTGACGTCCGGCGCGAACGCCGGACGTGAATGCATTTAGCCGAGCCTCTCAGTCCTGGCTCAGCTTCTGCGCGACCCAGGCCGGTACGCTTTCCAGAGCCGCCGGCAGCTGTGACGGATCGCTACCGCCCGCCTGGGCCATGTCCGGGCGACCACCGCCCTTGCCGCCTACCTGCGCGGCGACGTGATTGACCAGCTCGCCCGCCTTGACCCTGGCGGTCAGATCGTCGGTGACACCGGCGATCAGGCTGACCTTGCCATCCTGGGATGTCGCCAGTACCAGCACACCCGAGCCCAACTTCTGCTTGAGCTGATCGTGCAGGCCCCGCAACTCCTTGCCCGAGATGCCCTCGAGCTGGGTCGCCAGCACCTTGATGCCGGCCACGTCCCGGGCTTCCTCCAACAGGTCATTACCGGTCGCACTCGCCAGCTTGGCCTTGAGCCGTTCGAGCTCTTTCTCCAGCGATCGCTGACGCTCGAGAACGGCGTCCAGACGCTCGACGACCTGCTCGGGCTTGGCCTTGAGTCGCTCGCCGACGGCGTTCAGTTCACGCTCCTGGGCATCGAACCAGGCCAGGGCCCCTTCTCCGCTGACCGCCTCGATACGACGCACGCCAGCTGCGGTACCCGACTCGGCGACGATATGGAACGGGCCGATATCGCCACTGCGCGCCACGTGAGTGCCCCCGCAAAGCTCGATCGAGAAGTCGTCGCTGCCGATGGTCAGCACGCGAACGCTATCGGCGTATTTAGCTTCGAACAGCGCTCGCGCGCCCTTGGCCTTCGCCTCGTCGAGCGTCATCAACTCGGTCCGGGTCGGCGCGTTGGCCATGATCTGAGCATTGACGATCCGCTCGACCTGCGCCAGCTGATCCGGGGTGACCGGCTCGAAATGGCTGAAGTCGAAACGCAGACGCTCGGCGCTGACCAGCGATCCCTTCTGCTGTACATGATCGCCGAGGGTCAGACGTAGCGCCTCGTGCATCAAATGCGTTGCCGAGTGGTTGCGCATCGTTGCCTGGCGCAGCGAAGGATCCACCTGCGGCGCGAGACGCTCGCCGACCGCCAGGCGACCGCCGACCATCAGCCCTTCATGCAGATGATGCCCGGCCTGCTTGCGCGTATTGGTGACCTGAAAGCGGCCATCGTTCGCCTGCAGATAGCCCGTGTCGCCCACCTGGCCGCCCGATTCAGCATAGAACGGTGTGCGATCCAGCACCACGACGCCTCTCTGGCCCTCCTCGAGAGCCTCCAGCGCATTGCCCTCGCTGTCGACGATCGCCTTTACCACCGACGAATCCTCAAGACGGTCATAACCGGTGAACTCGGTGCTGCCCTCGAGCTCGAGCGCAGCGCCGTAGTCACCGCCGAACTGGCTGGCGGCCCGCGCCCGCTGCCGCTGAGCTTCGAGCTCGCGTTCGAACCCGGTCTCGTCGAGCGTGACGCCACGCTCGCGACAGACGTCCGCGGTCAAATCATAGGGGAAGCCGTAGGTATCGTAGAGCTTGAAGATCGTCTCGCCAGGCAGAACCTCGCCCTCGAGTGCCGAGAGCGCCTCTTCCAGCAGGCCCATGCCGTGATCCAGCGTGCGCGCGAACTGCTGCTCCTCCTTCAACAGTACGCGCTCGATCTGATCGCGCGCCTGGTGCAGTTCGGGATAGGCTTCGCCCATCTCCGCATCCAGTGCCGCCACCAGCTTGTGAAAGAACGGCTCGCTGGCCCCGAGCTTGTGACCATGGCGCACGGCGCGACGAATGATCCGCCGCAGCACGTAACCCCGGCCTTCGTTGGACGGCAGCACGCCATCGACGATCAGAAAGGCACAGGAGCGGATATGATCGGCGATGACGCGTAGCGACGGCGTCTTGATATCGTCGTGACCGGTTACCTCGGCCGCCGCCAGCAATAGGTTCTGGAACAGATCGATCTCGTAGTTGGAGTGCACGCCCTGCATCACCGCAGCCATGCGCTCCAGCCCCATGCCGGTATCGATCGACGGCTTGGGCAGCGGGTTCATGTTGCCGGAAGCGTCACGATCGAACTGCATGAAGACGAGGTTCCAGACCTCGATGTAGCGATCGCCGTCCTCTTCCGGACTCCCCGGCGGGCCACCCCAGACCTCGGGACCGTGGTCGTAGAAGATTTCCGAACACGGGCCACAGGGGCCGGTATCGCCCATCTGCCAAAAGTTGTCTTCGTCCAGCCGCGACAGCCGCGCCGGATCGACGCCGATGTCGTCGATCCAGATCCTGGCGGCTTCATCGTCGCTGATATGGACGGTCACCCAGAGCTTGTCCTTGGGCAATCCCAGCACGTCGGTAATGAAGGACCAGGCATAGCGAATCGCGTCGGCCTTGAAGTAGTCGCCGAAGCTGAAGTTGCCCATCATCTCGAAAAACGTGTGGTGACGGGCGGTGTAGCCGACGTTGTCCAGGTCGTTATGCTTGCCGCCGGCACGCACACAACGCTGCGCCGAGGTGGCGCGCACGTACGGGCGTTGATCCCGGCCGAGAAACGCATCCTTGAACGGCACCATGCCGGCGTTGGTGAAGAGGAGCGTCGGGTCGTTTTCCGGCACCAGAGAGGCGGAAGGCACGATGGTGTGTCCGCGCTCCTCGAAGTAGCTCAGGAAAGCCTGTCTGATTTCTGCACTTTTCATAAACAATCCGTGGCGATAGGCGCGCCCACGGCGGCTAGCAGACCACGTGGCAACGCAAAATCCGGCATCGGAAAGGCGCCATGAGCACCTCTCCGGCCATCGCAAAGCGCATTAGTATAACGTGGTCGGCCGATAGTCTGTCGAGTGCGACACCGCTGTCGCCGAAATTTGGCGCTCCCGGCGATCGTGCGCGACTAGAGATAAGGCAGGAAGGGAAAGGAGAAGATAGAGGAAGAGGAAGAGAATCGAGCGACCCGCGACTCGCGTATCAGCGTCTTGATATCACGCATCGTCCTGCCAGGCACAAGCCATGGCATGACGAACGTGGTCGAACTCGAACCCGCGCCCCGCAAGGAAGCGCTCGCGCTTGGCCCGTTCGCGAGGCGCGGCGCCCGGGCCGTCGAACCGCTTGGCCAGCGCCTGGCAGGCCAATGTTTGCCAATCAGGCGATTCCGTCTCAAAAGCCAACGTCATCAGCGGTTCGGAGATTCCTCGCTGTCCCAGATCGACTCGGATCCTGACCGGCCCCTGACCCCGCGCGACACGCGAGCGCACGAACACCTCGGCGAAGCGCGCATCGGATTGGAGCCCGTCGCGAGCCAGGTCATCCAGCGTCGCACGAATCTCTTCGCTTTCCACCCCTTTGGCATGCAGCCGGTTTTCCAGCTCGACGCGAGAGTACTCACGCCGAGCCAGAAATCGAATGGCCACATCTCGAGGGGAGGCGTCTCTAGAAGAGCCGCCCCCGGGAGAAGCGCCCCGGGGGGAATCCCCATCGTCACGATCGAACATCGAAGACAACCGCCCGCTGGCTTAGAGCAGCGTATCGCTGGCGTCGTCGCTTTCGGCGACGGCAGCTTCGGGCGTTTTTTCCTTGGGTTCCGGTGTGGCCAATAGCTGGGCCCGGATCTGGGTCTCGATTTCGGTCATGATCTCGGGATGCTCCTCGAGATACTGCGCGGCGTTGGCCTTGCCCTGACCGATCTTGCTGCCGTTGTAGCTATACCAGGCACCAGCCTTGTCGACCAGGTTGCACTGCACGCCCAGATCGATCACCTCACCCGCGTGGTAGATGCCCTTTCCGTACAGAATCTGGAACTCCGCCTGGCGGAACGGTGGCGCCACCTTGTTCTTGACCACCTTGACCCGGGTTTCGTTACCGGTGACCTCGTCACCCTGCTTCACCGCACCGATGCGTCGAATGTCGAGGCGAACACTGGAATAGAACTTCAGCGCATTACCACCGGTGGTGGTTTCGGGGCTACCGAACATCACGCCGATCTTCATGCGGATCTGGTTGATGAACACCACCATGCAATTGGCGTTCTTGATATTGCCGGTGATCTTGCGCAGTGCCTGCGACATCAGACGCGCCTGCAGGCCGACGTGGGAGTCGCCCATCTCGCCTTCGATCTCGGCACGTGGCGTCAGCGCCGCAACGGAGTCGATGATGATGGCATCGACACCCCCCGAGCGCACCAGCATGTCGCAGATCTCCAGCGCCTGCTCGCCGGTGTCCGGCTGCGAGACCAGCAGATCGTCGAGATTGACGCCCAGCTTCTCGGCGTAGCTCGGGTCGAGTGCGTGCTCGGCATCGATGAAAGCGCAGGTCTTGCCGTCTCTCTGGGCCTGGGCAATGACCGATAGCGTCAGCGTGGTCTTGCCCGAGGATTCGGGCCCGAATATCTCGACGACACGGCCGTACGGCAGCCCGCCGACACCCAGCGCGATATCCAGCCCCAGAGACCCCGTCGACACGACCGGAATCGCGGTACGCGGGGTATCACCCAGACGCATCACGGTGCCCTTGCCGAATTGGCGATCGATCTGTGACAGAGCCGCATTGAGTGCCTTGCTGCGGTTTTCGTCCTGTGCCATGAACGTCTCCTATGAATGCGCAGGGTGAGTCGGGGTAGCGCCGCTCACGGCGATCGGCTCACGTACTGATTTGTCGTGCACTGTTTATCATGCACTGTATGGTTAGACAGTAGTATGGCGAAAAAAACCTTGCGCGCCTATCCCCGACCCAAGATTTTCGACCATGTCTTCACGGAAAGCCATGGGCGGGGCCTCTGCCATGTGGACTAAGCAACGGTACCGTTCTCCAGCAGCGAATCGAGCAATCCGGCTAGTGCCACCGCAACGGCCAGATCGCGCACGCCCCGACGGTCGCCGGGCAGATGATGACATTTCACGCGCTGGCGGCGTTCGTCGCCCCAGGCAAACCACACCGTGCCCACAGGCTTGTCGAGACTCCCGCCACCGGGGCCGGCAACGCCACTGATCGCCACGCCCAGCTCCGCCCCGCTACCGCGGCAGGCGCCGGCCACCATTTCCCGCACCGTCTCCTCGCTGACGGCGCCATGAACGTTCAGCGTATCGGGCGAAACGCCCAGCATTCGCTGCTTGGCGACGTTAGCGTAGGTGACGTAACCGGTTTCGAAATACGCGGAGCTACCGGCTATCGCGGTGATCGCACTGGCAACGCCGCCGCCGGTACAGGATTCCGCCGTCGTCACTCGAATACCTCGCGCCAGACAGGCTTCGCCCAGGCGCCGCGACAGCTCGTCGGGGCCCAGCTCGATATCGACAGGCAATCCGGATTGCGGCATGCGTGGCTTTCCTCCTAGGCAAATCGCGCGTGTGCAAAGTTGGCGTGTCCCAGCGAGACGTGAAAATTGGGACGCACGTCCGGCAACGGCCCGCACGCGAACCGCGACCTTCACGCCGATGGAAACCGGCTGCCTCCCAGTATGCGGGGAATCGGCATTGATGCAACGCAGCGCTCGACCGTATCGACCAAGGATTCGGAAAACGGGTTCGGGAAACCGCAGTCATCGGTGGCGGCAGTGAATTCCACGAAAGTGATGGTGACGACAGTGACCTTGGCGACAGTGACATGGTGGCAATGACGTTGAGATCGGCAACGAGACGATAGCGGCCGCTTCAACGCGAACCGTGGGAGTCCTCGTTCGGCGGCGGCAGCACGGCCGGATGACGTGCGGCCAGCTCGGCCACCGCAATTTCCAGCAGCACGACAGCCAACTCACTGAGATTGACGTTGCGTTGACTGGCCTCGATCGCCAGTAACCGATAGGTGGAGTCGCTGAGATGGTTGAGCACCAACCGGGCCATATGGGGGTCCTCGGTAGCCGGTTTTCAACACTGTAACGAGTTATCGGCAGGCACTCAGGCTGAAATCACTAGACCTGATGCCTGATCCCCTCTAAGGCAGCCATGAGAGGGTAAGGCAGCCATGAGAGGGTAAGGCAGCCATGAGCGTGTAGAGTCGACAAGCCAATCATGATCTTCACCGATCACCGAAACAAGCTCGGCCATCGCGGCACGCCGTGTTGGACCCAGTAGCGCCGTGGTAACCTTGGCGTTCCTCTCAGCACCCGGCACGCCGATGTCTCATCGGCCCCCGGAATCGACGGAGCTTACCGAGATACCATGCAGGACGCGGCCGCCAGCAAGAGCACCCAGCATACGCCGATGATGGCGCAATACCTCAAGATCAAACGCGAGCATCCCGACGTATTGCTCTTCTACCGCATGGGCGACTTCTACGAGCTGTTCTTCGAGGATGCCAAGCGCGCCTCGCAGCTGCTGGATATCACGCTGACGGCACGCGGGCAGTCGGCGGGCAAGCCGATTCCCATGGCCGGCATCCCCTATCACAGTGCCGAGTCCTATCTCGCGCGGCTGGTTAAATCCGGCCAGTCGGTGGCCATCTGCGAGCAGATCGGCGATCCCGCTACCTCCAAGGGCCCGGTGGAACGTCGCGTCGTACGCATCGTCACGCCGGGCACGCTGCTCGACGAAGCGCTGCTGGATGCTAGCCGCGACAACCTGCTGGTATCGCTGCACAGTGCCGGCGAACGCTGGGGCATCGCCTGGCTCGAACTCTCCAGCGGCCGCTTCAGCGTGCTGGAAGTCGACGGCGAGGCTGACATGCTGGCCGAGATCCACCGCCTGCAACCGGCGGAGCTGCTGGCTGCCGAAAGTCTCGACCTGCCGCCGACACTTGCCGAGCGGTCCGGACTGAGGCGCCAGAACGACTGGCACTTCGATCTGGAGACTGCCAACCGGCTGCTGTGCGATCAGTTCGAGGTCGCCGATCTTCGCGGTTTTGGCTGCACGCACCTCGAGACCGCCCTGGTCGCCGCTGGCGTGCTGATCGACTACGCCCGCGATACCCAGCGCTCCCGCCTGCCCCACGTCACCGCGCTGGGGGTGGAGAGCCGCGACGAAGCGGTGGTGATCGACGCCGCCAGCCGGCGCAATCTCGAGATCGACATCAATCTCGGCGGCACCGGCGACAACACCCTGGCCAGCGTGCTCGACACCAGCGTCACGCCGATGGGGTCACGGCTGCTCAAGCGCTGGCTCAATCGGCCGCTGCGCGATCGCGCCCAGATCGGCGCGCGTCAGGCCGCCGTGCAGCTGCTGCTCGACGACGATCAGTATCTGCTGCTTCGCGAGCCGCTCAACGCCGTGGGCGATGTCGAACGCATTCTGGCTCGCGTGGCCTTGCGCAGCGCCCGCCCCCGGGATCTGGCCCGGCTGCGCGATGCGCTCGAGGTACTGCCGACGCTGCAGCAGGATCTAGGGCGAGTCGAGGGCGAGAGCGCGCTGAACGAGCTCGGCCGCCACATTCGTCCCTACCCCGAGCTGGCCGACACCCTGACCCGGGCGTTGATGGACAATCCGCCGGTCGTGCTCCGCGAAGGCGGTGTCATTCGCGAAGGCTTCGATACCGAGCTCGACGAGTATCGTGGCCTCGCCGAACACGCCGGCGACTACCTGATCCAGCTCGAGCTGCGCGAGCGCGAGCGCTCCGGCCTGCCCGGACTCAAGGTCGGCTACAACCGCGTCCACGGCTACTACATCGAGATCCCTCGTGCCCAGGCCCGCGACGTGCCGGCCGATTACATTCGGCGCCAGACGCTGAAGAACGCGGAGCGTTTCATCATCCCCGAGCTCAAGGAGTTCGAGGACAAGGCGCTTTCGGCGAAGTCGCGCGCGTTGGCACGGGAAAAGCTGCTCTACGAAAGCCTGATCGACACGCTCAACGCCGATCTCGATGCGTTGCAGGCCACCGGTCGTGCGCTGGCCGCGCTGGACGTGCTCTGCGCCTTTGCCGAGCGCGCCCAGCATCTGGAATTCGTGCGCCCGCATTTGCTGGAAACGCCAGGCTTCGACATTCGGGGCGGCCGCCATCCGGTGGTGGAACACGTCAGCCAGCATCCGTTCGTGCCCAACGACCTGATTCTCGACGATGACCGCCGCATGCTGGTCATCACCGGCCCCAACATGGGCGGCAAGTCGACCTACATGCGCCAGGCGGCATTGATCGCCCTGCTCGCCCACACCGGGAGTTTCGTGCCCGCCGACAGCGCCGAGATCGGCCCGGTGGATCGCATCTTCACCCGGATCGGTTCCAGCGACGATCTGGCCGGCGGACGTTCCACCTTCATGGTGGAGATGACCGAGACCGCCAGCATCCTGCACAACGCCACGGCCGAAAGCCTGGTGCTGATGGACGAGATCGGCCGTGGCACCAGCACTTTCGACGGCCTGTCGCTGGCCTGGGCGAGCGCCGAGCACCTGGCCGCGCAGCGCGCGTTCACGCTGTTCGCAACCCACTATTTCGAGATGACCGCGCTGGCCGAGCAGCAGGAAACGGTGGCCAACGTTCACCTGACCGCCGCCGAGCACAAGGACGGCATCGTCTTCATGCACCGCGTCGAGGAAGGCCCGGCCAGCCAGAGCTATGGCCTGCAGGTCGCCCAGCTCGCCGGCGTTCCGCAAAACGTCATCGCCCGCGCCCGCGACAAGTTGGCCAGCCTCGAGCAGCCGACAACGCTGCCGCCGGCGTCCGACAGCCGCCCCGCGGCCGGCGGACCACAGCAGGCGGATCTGTTTGCCGCGACCCCGCATCCGGTTCTCGAGGCGCTGGAATCGTTGGACATCGATTCGCTGACACCGCGGGCGGCGCTGGAGCTTCTCTATGCCTGGCGCGAGCAACACTAGGATGGGTACGAAAACTGCCTGCGCCAGCCGAGTTTTCGTCTAACTACAAGCTTGGCGCAAACCACGCCGAGGGATGGGTAGCTATAAGGCCATTCCTCGATGTTCACAACGCCCGCTTGCCCGGCCTGTCGCCGGCCGCCTAGAATATGGCGCCATTCGAATAGTGTCGGCGGCACTGCGCGAGCGGTGAACACGAAAAATCCTATCCGCCGAGATCGTGATAGCGAGAGACCGAGACAGGGGCCACGACCGGGCCGTCAATCAGGAGAGAACACCCATGACGTTCGTCGTCACCGAGAACTGCATCAAGTGCAAATACACCGACTGCGTCGAAGTCTGCCCGGTGGACTGTTTCTACGAGGGCCCCAACTTCCTCGTCATCCATCCCGACGAGTGCATCGACTGCGCGCTATGCGAACCTGAGTGCCCCGCCGAGGCGATCTTTTCGGAAGACGAGCTGCCCGAGGATCAGCAGCAGTTCATCGAGCTCAACGCCGAACTCGCCGAAGTGTGGCCAAACATCGCCGAGCAGAAGGATCCGCCGGAAGACGCCAAGGCGTGGGACGGCAAGCCCAACAAGATCGAACTGCTGGAACGCTAGGAAGTTGCTTGACGGTTGCGTTTGACCATATGGTGCTGACCGAATGCCAGTATCCAACTAAGAAGGCCGCTCAATGAGCGGCCTTCTTCGTTCAGGTCAGACCAAGTTTCTGCTGCAACGTTTCAACGAACCAGTTTAAGACCGTTATTGATGTCGTCTAACCGGCCGGCATCATAAAACTTTGCTTGGGAAACGCTGAATAAATAGCCGAGCGGAGTAAAGCACGAGGCGTACGGCGCACAGGAACCGGAGCCTATGGGGTATAGGTGAGGATTCCGCGCACCGCACAACGAAGTGATTTACCCGCGCAGGCATTTATTGCCCCTTGATCGCCTTCAGGCCCGGATAGGCAACCTTGTCACCCAGCTCCTGCTCGATCACCAGCAGGCGGTTGTACTTGGAGACACGGTCGGAGCGGCACAGCGAACCGGTCTTGATCTGGCCAGCAGCGGTACCCACGGCGAGGTCGGCGATGGTGGTGTCTTCGGTTTCGCCGCTGCGATGCGAGATCACCGCGGTGAAACCGGCGTCCTGTGCCATGTTGATCGCGTCCAGGGTCTCGGACAGCGAGCCGATCTGGTTGAACTTGATCAGAATCGAGTTGCCGATCTTCTCGTCGATGCCGCGCTTCAATATCCGGGTGTTGGTGACGAACAGATCGTCACCGACCAGTTGGATCTTGTCGCCCAGCTTGTCGGTCAACGCCTTCCAGCCGTCCCAGTCCGACTCGTCCATGGCATCTTCGATCGAGACGATCGGATACTGGTCGCAGAGACCGGCCAGGTAGTCGGTGAAGCCGGCGGCGTCGTACTGCTTGCCCTCCCCGGCGAGATCGTAGACTCCGTCCTTGAAGAACTCGCTGGCCGCACAGTCCAGCGCCAGCGTGACGTCCTTGCCCAGGACATAGCCTGCGTCGTCGACCGCCTGCTTGATGACTGCCAGCGCTTCGGCGTTGGAAGACAGGTTGGGCGCAAAGCCGCCCTCGTCGCCGACCGAGGTGGAAAGCCCCTTGGCCGTCAGCACTTTCTTCAGCGCGTGGAATATCTCGGCACCCATGCGCAACGCTTCACGGAAGTTGGGCGCGCCCACCGGCTGGACCATGAACTCCTGAATGTCGACGTTGTTGTCGGCGTGCTCGCCGCCGTTGATGATATTCATCATCGGCACCGGCATGGTGTACTGGCCCGGCTGGCCGTAAAGCTCGGCGATATGCGCGTAGAGCGGCACGCCTTTCTCGGTCGCCGCAGCTTTGGCCGCAGCAAGCGATACCGCGAGAATCGCGTTGGCACCGAGGCTCGCCTTGTTGTCGGTGCCGTCCAGTGCCAGCATGGCGTCATCGAGGGCGCGCTGATCGCTGGCATCCATGCCCATCAAACGCTCGCGAATCATGCCGTTGACGGCGTCGACGGCCTTCAATACGCCCTTGCCCAGATAGCGTGACTTGTCACCGTCTCGCAGTTCCAGCGCTTCACGAGAACCGGTGGAAGCGCCGCTGGGGGCGCAGGCGCTGCCGGTAATGCCGCTGCTCAGCGTGACCTGGGCCTGAACGGTCGGGTTGCCGCGGGAATCGAGCACTTCGAGGGCACGGATATCAACGATCTCAGCCATGTTACGTCGTCCTGTCGGTTGAAAACTCGAGCGGTTGAATCACTCACCACATCGAGCGTGAAGCGTCCGGACCTTGGCTTGCTCGCCGCGGACGCGATTATTCGATCATGTTAGCAGTTCTGGAGCTTAGCCAGCTCAGGGAGCCCAGGTCCAGCGTCCCCAACGACGGCGGGGGATGAATCGCTTCATCCCCCGCCGTGATCAGTCGATCACTCCTGATGCGCCATGCCATGCTGACGCTGGCGGCTTGCCTTGTGCTCCAGCGCCGCATTGACGAAGCCGGTAAACAGCGGATGCCCGTCGCGGGGCGTCGAGGTGAACTCGGGGTGGAACTGGCACGCCACGAACCAGGGGTGGTCCGGCAGTTCGATCATCTCGACCAGCGACTGATCGCCACTCTTGCCCGATACGATAAGGCCGGCGGCTTCGAGCTGTTCGACGAACTGCTCGTTGACCTCGAAGCGATGACGGTGACGCTCGGTGATGGTGTCCAGACCATAGACCTCTTGCGCCCTGGAGCCCGGCTTGAGGCGGCACTCCTGGCCGCCGAGGCGCATGGTGCCACCCAGATCGGAAGCCTCGTCACGCAGTTCGATCTGCCCTTCCGGGTTGATCCACTCGGTGATCAGGCCGACCACCGGATGCCGGGTCTCGCGGGTGAACTCGGTGGAATTGGCGTCTTCCCATCCCGCCACGTGGCGTGCGAACTCGATCACCGCCACCTGCATGCCGAGACAGATGCCCAGGTAGGGCACATGGTTCTCGCGAGCAAAACGCGCAGCCTGGATCTTGCCTTCCACGCCCCGCTCACCGAAACCGCCGGGGACCAGGATCGCGTCCTTGCCGGCCAGGCGCTCGGTGCCGTGACGTTCGATCACTTCGGCGTCGATATACTCGACGTTGACCTTCACGCGGGTCTGAATGCCGGCGTGGATCAGCGCCTCGTTGAGCGACTTGTAGGCGTCGAGCAGCTCCATGTACTTGCCGACCATGGCGATGTTGATCGTCTTGAGCGGGTTGAGCTTGGCGTCGAGGACATGGATCCACTCGGCGAGATCGGCCTGGGGCGCTTCGAGACGCAGCTTGTCGCAGACGATCTCATCGAGGCCCTGCTCGTGCAGCATCAGCGGAATGCGATAGATGGTGTCGGCATCCTGCAGCGGGATGACCGCGCGCTCTTCGACGTTGGTGAACAGCGCGATCTTGCGCCGCTCGCTCTCCTCGAGCTCGACTTCGCTGCGACAGATCAGGATATCCGGCTGAATACCGATCGAGCGCAGCTCCTTGACGCTGTGCTGGGTCGGCTTGGTCTTGGTCTCGCCCGCGGTCTTGATGTAGGGCACCAGCGTCAGGTGCATGAACAGGGCGCGGTTGGCGCCCACTTCGCTGCGCAGCTGACGGATGGATTCCAGAAACGGCAGCGATTCGATATCGCCCACGGTGCCGCCGATCTCCACCAGCGCCACGTCGTACCCCTCTCCCCCCTTGATCACACGGTGCTTGATCTCGTCAGTGATATGCGGAATCACCTGCACCGTGCCGCCGAGATAGTCGCCACGGCGCTCCTTGCGCAGCACGTGCTCGTAGACCCGACCGGTGGTGAAGTTGTTGCTCTGGGTCATCTTGGTGCGGATGAAGCGCTCGTAATGCCCCAGATCGAGATCGGTTTCCGCGCCATCCTCGGTGACGAATACCTCGCCATGCTGAAACGGACTCATGGTGCCCGGATCGACGTTGATGTACGGATCCAGCTTGAGGATGGTGACCTTGAGGCCGCGGGCCTCGAGGATCGCCGCCAGCGAAGCGGATGCAATACCCTTGCCCAGTGAGGACACAACGCCGCCGGTCACGAAGATATATCGTGTCATGGAAAACCTGTCGAATCGTGGTCGTAGCCGTGAAAAGAGACCCGGGGGAGAAAGTCGGGCCAGGATGGGACGTCAGATTACCAGACTCGCTCGGAAGGCTCAATTTTGGATCGCGCGGCCGCCCTGGCGCGGCCGCGAATTAGCTGGCGACGGCGCGCTGCAGCGATTCCAGACGTCGATCCCGAATGCCGAGCGCATGGAGATCGCCCACCGTGTTGTCGAGATATTCGCGACACGAGCCCAGCACGCCACGACCCGTGCGCAACAGATGCACCACGGTCTCGTCCGGCTGACGGCCGATATAGCGGTCGTGATGCGGATTGATCACGAAGGCGACGCCCCAGATCGGGCCGACGTCCGTCTTCAGCTTGATCCAGCGCGGTTGATAGGCGCCGGTCAGCATCTCGCGTCGCCACACCAGGGTCAGCTCGCGCTCCAGATTGTCGCCGGGTACGCGAAGCGCGACGCCATGACACGATCCGCCCGGCGCCAGCGCCAGCATCAGTCCCGGCGTCTCCGGCGTGCCGCGACCGTGATCGAGCTTGAGGCAGAAATCGCGATGATAACCGTACAGCCGACAGGTATGGCGCTCGGCCACCTCGACACACGGGTTCCAGATCAGCGAGCCGTAGGCAAACAGATAGACGCCGTCGATGGTCCGGGCCTCGGGCGGCGCCGTATCCAGAATGTGCTGAATGGAACCATGCAGGTCGTGATGACTCTTCAAGGCCACCTCGGGGTAGACCTGTTCGAAGTGACGACGAATCAGATCCTGCTCCAGAACCTCGCGGGTCATGGCGATCGACTTCTCGGCGGACGTGTCTTCATCGGCGCTGACATGGCCGGACTGCGGGTCACTCATTGGGGGCTCTATTCAGGGACGCTGACGCTATTCAGGGACGCTGATGCTGGGATTCGAGGATGCGACGGTAGCGGCATCGACGCGGCCGATACCGTCGCTACAGCCTAACGCCCACGACGCACAAAGCGAAGCGCGAGTTAGACTTCAGTCTGAAACGCCCCGGCCCAGATTGGCGCCATGGCGCAGAACGAGATGCAGCAGGATCGCCCCGAAGGTGGCCGTTCCGATGCCGTCGAGGGTGAATCCGCCGACGTCGATCGAGAAGTTGCCTGCCCCCAGCACCAGCGTCACGGCCACGACGATCAGGTTGGTGTTGTCACCCAAATCGACTTGGTTCTGGATCCAGATGCGTGCGCCGGCAACGGCGATCAGGCCGAACACCACGATCGAGGCGCCGGCCAGCACCGGACCGGGAATCGTCTGGATCAGCGCCCCGAAGCGCGGCGAGAACCCGAGCAGAATGGCGAAGCCAGCGGCCGCGACGAAGATCAGCGTCGAATAGACCCGGGTCACCGCCATCACGCCGATATTTTCGGCATAGGTCGTCACGCCGGTACCGCCGGCGGCCCCGGAGACCATCGTCGCCAGCCCGTCACCCAGAAAGGCCCGGCCGATGTAGGGGTCGAGATCACGCCCGGTCATCGCGCCCACTGCCTTGATATGCCCCAGATTTTCCGCCACCAGAATCACCGCGACCGGCGCGATCAGCACCATCGCGTGCGGCCTGAACTCGGGGGCGGTGAACGCCGGCATTCCGAACCAGGCCGCGTTGGCGATGATCGAGAAATCGATGGGCGCGCCCCAGCCCAGGCCGTTGGTGACCAGCGCATAGATCGCGTAGGCCACGACCAGCCCCACCAGAATCAACAGCCGCTGCAGCATGCCGCGGGTCAGCACGGCCGCCAGACCGATGCAGAGAATAGTCACCAGCGCCATCGCGGCATCGAAATTGGCCCCCTTGACGCTGGAGACCGCCACCGGCGCCAGATTGAGACCGATGGTCATGACGATGGCTCCGGTCACCACCGGTGGCAGCAGGAACTCGATCCAGCGCGTGCCCGAAGCCATGACGATGAGACCGATGACCGCGTAGATCGCCCCGCAGGCGATGATGCCGCCCAGCGCCAGCCCGATCGAGGAGTTACCGCCGCTACCGCCGTAGCCAGTCGCCGCTATGACCACGCCGATGAAGGCGAAACTCGAACCCAGGTAGCTGGGCACGCGGCCGCCGACGACCAAAAAGAACAGCAGCGTGCCGATTCCCGACATCAGGATGGCCAGATTGGGATCGAACCCCATCAACAGCGGCGCCAGCACGGTGGAACCGAACATCGCGACGGCGTGCTGAACGCCCATCAACAGTGTTTGCGCTGGCGGCAGCGTCTGGTCAGGCGCGACCAGACCACCGTGGCTGGCATCGACGCGCTGCCAACGGGGAAACCAGGATGACATGGGTAACGTTCTCCACAATGAGGTGCCCCGAACGAGGGCACGGGCAGCCGGCGTTGCCGAGGGATGATCGCGGCGCCGCCGGCGTTTCGGCGCGCATTCTAGCGTTACGCCGAATGGCTGTCCGATCGAAAAATCGGCCAATAAAAAAGCGCCAACGGCGACGTTGGCGCTTTTTCGCTATCTCACGGTCATCGACCGGAAGGCTGCCATCATCGCCGGGAGCGAGAGACCAGCAAAGGGCGGCGGAGACACCAGGCGTCGCCGAGATGCCTCAGCCACGCTCCGGCAGGCGCGACGTGAGGATATTCGAGCGCCGTTCGATCTCCTCGAGCATACCGGCACATTCGTCCGACATCCCGCTGTCGTGCAGCTTGGCCAGCGAGAAAAGCGCCTTAAGCTGGCCACTGATCATGATCGCCTGATCACCACCTTCCTGATCCAGCACATGATCTTCCAGCGCTCGCAGTTGGGTGTTTGCCTGGTCGAGGATGTTGCGTTCAAGCCTGATCATGGTTTGACCTTCCAAAGATTGCGGTTCAATTCGAGCGCGCCACTGTAAAGGCTCCCTGACCTATATACCATCGCTGATCACGATCGATCGTGCCAGCCATCGACCGATTTTACGCGACCGTTCAGTCAACCGTTCACTCACCCACAGCGGTTCACTCACCCACAGCGTGGCGATCAGACCTTGAGATAATCGAGAATGCCTTCCGCTGCCTGACGCCCCTCATAGACCGCGGTCACCACCAGGTCGGAGCCGCGCACCATGTCGCCCCCGGCGAACACTTTCTCGTTACTGGTCTGATAGGCGAAGCGCTCCATCTGTGCCGGAATTTCCGGCGCCAGCACCCGGCCGCGTTCGTCCACTTGGATCTGGTGGGTATCGAACCACTCGATCTCGCTGGGCTGGAAGCCGAAGGCGATGACCACCGCGTCGCAGGCCAGGATTTCCTCGGAGCCCGGCACCACTTCCGCACTGCGCCGGCCCTTGTCGTCCGGTTCGCCCATGCGGGTGCGCACCAGCTTGACGCCTTCGACCTTGTCTTCGCCGACGATCGCCACCGGCTGGCGGTTGAACAGGAAATCGACGCCCTCTTCGCGGGCGTTGGTCACCTCCCGCTTGGAACCGGGCATGTTCTCTTCGTCGCGGCGGTAGGCGCAGGTCACGCTGGCCGCTCCCTGACGGATCGAGGTGCGGTTGCAGTCCATCGCGGTATCGCCGCCACCCAACACCACGACGCGCTTGCCGGCCATCGATACATAGTCGGAGGACGCCTGCTCGAAACCGAGATGGTGGTTGGCGTTGGCGATCAGAAAATCGAGCGCCTTGTAGACGCCGTCCGTCTCCTCGCCGGGAAAACCGCCGACCATGTACTTGTAGGTGCCCATGCCGAGAAATACCGCGTCGAACTCATCAGAGAGCTGTTCGAAAGTGATATCGCGGCCAATTTCGGTATTGAGTCGGAACTCGACGCCCATCTCCTCGAACACTGCCCGCCGACGCTCCATCACCGACTTCTCGAGCTTGAACTCGGGAATCCCGAACGTCAGCAGACCGCCGACTTCCGGGTAGCGGTCGAACACCACCGGCTTGACGCCGTTCCTCACCAGCACATCGGCACAGCCCAGCCCGGCCGGCCCCGCGCCGATCACGGCCACACGCTTGTCGGTCATCACCACTTGCGACATGTCCGGGCGCCAGCCCATGGCGAACGCGGTATCGGTAATGTACTTCTCCACCGAGCCGATGGTGACGGCACCGAAACCGTCGTTCAGGGTGCAGTCGCCTTCGCACAGCCGATCCTGCGGACAGACGCGACCGCAGACTTCGGGGAGCGAGTTGGTCCGGTGCGACATCTCCGCGGCTTCGAGGATGTTGCCCTCGCTGACCAGCTTGAGCCAGTTGGGAATGTAGTTGTGGACCGGGCATTTCCACTCGCAGTACGGATTGCCGCAATGCAGGCAGCGGTGGGCCTGGCTGGCCGCCTCGCTGGGCTTGTACGGCTCGTAGATCTCGGCGAATTCCCGAGAGCGGCTACGCGCATCCTTCTTCTGCGGATCGCGGCGACCCACATCGATGAACTGAAAATCGTTACTCAAACGGTTTGCCATGTCTTATCTCCTCACTGGGCCGACGACGCTCGCTGACTCTGACTGCCACTGTGCTTGCTCAAGTTGCCGTCATGCCTCATTCAGGCTGTCGCCTGGATTGGGCCAGCAAACCGTTGAGACTTGCGGCCTTGGGCTTCACCAACCAGAAATGGCGGATGAAGTCGGAGAAATCCTCGAGAATCGCATGCCCGCGTGGCGAGTCGGTCTCTTCCACATACTCGGTGATCACCTCGCGCAGGTGACGGCGATAGGCTTCCATCGATTCGGTATTGATCCGGTGGATCTCGACCAGTTCATGGTTGTAGCGATCGACGAAACCCCGATCCTCGTCGAGCACGTAGGCGAAGCCGCCGGTCATGCCCGCACCGAAGTTGATCCCGGTCTTGCCGAGCACGCAGACCAGCCCGCCGGTCATGTATTCGCAGCAGTGGTCCCCGGCGCCTTCGATCACCGCATGGGTGCCGGAGTTGCGCACGCCGAAGCGCTCGCCGGCCATCCCCGCGGCGAACAGCTTGCCGTCGGTGGCGCCATACAGACAGGTGTTGCCGATGATCGCGGTCTCGTGGCTCAGGAAGCGGCTGGCCTTGGGCGGCACGATCACCACCTTGCCGCCGTTCATGCCCTTGCCGACATAGTCGTTGGCATCGCCTTCCAGATACAGATTCAAGCCGCGGGCGTTCCACACCCCGAAACTCTGGCCCGCGACGCCGGTGAAGCGCGCCGTGATCGGCGCATCCTCGAGGCCCGCTTCGCCGTAGCGTTTGGCGATCTCGCCGGAGACCCTTGCGGCTACCGAGCGGTCGCAGTTGGTGATCTTGAACTCGAACTCGCCGCCGGACTTCGACTCGATTGCCGGCAGCAGCGCGTCGAACACCTCCTGGTTCTTGGCGCCCGGATCGTGGGGCACGTTGCGGCTGACCTGGCAGAACTGCGGCGCGTCCTTGGGCACGAAGTCGTTGGCCAGCAGCGGGCTCAGATCGAGCTTGCGCTGTGCCGGCGTTTCGCCTTCGAGCGCTTCGAGCAGATCGGTACGTCCGATCAGGTCGGTCAACTGGCGCACACCCAACAACGCCATCAGCTCACGCACTTCTTCGGCGATGAAGCGGAAGTAGTGCTTGACCATGTCGACCGTGCCGCGGAAATGCTCGTCGCGAAGCTCCTGGTGCTGAGTGGCGACGCCAGTGGCGCAGTTGTTGAGGTGGCAGATCTTCAGATACTTGCAGCCCAGCGCCACCATCGGCGCGGTGCCGAAGCCGAAACTCTCCGCGCCCAGAATGGCCGCCTTGACCACGTCGAGACCGGTCTTGAGGCCGCCGTCGGTCTGCAGCCGGATCTTGTCGCGCAGATTGTTGATGCGCAGCGCCTGATGGACTTCCGGGAGACCCAGCTCCCACGGGCTGCCGGCGTGCCGGATCGAGGTGATCGGACTCGCCGCGGTACCACCGTCGTAACCGGAGACGGTGATCAGATCCGCATAGGCCTTGGCAACGCCCGTGGCGATAGTGCCGATACCCGGCTCGGAGACCAGCTTGACCGAGACCTGGGCGCTCGGATTGACCTGCTTGAGATCGAAGATCAGCTGGGCCAGATCCTCGATCGAATAGATGTCGTGATGCGGCGGCGGCGAGATCAGTGTCACGCCGGGCACCGCATAGCGCAGCCGCGCGATCATCTCGTTGACCTTGCCGCCCGGCAGCTGGCCGCCCTCACCGGGCTTGGCGCCCTGGGCGACCTTGATCTGAAGCACTTCGGCGTTGACCAGATACGCCGGCGTCACCCCGAAGCGCCCGGAGGCGATCTGCTTGATCTTCGACGAGCGAATGGTGCCGTAACGGGCCGGATCTTCGCCGCCCTCGCCGGAGTTGGAGCGCCCGCCGGTTTCGTTCATCGCCTGGGCCAGCGCCTCGTGCGCCTCGGGCGACAGCGCGCCCAGCGACATACCGGCGCTGTCGAAACGCAGCAGCAGATCCTCGACCGGTTCGATCTCGTCCAGCGGCAACGGTTCGGCCGCCGGCTTGAGCCTCAGCAGATCGCGGATCGTGGCCACCGGGCGCTCGTTGACCAGCCGCGCGAACGCCTTCCACTTGGCGTAGTCGCCCTGCTGAACCGCCTGCTGCAGCGTCATCACCACGTCGGGGTTATAAGCATGATATTCGTGGCCGTGAACGAACTTGACCAGACCGCCCTGGCGGATGCCCTTGCGCGGAATCCAGGCGTCGCGTGCCGCCAGCTCCTGCTGCATCTGCAGTTCGCTGAAGCCGGCCCCCTCGATGCGCGACATCATGCCGTCGAAGCACATCTGCATCACTTCGGAACCCAGGCCGACCGCTTCGAACAGCTGCGAACCGCGATAGGAGGAGATCTGCGAGATGCCCATCTTCGACAGGATCTTGTAAAGCCCCTTCTGCATGCCCTTGCGATAGTTCTCGCGCGCGTCCGCCGGATTGCCGACCAGCTCGCCGGTGCGGTGCATGTCCGCCATCACCTGGTAGGCGAGGTACGGATAGACCGCGGTCGCGCCGACGCCGAAGAACACCGCCATCTGATGCGCGTCGCGGGCGTAGCCGGTCTCGACCACGATGTTGACCCGCGGACGCAGCGCTAGCCTTGCCAGATGATGATGCACCGCGCCGGTGGCCAGCAGCGCCTGGATCGGCTGTTTGCCTTTTTCGAGCTCGGCATCCGACAGCACCAGGATCACCTTGCCGTCGTGGGCGGCCTGTTCGGCCTGCTGACAAAGGGCCATCAGCGCCTGACGCAGCGAGGTCGTCTCGGGATCGTACTGCAGCGGCAGGGTGATCGAGGCGAATGCCGGATCTTCCTGAGTCACCAGCGCGGTGAATTTGCGCGGCGACAGCACCGGGGTGGTCAGGATCAGGCGGTGCGCATGTTCGGGCGTCGCCTCGAACACGTTCAGCTCGGCCCCGCAGCAGGTCTCCAGCGACATCACGATCGCTTCGCGCAGCGGGTCGATGGGCGGATTGGTGACCTGGGCAAATTTCTGGCGAAAGAAATCGGTGAGCAGACGATTCTGGCGCGACAGCACCGCCATCGGCGTGTCGTCGCCCATCGAACCCACCGCCTCCTGACCGCTCTCGGCCAGCGGACGCAGCAGCTGGTCGCGCTCCTCGAACGTCACCGAGAACATCTTCTGATAAACGTTGAGTTCGTCGGTCTCGAACGGCTGGAAGCGCGCCAGCTCGGTCAGCGCCGACTCCAGATAGTGGGCGTGTTCCTTGAGCCAGCGACGATAGGGATAGGCGGACTTGAGCCGCTGATCGATGTCGTCGGTGTGCAGCACTTCGCCGGTCTGGGTATCGACGGCGAGAATCTGACCCGGCCCGACGCGACCCTTGGCCACCACGGATTCCGGCTGATAGTTCCACACCCCGATCTCGGAAGAGAGCGTGATGTAGCCATTGTCGGTGATCACCCAGCGCGCCGGGCGCAGGCCGTTACGATCGAGCATGCACACGGCGTGACGGCCGTCGGTCATCACGATGCCGGCGGGGCCGTCCCACGCTTCCATGTGCATGGAGTTATATTCATAGAAGGCGCGCAGATCGCCGTCCATGGTCTCGACGTTCTGCCACGCCGGCGGCACCATCATCCGCACCGCGTTGTAGAGATCCATGCCGCCGGTCAGCAGCACTTCCAGCATGTTGTCCATGCTCGACGAGTCGGAGCCGGTGGTGTTGACGATCTCGTCGAGACCTTCGATATCCGGCAACAGCTCGTTGACGAAGTTGGCCTTGCGCGCATTGGCCCAGCTACGGTTGGCCTCGATGGTGTTGATCTCGCCGTTGTGCGCCATGAAGCGAAACGGCTGCGCCAGCGGCCAGCGCGGCGCCGTGTTGGTCGAGAAACGCTGATGGAAGACGCAGACGGCGGTCTCGAGACGCTCGTCGCCCAGATCCTGATAGAAGGTGGGCAGGTCCGCGGGCATCATCAGGCCCTTGTAGGAAACCACCTTGGACGACAGCGAACAGACGTAGAACTCTTCTTCCCGGCTGAGCTTCTGCTCGGCAAGACGACGAGCCATGAACAGCTCGACGTTGAAAGCGGCGTCGGACTGGGATTTATCCCCTTCGACGAACACCTGACGAATGCGTGGCAGGCACTCGAGCGCCATCGGCCCGCAGACACTCGGGTCCGTGGGCACGTCGCGCCAGCCCTTGACGCTCAGACCGCGTTCGGCCAGCTCGCCTTCCAGCGTTTCCCGAGCGCGCTGCTCGCGGGCGTCGTCGTCGGGGAAGAACACCATGCCGACCGCGAAGCGCTCGCCCAGCGTCACGCCGAGCTGATCCTCGGCCAGCGCTCGCATGAAGCCCATCGGCATCTTGAGCAGCAGACCGCAGCCGTCACCGGTCTTGCCATCCGCCGCGATACCGCCGCGATGGGTCATGCAGGTCAGGGACTCGATCGCCGTCTTGAGCAGATCATGACTGGCCTGCCCTTCCATATGAGCAATCAGGCCGAATCCGCAGTTGTCGCGGAATTCGCCAGGCTGGTGAAGACCTCTCATCATGGGCGTGCCTCACAAAGCAGTGTCAGAATACAGGGTCTTGTATCCGGTCTAGTAAAAAGAGATAATTTAATGTTTTTTTATTTTTATAGCCGCATTCAGCGTTGAACGAGCGGACTATTTTGCCTCTCAGCGCACCCAATTCTTACCGCTGACGGTCGCCAAAAGGCCGGTCAGAATAGCCAGTTACCCGCCCCAGCGCAATCCGACGCCCCACCGAGCAACCCACAAACGCATTGAAAATCCGAGACTTAGCTTTAAATTTATGAAAATACGCTGCTAACACAAAGGCTTAGAGCCTTATTTAGACGAAAGTCTTATCATCTGCCGCCATCGCTGGATCATGCTGAAATCGACGCCCGGAGGCCATACCGATACGGCATGGAGCATACCAATTATGGGGATAACGCTCCCCCAAACGAACCCTTCAGCAAGATCGTGGATGCCGGATGCCTCAGAACGCGACAAGCTTCTGGACCTGCGAACCGGACGCGATCGCCCGGGTGTCGGTGGCGGCGATCAAGCCAACTCGCTGCGAAACAGGCTGACCAGGATGAAGGAGAGGCGAGCCACGACGAAAGAGAGCCGACGGCAACTGACGCCGCCGGAGAAGACAGCCGGCGACAGCGGCCGGAATCGGGTGGGCTAGAGGCGGTATCCCGGGAAAGGGAGACGAGGCCCGATCAGAAATCAGGTTCGGGGAAAATCCGTCAGCAGGCGCTCGAGCTGCTCGGGGTCGGTATCGTCTCGAATGCAGGCCCGCCCCAACGTCTCGAGCAGGATCAAGCGCAGGCGACTGTCGACATTCTTCTTGTCGAGCCGCATTCGAGAGAGAAAATCCTCGGCTTGCATGCTGGCCGGTGCCGTCACCGGAAGGTCCGCCGCGCACAGGATCGCAGCGACACGTTCGACATCAGCCTCGTTCAGCCAGCCGCGCCGGGCGGATAGCCGAGCCGCCATCATCATGCCGGCGCTCACCGCCTCGCCGTGGAGCCAGTTGCCGTAGCCCTGGTGCGCCTCGATCGCATGCCCGAAGGTGTGGCCCAGATTGAGCAGCGCTCGCACGCCCTGCTCGGTCTCATCCTCGGCCACCACCTCGGCCTTGATCTCGCAGCTACGGCGAATGGCATAACGGATCGCGCCTTCCTCGATGCCACGCAGCGCGCCGAGATTGGCCTCCAGCCAGGCAAGAAATTCCAGATCCCAGATCAGGCCGTACTTGATCACTTCCGCCAGCCCGGCGGAAAGCTCGCGGGGCGGCAACGTCGTCAGCGTGTCGGTATCGACCAGCACTGCCCGCGGCTGCCAGAACGCGCCGATCATGTTCTTGCCGCGCGGATGGTTGACCCCGGTCTTACCGCCCACGGAAGAGTCGACCTGGGCCAGCAGCGTGGTGGGAATCTGAATGAAAGCGACGCCACGCTGGTAGCTCGCGGCCGCGTAGCCGGTCATGTCACCGATCACCCCGCCGCCGAGCGCGATCAGCGTGCAGCGACGATTGAACCCGGCGGCCAGCAGCGCATCCCAGATCCTCTCGACCGAGGACAACGTCTTGGTCGCCTCGCCGTCGGGCAGGATGACTTCTCGGATTTCCAGCTCGGCGCCCGCTAGCGTCTCTTCCTTGGGCGCATCGAGGGCGCCCGCCAGCGTTTCTTTGAGCGCATGAAGATAGTGCGGCGCGATCACCTCGTTGGTCACGATCATGACCTGACGTCCGGCCAGGTAAGGCAGCAGGTGCTCCCGGCTCGTCAGCAGCCCCGCACCGACATGGATCGGATAGCTACGCTCGCCCAGCGAGACGTTCAGCGATTCCACGGGAAGCGACGAGACTGACGACATGAGACGTTACCTTCGATATGAGAGAGACATTACCTGTGTTGCGAAAGCGAGACCGAAGCGCCGAGCGGTTCCGCCAGCCGCGAGACCCGACGCAGGATATCCCCCACCACGCTGCGGGGTCCTCGCCGATCGGTACGTACGATGATATCGGCGGTGGCACGATAGAGCGGATCGCGGATCGCGAACAGATCGCGCAACACCTGCTCGGGATTGGCGGTCTGCAGCAGCGGACGGTTGCGATCCCGCGAGGTGCGCCGAATCTGCTGCTCGACGGTCGTGGCCAGATAGATCACTGTGCCCCGCTCGCGCAGCAGCTGGCGGTTGACCTCGCGCATGATCGCACCGCCACCCGTCGCCAGGACGATCTCGCTGCGCTGACTGATTTCATCGATCATGGCGGTCTCGCGATCGCGAAAGCCCTGCTCGCCCTCGACATCGAAAATCCACGGGATATTCGCCCCGCAGCGGCCTTCAATCTGATGGTCGCTATCGAGGAATTCGCGCTGCAATTCGGCCGCCAGGAGGCGGCCGATTGTACTCTTGCCGGCCCCCATGGGGCCGACGAGAAAAAGATTGGGAAGCGACCGCATCAGCGAATGGCCAGTCCGTCCTCGATGATCTTGGGCGTAATGAATACCAGCAATTCTACCTTCTCGTTGCTTTCCTGGGTATAGCGGAACAGATTGCCGAGCACCGGGATGTCACCCAGGAACGGCGTCTTGAACAGCGTACGCAACTGCTCGGAGGTCAGAATGCCGCCTAGCACCACGGTCTCACCGTTGTTGACCAGCACCTGAGTCTGGATCTCGTTGGTGTCGATGGCCGGCGCGCCGTCGTAACGCGTATCGGAAATATCGTCGTTGTTGACCCGCAGATCCATGATGATGCGGTCGTCCGGTGTGATCTGCGGTGTCACCTCCAGCGACAGTACCGCCTCCTTGAACTCGGTGGTGGTCGCCCCGCTGGACGACGCCTCCTGATACGGCACCTCCTGGCCCTGCTTGATCACCGCGGTGCGCTGATTGGCGGTGATTACCTTGGGCTGGGAGATCGTCTGGCTCTTGCCCTCGCTCTCCAGCGCCCGAAGCTCCAGGTCGATCAACACGTCGCCGGAAAGATAGCCGAAGCTGAACGCGCTGGCGGGATTGGTCGCATTGCCCAGATCGACCGCCAGCCCGCCGCCATAGGAGGCCGGATCGTCCGACGTCGTGGGCACCGTCGAGGCATTGCCATCGGCCGCGCCACCGAGATCGAAGTGCCGCCCGCCATTGCCCGACAGCCCCCAGTTGACGCCGAGCTCGCGGGTCGCGCTGTCTCGCGCGATCACGATTCGGGCCTCGATCTGGACCTGACGCACCGGCACGTCGAGGTGATCGACGGTCCGGCGGATAGCGTCGAGCTGGTCACGGGTGTCCTGCAGAATCAGCGTATTGGTGCGCGGGTCGACGCTGACGCGACCACGCTCGGACATCATCCCGGCGCCCTCGCCGCCTTGCAGCAAGGCCGCCAGCGTATCGGCCTTGGCGTAACGGATCTGCAGAAACTCGGTGGTCAGCGGGGCCAGCTGTTGCGACTGCTCGCGGGTCTCCAGCGTCTGACGCTGCAGACTGGCCAGTTCACCGGTCGGTGCCACCATCATCACGTTGCCTTCCCGTCGCGACGACAGGCCGTGGTTGCGCAGCACCAGATCGAGCGCCTGGTCCCAGGGCACGTCGGTCAGATTGAGAGTCACGTTGCCCTGCACGCCATCGCTGGCGACCACGTTGAGCCCGGACTCCTCGGCAATGATCGACAGCACGTCGCGAACCGGAATGTCCTGGAAATCGAGGGAGATGCGGTGGCCATTATAACTGGGTCGCTGCTCCGTCTCGGGCCGCTCGAGGCTGCCGGCGGGGGCCAGCTCGACGGTGAAACGGCGTCCATTCTGGGTCACCAGCGGCTCCACGGCCTCGGAGGCGGTGATATCGAAGGTGACGCCATCCGACCCGCGACGAGGCACGATGCGCTGCACGGCGGTACCGAAATCGCCGACATCCAGCGTCTGATATTGATCGTCGGGCAACGAGACACCGGGCAGCGTGATCGACACCTGACGCCCCTGGCCGGAGACTTGGGCCGCCACGCCGACGCGATTGAGCGCCAGCTGCAACTGCCCGCCGCCATTCGTGCCTCGACGGAAGTCGATCGAGGTCACCTCGGGTTCGGCAGCGCTCATCGCCGAAGCTCCCCCGTTGGCCGCGCCGTCCGGGCGCGTCTCACCGACGGTACCCGTGGTGATGTCGGCGTCACCGCCCAGATGGACGACGATCTTGCCGTCGCGCTGCTCGAGCCGGTAGCCGGTGGGCGAGGTCAGATCGAACACAAGCCGTGTGCGCCCGCCCGCGCCCAGCACTCGCACGGAATCGACGCCACCACTGCCGACGGCAAACGTCGACTGCGACAGGCCACTCTGAGCCTGCAGCAGATCCAGCGCCAATCGCGGCGGGGAGTCGGTGCGATAACCGCGAATCTCCGGCAACCCCCCGACGAAATTCAGCCCGACATCCAGACGTCCGGCGCCGCGGTCGGTAAACGTCATCGCCGTCAGCGTCGGCGTCGCCAATGCTTGCGTCTGCGCCAGTGCCGCCCCGGCAGAGAGCGCCAGCCCCCACAATGTCAGTAGTGCCACGCACGCGGCGAAACGCCCTCGACGAGTCATCATGTTCCCCTGTTACTTTGCCGTCGGCTGGCACCGTCGGATTCCTGTTTGGCCATTTCCAGCTGCTGGCGACGTTCGGTCCAGCCTCCTGCGGAATCGCGCACGGTCTCGACCAGAGTCAGACCCCGTGGCTCGACGCTGACGATGCGGCCGTAGTCGCGACCCAGATAATTTCCCCGGAAGAGCCGATGAACTCGCCCATCCGGCGCGGCAACCAGAGCCGAGGGGGTCTTGCCCACGGTGAGCGTGCCGACCAGGCTCAGGCTGTCGAGCTCGAAGGCTTCCAGCGGCTGGCGGGGACGCTCGGCATCCGGCAGCGGCGCGGTCTCCTCGGGACCCGGCTCGTCGACCTGCTCGGCCACGAACGGACTCCGTCGACTGCCCTGGTCGTAGCTTGCGCTCAGATACCCCGGCATTTCCGGCAGCGAGCCAATCTGCCCCTGCGGCTTGTGGCGCAGCGTATCGAGATGGGCCTGCAGCGACGCCAGATCGGCACTCTCGCAACCGGCCAGACCAACGCCGATGAACAATCCGACCATCAGGCCGGCGAGACGCGAATGTTGCGATCTCACGGTTTGCCCCCTCCCTTCTTGGGATCGCCTTCCGGATCGGATTCCTCACGATAGCGATAGGTCTTGGCCAGCATGGCCAGGCGCAGATGATCCTCCACCGGCGTCAACGTGAAATCGTGGAGCGTGACGATGCGCGGCATCGCGGCCACGCGCGCCAGGAACGCGGCGATCCGATGGAAATCACCGCGCACCTGAATATCGAAGGGCTGTTCGATGTAGAAATCCTGCGTCACGGCCGGACGCAGAGTGATGCTGTCGATATCGAGCGGCTGCTCCCGCGCGGCGTCGCTGATGGCGTCCAGCAGTGCCGGCACTTCGGCATCACTCGGCAACATTTCGAGTGCGCTCTGCATGCGCGCCTGAAGCTCACCCATCTGGGCTTTCATCGCTGGCAGATTGACGGCCTGATAGGAAAGCGTCTCGTAGCGCTGCAGCGCTTGCTGCTCCTGCACCGCCAAGCGCTGATGGGTCTCCCGTGGCGTGGACGCCAACAGCCATTGCGCGATCCAGATCGATACCACCAGCACCAGCAGGGCAATCACCACCTGCAGACCGACCGGCCAGGTACCCGCTTCCCTGACGTCGAGTTCCCGCCACTGCAGTTCGCGCAGCTGACGCCATTGATCCCTGGCAGCGTTTCGAACGTTGCTCGGACGCAGGCGGGCCTGCACCGGGCGGCTCATTTCCCGGCCTCCGGCTTCGGCGGGTCGAGCGGATGCTCGTCGACGCTCAGATGGAAGCGCTTGGCGACGACGCCCCCTTCGGCGGACTGGACGTCCGAGAGCAGCGGGACCTCGAACGAGGCACTGTTGTCCAGCGCTCGCATCTGATCGGACACCTGCCGATTCGAGGCCGCAATGCCACTCAGCTCGAGCCGATTCCCCTTGCGGTCCAGCTCGGTGTAGTGAACGCCATCGACCAGGGTCGCCGTCAGCTGATCGAGAACGCGGATGGTCAAGGGACGGCTCGACTGCAGCTCGCCGATCACATCGATCTGCTTCAGCATCCGCTCTCGCAGCTCGCGATAATTGCGCATCGCCTGGATGTCGCGGGTCAGCGATTCCGTGTCGCGCTGGATCATCGCCAGACGCGCCTGCCCCGCCCGCACCTGAGACTTCTCGTACTCGGCGATGCCCCACCCGACCAATAGCCCCACCAGCAGCGTCAGCAGAAGGCCCTGCTTGAAGCGCCGAGTACTGCGGAAACGACGCTGCTCTCGCCATGGCAGCAGGTTGATCTCGATCGTCATGACAGCGCCCGCATCGCCAGGCCGCAGGCCGTGAGCATCGCCGGCGCGTCCGCGGCCAGTGCACCGACGTTCAACCGGGAATCGACTCGCATATGGGTAAAGGGGTTGGCCAGCGTGGCTTCAAGGCCACTCTGAGCACGCAGCCGTTCGGCAAAGCCCGGCAATGCGCTCGACCCGCCGGCCAGAATCAGCCGCCGGACCTGCTGCTGGCCTGCCGAGGTGTAATAGAGCTGCAGCGAGCGGCCGATATGCTGGATCAGGGTATCCACGAACGGCAACAGCACGGCCTGGCGATAGTCGTCGGGCAGCCCGCCGCGCCGCTTGGCTCGGCCGGCTTCATCGAAACTCATGTCGTAGTGCCGGCTGATGGCGTCGGTGAGCTGGCGCCCACCGCAGAGACTGTCGCGGCTATAGACGATCCGTCCGCCCTTGAGCACGTGAAACGCGCAAAGATTGGCGCCGATATCGACCAGCGCGGTACTGCCGCCGCCCTCATCGTCCTCATCGCCCTCGTCGTCCTGGGAAGCCTGCAGCGCCCGACAGACCCGCTCCAGCGCGAAACCCTCGACATCCACCGCCACCACCTCTAGGCCCACGGCGTCCAGCGTCGAGGTCAGGGTGTCGATATCCTGCAGGCGGCAGGCGACCAGCATGATCTCCTGCTGGTCGTCGTAACGGGGGTGGCGCCCCAGGCGCTGAAAGTCGAAGGCGACTTCGTTGAGCGGAAACGGGATATGCTTGTCGGACTCCATCTGAATCCGCGCTTCGATGTCATCGTCACTGAGCGATGCCGGAAACGACACGACCCGAGTGATGGCCGCCGAGTTGGGCACGGCCACCACCGCACGCCGAGACCGCAGCTGCGCGTGCTCCACCGCCCGCTGCAATGCGTCGACGACTTCGCTCTTGTCGCGGATCCGCCGCTCGACGACAGCCCCTTCGCGTAGCGGCCGTACCGCATAGCTGTCGATTCTCAAGCCGCCGGCGTGACGCCCCAACTCCAGCAACTTGACGGTGGCGGACGTGATGTCCACTCCCACCAATCCTTGAGAGGATCTTTTCAAGCGCAACACTGTCTCACCTCGCCGGAACTCGAAAATCCTAATCGAAGTTAACGGCGGCACGACCACCAACTTGAGACATTTCGTTACACTAATTCGTCTTGCTTGCAGGAAGTGACGCGGACGAAACTGGCCCCGGCTCTGTCGCATCCATATAATGCCCCGATGCTGAATCATGTCCGACGCTAGGGATAGCGAGCACGCACGCGGCCGGACCGCCACCAGTCAAGGATCATCCCTTTATATGAAGCTCTTTACTCGCCTACTGACGTCCGCGTTCTGGCTACTGCTGGCGGTCTGCGCCAGCGTGGTAATGGCAGTCGTCGGCGCGGGGCTCTACTTTGCCCCCGGTCTGCCGGACGTGCGTCAGCTCCAGAACTACGAGCTTCAGACGCCGCTGCGCATCTATACCCAAGACGACAAGCTGATCGGCGAGTACGGCGAGGAACGCCGCATGCCGGTCAGCTACGACGAAATTCCCAAGCCCCTGATCGACGCGCTACTCGCCGCCGAGGATGCCAATTTCTACAACCACCCGGGCGTCGATCCCAAAGGCCTTCTACGCGCCGCGGTCGAGCTCGCGTCTTCGGGCGACATCCAGTCCGGGGGCAGCACGATCACCATGCAGGTTGCCAGGAACTATCTGCTGACACTGGATCAGACCTTCACCCGCAAGATCCGTGAAATTCTGCTGGCGTTGCAGATGGAACAGATTCTGAGCAAACCAGAGATTCTCGAGCTCTACGTCAACAAGATCTATCTGGGTCATCGCTCCTACGGCATCGCCGCCGCGGCCAACACCTATTATGGCAAGCCGCTGGCCGACCTGACCCTGCCCCAGTACGCGATGATCGCCGGTCTACCCAAGGCACCTTCGAGCTTCAACCCGCTGGCCAATCCGGAACGGGCGCTGATCCGCCGCAACTGGATTCTCTACCGGATGCGCCAGCTCGGCTCGATCGATCAGGCCGCCTACGATGAGGCCGTCAAGGCGCCGATCACCGCCAGCCGACACATCGCCCAGGCGGAAGTCGATGCACCCTATGTCGCGGAGATGGCACGCGCCTATGCGGTCGAGCGCTTCGGCGACAAGGCCTATACCGACAATATCCGCATCACCACTTCGCTCGACAGCCGCCTGCAGGCCGAGGCGCGCGACGCCCTGGTCGACGGGCTGATCGACTATGACACCCGTCACGGCTGGCGCGGACCGGAAGAGAAGGACGTTCCGCCAAGTCTCGTCGAGGCGCAGGACCGTACCGAACGCCAGGGCCTGGAAGAGGAGCTGTCGGAGTCTCCCGAAGTCATCGAGACCGCCCGTCAGGCAGCCCAGAGCAGCGAGGCCAAGATCGATGGTGTCGACGGCGATGTCAGCAACTGGCTCAAGGTTCTCGAACGCACGCCAGCCTACGGCCCGCTTAAACCCGCCATCGTCACCGCCACCGATGGCAAGCAGATGCAGGTGCTCGACGCCGATGGCGAGATCATCGACCTCGAATGGGACGGCCTGAAATGGGCTCGCGAGTACAAGAGCGCGAAGTGGCGCGGCGGCGAACCCGCCAATGCCGCCGCCATCGCCGACCGCGGCGATCTGGTCCGTATCATGAAAGACGGCGACCACTGGCGTCTGTCGCAACGTCCTGGCGCGGAAGGGGCAATCGTCGTGCTCGACCCGCAGACCGGCGCGATCGACGCGCTGCAGGGCGGGTTCAGCTTCGCCGCCAGCAAGTTCAATCGGGCGATCCAGGCCCAGCGCCAGGTCGGCTCCAACTTCAAGCCCTTCATCTATCTGGCGGCGCTCCAGGAAGGCGACATGACCGCGGCGACCGTCATCAACGACGCCCCGGTAGTGATGTCGCAGTTCAGCGGCGACGACTGGCGCCCGGAAAACGCCGAGCGCCAGTTCCAGGGGCCGACTCGCCTCCGTGTCGGGCTCTACACCTCGCGTAACCTGGTGACCATTCGCGTGCTGCAATCACTCGGGCTCGACAACGCGCTCAACTTCCTCGAACGCTTCGGGTTCTCGCGGGATCGCCTGCCCCACGGCCTCTCGCTGGCACTGGGCAGCGCATCGCTGACACCGCTGGAGATCGCCAATGCCTACGCGGTACTGGCGAACGGCGGCTTCCAGGTCTCGCCCTGGTATATCGAAAAGGTCACTCAGGGCAGCCACAACACCGTCGTCGAGGAAGCCAACCCGCTGGTGGCCTGCCGCGACTGCGCGCCCGGGGCCACCCAGACCGAAGTCGACGGCGAACCGCGGCGCATCGCGCCTCGCGTGGTGGAACCGGATGCGCTGTACATCCTGCGCAGCATCCTGCGTGATGTCATCGAGCATGGCACCGGGCGCGGGGCGCTATCGCTCAACCGCAGCGACATCGTCGGCAAGACCGGTACCACCAACGATCAGCGCGATGCCTGGTTCTCGGGCTTCAACAACTCGATCGTGACCACCGTGTGGGTCGGCAAGGACGACAACACCACCACGGCCGAATACGGCGCCCAGGCGGCGTTGCCGATCTGGAAGGCGTTCATGGGTCCGGCCCTGAAAGGGACACCGGAAGTGATTCCGGAAGCGCCGGACGACATCGTGACCGTACGTATCGATCCGGATACCGGTAAACGGCTACACGACGACCAGTCCGGCGGTATCAGCGAGATCTTCCGCAAGGATCATCTGCCCGAATACCAGCCGCGCGGCGTCAAACAGGAACTCGAGGACGAGAGTGGGTCTCAGGGCACCGGTACCTACGAAGCCATCTTCTGATACATTGGTCGAAATCTGGTTGATCGAGACCTAACCAGCCGGGGTTCGTGCCCCGACTGTTTCGTACCAGGACTCGCGCCAGGGCTCATTCAAGGGCTTTGAGGCTTCGGATCCACTCTTCACCGCAACAGGACGTCGCAGCGACGCTGAGAGAAAAGTCATGCCCCTGCCCAGTTGCCGATGGTGGCTACTGACCACCTGCCTGATAGCGTCACCGTCCCACGCGGAGCTTTTCTATGCGCCACCGGCGCCGGATGCAAACGCGCCCAATTTCAGCGGCAACGTCGAGCTGGGCTATACCAAGCTGACCGGCAACACCAATACCCAGACCCTGCTCGCCAAGGCTCGGCTGACCTGGCTGACCGGGCGCAATACGCATACGTTTCGGGCCGAGACCCGCAGTGTCCAGGACAATGACAACACCACCTCGGAACGCTACCTGATCGGCGCTCGTGAACGCTATGAGCTCGCGGACAATAACTATCTGTTCGGATTCGCGCGCTGGGAACGCGACCGTTTCAGCGGCTATGACTCGCAGTTCACCACCATCGCGGGTTACGGTCGCCAGATCCTGACCGGGCCGACGCATACGCTCTCGGCCGAAACCGGTCCCGGCTATCGTCATGACGTCTATGCCGACGACAGTGACGATGACGATGATGACGCTTACGAAGGCGGCAGCAGCGACGATCTAGCGCTGGCCTACGCGGCGCTGGACTACACCTACAACTTCAGCGACGACATCTCCTTCGATCAAGAGCTGTCGGCGGAAGCGACTCACATCAGTGTCACCACCCGTTCACTCTCGTCGATCACGTCGCAGCTGAACTCGCACCTTGCTCTGCGCGTCTCCTACGACGTCAGAAGCAACACCCATCCGCCGCCGGGCGCAGAAGCACGCACCGACACCACGACCTCGGTCTCGATTCTCTACGGCTGGTAGCACCGGCGACGACCCCGAGTCGCTGTAAGAAGCCGGCCTCGGGTCGCCACATAACGCCCGCTGAAAAGCACGATGCCGCCCCGAGGGCGGCATCGTCTTGCCCCTGCAGACCGGCGATTACTTGCCGTAGATCTCCTTGACGCTCTTCAGCGGGTAGTGCGCGGGATACGGCTTCCCGGCCACCCCGGACTCCACCGCAGCCTGCGCCACCGCCGCCGGAATCCTGTCGAGCAGGCGCGAATCCACCGGGGTCGGAAGGATGTAATCGCGGCCGAACGTCAGCGAATCGATCTCGTAGGCATCCAGCACCTCTTTCGTCACCGGCTCACGGGCCAGATCCTTCAACGCGTGAACGGCGGCGATTTTCATCCGCTCGTTGATGGCCGTGGCCCGGACATCGAGGGCACCGCGAAAGATGAACGGGAAGCCGAGCACGTTGTTGACCTGGTTGGGGTAATCGGAACGCCCCGTTCCCATGATCACGTCGCTACGGGTTTCCCTCGCCAGGTCGGGATGAATCTCCGGATCCGGATTGGAGCAGGCGAAGACCACCGGATTGGCAGCCATCTTCATGAGCTGTTCGGGCTTGAACAGATCCGGCCCGGACAGCCCCACGAAAACGTCGGCGCCTTCGATCGCGTCGTCCAGCGTACGCAACGGCGTTTCGGTGGCGAACTGCGCCTTGTACGGGTTGAGGTCGCTGCGACCGCTATGAATCACGCCGTTACGATCCAGCATGAAGACGTTCTCGGCCCTGGCTCCGCATTCGATCAGCAGTTTCATGCAGGCGATGGCGGCGGATCCGGCGCCAAGACAGACGATGCGTGCGCTTTCCAACGTCTTGCCGGCGATCTCCAGCGCGTTGAGCAGACCGGCCGCGGTCACGATCGCCGTGCCATGCTGATCGTCATGGAACACCGGAATGTTGCAACGCGTCTTGAGGGCGGCCTCGATCTCGAAGCACTCCGGCGCCTTGATATCCTCCAGATTGATACCGCCCCAGGTGTTGGCAATGCTGGCCACGGTATCGATGAACGCCTGGGCAGAGTCAGCCTCGACTTCGATATCGACGGAGTTGATGCCGGCAAAACGCTTGAACAGCACGCCCTTGCCTTCCATGACCGGCTTGCTGGCCAAAGGCCCCAGGTTACCCAGGCCGAGAATGGCACTGCCATCGGAAACCACTGCCACCAGATTGCCCTTGCCGGTATAGAGATAGGCATTTTCGGGATCCCGAGCGATCTCCCGGCACGGTTCCGCTACGCCGGGACTGTAGGCCAGGGCCAGATGCTTGGCAGTCTCGGTGGGCTTGGTCAGTTCGACCGACAACTTGCCCGGAATGGGCTTGGCGTGATAATCGAGCGCTGCCTGTCTCTTCTCGTCATTCATGAAGGCTTATCCAAAGGCAATGAGGGTATTTTCGGCATCGTTCGCCGCGAAGTCGGATCAGATTATCGAAAAACAATCGGCCACACAACTTATGCCACTTTTTAAACTTTCACGAATTTTAAGCGCCTGTTTGAACCACTTCGATGCATTTGCCGACACTTATACCTAAGCCTTCAGCCATAAAACATTGCTTATCGCTCACTGCGGCCGGAGCGACCCAAGTCATGCGCCCTACTTCTTTTAACGCTAAAAACCGCCGAGCAGGCACAAAAAAGCCCGCCATAATGGCGGGCCTTTCCGACAACCGATCGATGCCGATATTACGAGCTCTTGGTCGGTCGCACAGCAGCACCGAAGCGCTTGTTGAAACGCTCGACGCGGCCACCGGTCGTCGCCTGCTTCTGCTTGCCGGTGTAGAACGGGTGGCACTCGGAGCAGACGTCGACGTGAAAATCTTCACTCGCTGTCGTGCCGATCGAATGGGTCGCGCCACAGGAACAAGTCGCCGTGACTGTCTTGTATTCGGGATGAATAGACTGTTTCATCGTGAAGCCTCGCTTTGCGGTGTACCGCCACCTGATCTCTCGCCAGGCACCGTACACGGATAGGGAATCGCGGTTCACTCCCGCGCGACCGGAACGCCTGGAATCCCGAAGTACACCGTTCGAAGACGATGACACCCCGGATAAAAGACGCGCCCTACGTCGGAAGGCGGCGTATTTTAGCAGAACTCTTCATGGAGGCCAATTGGCTGATTCCAAGGCAGGCTCTTCCCAGACCGCCCCTTCCCCGATGCCCGCCGATGACCGCACAGCACCGCCACCGGCGCCCAAAGTGCTTCGGGTTGCCGTTCCCACTCCGCTTCGGCGCCTGTTCGACTATCGCCCCGCCGGTCAGCCGCCCGCGGGGGGCTGGCGTGCCGGCATTCGCGTCAAGGTGCCGTTTGGCCGACGCCATCTGGTCGGCATCGTGATGGAGTGCGCGGCGCACAGCGAGCTGCCCGCACACCAGTTGAAACCGATCAGCGCTCGCCTCGACGACGAGCCGCTACCCTCGGACTGGCTATGGCTGTGCCAGTTCACCGCCCGCTACTATCAGCACTCGCTGGGCGATACGCTGCATCACGCGCTGCCCGGACCGCTGCGCCAGGGGCGGCCACGCGAAGCCAGAATTCGCGAGCGCTGGCAATTGAACACCACCGAATCCAGCGCTCTGGACGCGCTGGCACGCGCGCCGCGCCAGCGTGAGCTGATCCAGCTGCTGGCCCAGCATCGCCACGGCATGGTCAGCGCTGCCATCATGGCTCAGGGGTACACGCGCGCTCAGTTGCAAGGCCTGCTCGACAAGGCACTGATCATCCGTACGGAGGAACCCCTGACCGCCAGCGAGGGCTGGTCCGGCGCGCTGCTGGCCGAACCGTCGCTGCCGCTCAACCGGGAACAGGCCACAGCGCTTGCCGCCCTGCACGAAGGGCTGGACCGCTTTCATCCGTGCCTGCTGCACGGGGTTACCGGCAGCGGCAAGACGGAGGTCTACCTGCAACTGATCGAGGGCGTACTCGGCCAAGGGCGTCAGGCCCTGGTTCTGGTCCCGGAGATCGGCCTGACGCCGCAGACGCTGTCGCGCTTCCGCAAGCGCTTTCGGGCGCCGGTGGTGGCGCTTCACTCCGGCTTGACCGACATGGAACGCCTCGACGCCTGGGAAGCCGCCCGCAGCGGCCGCGCGCCCATCGTCATCGGTACGCGTTCGGCCATCTTCACGCCGCTGGCGCGCCCCGGCGCGATCATCGTCGACGAGGAACATGACGGCTCGTTCAAGCAGCAGGATGGGCTGCGCTATCACGCCCGCGACCTGGCCATCGCGCGGGCCCATCACGATGGCGTACCGATTCTGCTGGGCAGCGCCACACCGTCGCTCGAAACGCTGGCCCAGGCCCGCAGCGGCCGCTATCGGCACCTGCGACTGACCCAGCGCCCCAGCCGCCACGCGCCGGCCAAACTGGAGTTGGTGGACCTGCGCGGACGCCTGCGCCAGGGCGGCCTGGTTCCACCGGCTATCGACGCCATTCGCCAGGCGCTGAAAGCCGAAGGCCAGGTGCTGGTATTCATCAACCGGCGCGGTTTTTCGCCTTCGCTCGCCTGTCACCAGTGCGGCTGGATCGCCGAATGCCGCCACTGCGATTCACGCATGACGCTGCACCGCCAGCCCCCGCGTCTGGTCTGTCACCACTGCGAACACCAGACCCCGCAGCCGGACGCCTGCCCCGGCTGCGGCAGTGCCGACCTGAGGCCACTCGGCGCCGGCACCGAGCGCAGCGAAGAGACCCTGACCACGCTGTTCCCCGATATTCCGGTCTACCGTATCGATCGCGACAGCACGCGGCGCAAGGAAGCTTTCGACCAGATTCTGACCGAGATTCGGCGCGGCGAACCTAGCCTGCTGGTGGGCACCCAGATGCTGGCCAAGGGCCACCATCTACCTCACGTGACGCTGGTCGTCGTGGTCAATGCCGATGCCGGCCTTTACGCCAGCGACTTTCGCGCCCTCGAGCAGAGCGCCCAGTTGCTGGTCCAGGTCGCCGGACGCGCCGGACGCGCCGACCGCGCGGGCCGCGTGCTGGTCCAGACGCTGCATCCCGATGACCCGAATCTGCGCCTGCTGGCCGATAGCGGTTACGACGCCCTGGCCTACCAGATGCTGGAGGAGCGACGCCTGGCCGGCCTGCCGCCCTACCGTTACCTGGCGCTGACGCGTTTCGAGGCGACCCGCGAGGAGGACGCCCTCGAGGCCGCGGAGGCCGCCGGCGAGGCGCTGCGGGAGTGGCTCAGCGAACGACGGTCTTCCGTTCACTGCCTGGGCCCGGTACCCGCTCCGATGGAGCGGCGTCAGAACCGTTACCACTTGCAGCTGATGCTGTCGTCGGAAAAACGCAGCGCCCTGCATGAAGCCGGCGCCTGGCTGGTCGGCTGGCTGGAGAGCAGCACATCACGCAAGGTTCGCTGGTCGCTGGATATCGATCCGATGACCTTGAGCTGACGCCGCAGCCGCAAAAGCAATCCTCGCCAACTCAGAAAGTTCGCAATCTTTCTGCAAGCTCGACCCTGCAACCTCGACGCTGGAAGCTCGAAGCTCGCCGGTTAGGGTTTAAAGCGTTGGCGCAATCACTGATAATGGCCGCCTTTTTCCAGCGTCGTGGCGGCAGGATCACGGCGTTCAGATCCGCGGAACCCCGCGCCGGGTCGGGCTGCGAGCCCCACGCCTGGCCCCACGATGACGAAGTAGCCCATGAAAGAGACGATTACCCAACTGCTCGACGCCGCCGTCGCCACCCTGCAACAGGCCGGCGATCTTCCGGCGGACGTGCGTCCCTCGATCAAGGTCGACCCGACCCGCGACAAGGCCCACGGCGACTACGCCACCAATCTGGCACTGGTCCTCGCCAAGCCGGCCGGCGGCAAGCCGCGCGACCTGGCCGACAAGCTGGTCGCGGCGCTGCCCGCCAACGACGTCATCCGCCGGACCGAAATCGCCGGCCCGGGGTTCATCAATTTCTTCGCCGCCACCGATGCCATCGCCGGCATCGTCAGCCAGATCCTGGATGCGGGTGACACCTTCGGCCGCAGCATGATCGGCGCCGGGGAGAAAGTTCAGGTCGAGTTCGTCTCCGCCAACCCCACCGGGCCGCTCCACGTCGGCCATGGCCGCGGCGCCGCCATCGGCGACTGCCTCTGCCGCCTGCTGGAAGCGACCGGCTTTGATGTCACCAGCGAGTTCTACTACAACGATGCCGGCGCCCAGATCAACAACCTGATGCTTTCGGTCCAGGCTCGAGTCCAGGGTCTGACGCCGGACGACGCAGGCTGGCCGGAGAACGGCTATCGTGGCGACTACATCGGCGATGTCGCCAAGGCCTATCTGGCCGGCGAGACCGTCACCGCCGACGACCGCGAGGTCACCGCCAAGGCCGACCCCGAGGATGACGACGCCATCCGCGCCTTCGCCGTGGCCTATCTGCGTCGCGAGCAGGATCTCGATCTCAAGGCATTCGGGGTCGAATTCGACGTCTATTTCCTGGAGTCCTCACTGTATGCCGAGGGTCGGGTCGAGGAGACCATCGAGGCACTGGTCTCCGGGGGGCACACCTACGAGGCGGACGGCGCGCTGTGGCTTCGCACCACCGATTTCGGCGACGACAAAGACCGCGTGATGCGCAAGAGCGACGGCGACTACACCTATTTCGTGCCCGACGTCGCCTACCATTTCAACAAGTGGCAGCGCGGCTTCACCACCGTCATCGATGAACAGGGGGCCGATCACCATTCGACCGTGACCCGTGTCCGGGCCGGTCTGCAGGCCCTCGAAGTTGGGATTCCCCAGGGCTGGCCGGACTACGTGCTGCACCAGATGGTGCTGGTGACCCGCTCTGGCGTCGAGGTCAAGCTCTCCAAGCGCGCCGGCAGCTACGTCACCCTGCGTGATCTGATCGACGAAGTCGGCCGCGACGCCACGCGCTATTTTCTGGCCGCCCGCCGCGCCGATTCCCAGATGACGTTCGATATCGATCTGGCGCGTTCGCAGACCAACGACAACCCGGTGTACTACATCCAGTACGCCCATGCCCGCGTCTGCAGCGTGCTGCGCAAGGCCGAAAGCGACAGCCTGGCGTTCGATCATGCGATCGCCATGGCCAATCTGGAGCGTCTCGACGCCCCCCAGGAGAAGGCGCTGATGAACCGGCTGGCACGCTACCCGGAGGCTGTCGAGCGTGCCGCCCGCGCTCGCGAACCGCACCAGATCGCGCAGTATCTGACCGATCTCGCCAGCGATTTCCACACCTGCTATAACGCCCAGAAAGTCATGGTCGATGATGGCGAGCTGCGCAACGCCCGCCTGGCACTGGGTCTGGCGACTCGCCAGGTCATCGGTAATGGATTGGCGCTGCTCGGCGTCAGCGCCCCGGAGGAGATGTAGAACATGGCACGCCGACCCGCTCAGAACAGCCGCTCGACCGCCAGCCGTCCGCCCCCCAAAGGCGCGACGACGAAATCTCGATCACGCCCGTCAAGCGGTGGTGGCCTCGGAGGAATCCCGGGGTGGCTATGGGCCATTGTCGGCCTGATCGCCGGTTTCGTCCTGTCGCAGTATCTGGATCGCTCTTCGCCCGAACCGGTGGCCGCGGTCGTGCCCCGGCCCACGTCCAATCAGACAGCCAGCAGTGGTGGCGACCAGAACGCCGGTAGCACCGAAGGCGGTGGTACTGACAGTGGTGACGGCGGCGCCCAGCAGCCGGCGACGCCCACGTTCGAGTTCTACACCCTGCTGCCGGAAACCGAGGTCATCGCCCCCAACAGCGATAGTGCCTCTCCGGAGCCATCGGCCAAGGCGACCCAGGAAGCGGCGGCCGACGATGCCGCGAATCAGACCAAGCAGCCGACGCCCAGCGGCGGCCGCTACGTCCTGCAGGCGGCCTCGTTCCGCGATCTCGGCGATGCCGAACGCCTTGCCAACCGGCTCAAGGACTTCGGCCTGCTGGCCAAGATCACCGACGTGCGCGCCAATGGCGATCAGCTATGGCACCGTGTTCAGGTCGGCCCCTACGAAGACAAGCGCGAACTGTCACGCGCTCAGGACCTGATGGTGACCCAGGGCATCGAGCCGCTACTGCTGCGCCTGCAGAACTGAAGCCCGCAAAGCTCACGCCTGCAGGACTCAACGCCTGCAGGGATGACACTTCAGCACGACGTCGGCAAAAAATCCGCCTGCCGCACGGCAGCGTTAACATCGATACCTGCAGCCTCGTTGGCCGACAGCTCGCACGGCCGACGGGCCCGCCATCAGGCGCGGCCACAGGACACCACGACGGCCGGCACGCCTTGCCGGCCGCCCATTCGAGGTCGTCGGCGTTCGTCATCGGCTTGATTTCCCCGCTTCTCGCCCACACTTGATGGTTCATGCTGCATCGCCTCGTCCCGATCACGCTCTCCAGAGCCTGTCGGCCGCCGCGATGGCACCCGTTTTCGGCGCCGCCAATGAGGTTTGGCGGCGCGCCATTGGGAGTGAATTGCATGACCACAATCGTATCCGTGCGCCGTGGCGACCAGGTCGCCCTGGCTGGCGATGGCCAGGTATCGCTGGGCAACACGGTGATGAAAGGCAACGCCAGCAAGGTCCGCCGCCTCTACCGCGGCCAGGTTCTGGCCGGTTTCGCTGGCGGTACCGCCGATGCCTTTACCCTGTTCGAACGCTTCGAAGCGCAGCTGGAAAAATACCAGGGCCATCTGACCAAGGCCGCTGTCGAGCTGGCGAAAGAGTGGCGCACCGATCGTGCCCTGCGTCGTCTCGAAGCCATGCTGGCCGTGGCCGACAAGACGGCCTCGCTGATCATTACCGGTAACGGCGACGTGGTCGAACCCGAGCGCGGCATCATCGCCATCGGCTCCGGCGGTCACTTCGCCCAGGCCTCGGCGCGAGCGCTGCTCGAGAACACCGAGCTCGGAGCCCGCGAGATCACCGAGAAGTCGCTCGCTATCGCCGCCGACATCTGCGTCTTCACCAATCACCAGATCACGCTCGAAGAGCTGTAAAGAGGCCGAATCCATGTCTGCGAACACTACGTCTGCAAACACCCCGTCCCAGAGTCCTTCTCAGAACGGTGCCGGTCAGGAAAGCGCCGGCGCCGTACCGGCACTGACCCAGTCTTCGATGACCCCGCGCGAGATCGTGCATTCGCTCGACCAGTACATCATCGGCCAGCACGATGCCAAGCGTGCCGTGGCCGTGGCGCTGCGCAACCGCTGGCGCCGGATGCGCCTCGACGAGGACATGCGCGGCGAGATCGTGCCCAAGAACATCCTGATGATCGGCCCGACCGGCGTCGGCAAGACCGAGATCGCGCGGCGTCTGGCCAAGCTCGCCGGCGCGCCGTTCCTCAAGGTCGAAGCTACCAAGTTCACAGAGGTGGGCTACGTCGGCCGCGACGTCGAGTCGATCATTCGCGATCTGATGGAAATGGCGATCAAGATGGTTCGCGAGCAGGCCAAGGTCGAAGTTCGTCACAAGGCCGAGGACGCTGCCGAGGATCGAATCCTCGATGCGCTGCTGCCGCGTCCTCGAGGCAGCGAATATGACGCCGGCCGCGATGATTCATCGGCGCGTCAGGTGTTTCGCAAGAAGCTGCGCGAAGGCCAGCTCGATGACAAGGAGATCGACATCGAGGTGACGCCGGCCAGCCAGGGCGTCGACATCATGACCCCGCCGGGCATGGAGGAGATGACCAACCAGCTCCAGAGCCTGTTCGCCAACATGGGCAAGCAGAAGTCCGAAAACCGCCGCGTGACGGTCAAGGATGCCTGGAAGCTCTTGCAGGACGAGGAAGCCGCCAAGCTGGTCAACGAGGAAGAGATCAAGCAGCGCGCGCTGGAAGCGGTCGAGCAGAACGGTATCGTGTTCCTCGACGAGATCGACAAGGTCGCCAAGCGCGGTGAGTCCGGCAGCGGCGGCGACGTCTCCCGCGAAGGCGTGCAGCGTGACCTGCTGCCGCTGATCGAGGGCTCCACCGTTTCCACCAAGCACGGTATGGTCCGTACCGATCACATCCTGTTCATCGCCTCCGGCGCCTTCCATCTCGCCAAGCCGTCGGATCTGATTCCGGAACTGCAGGGCCGCCTGCCGATCCGGGTCGAGCTGACCGCACTAAGCCCGGACGATTTCAAGCGTATCCTGACCGAGCCGTCGGCGGCGCTGACCAAGCAGTATCAGGCGCTGCTCGGCACCGAAGGGCTGGAGGTGCAGTTCACCGAAGACGGTATCTCGCGGATCGCCGAGATCGCCTGGCAGGTCAACGATGGCACCGAGAACATCGGCGCCCGCCGTCTGCATACGGTGATGGAGCGCCTGCTCGAGGAAGCCTCCTTCCAGGGTGGCGATTTCGAGAGCCCGCTGGTCGTCGATGCGGACTACGTCAACGACAAACTGGGCGAGCTGGCCGTGGACGAAGATCTGTCGCGGTATATTCTTTAAGCCGCGAGCCAACGATGATCGCCACTTGCTGCTAGTGCAAGTGGCGCTCGAAGCCGCTCTCTATCGCGCGCCGACTCCGGCGCGGTCGAATCCAGGAGAATCCTCCATGCCCGCGCCGATTCCCAACCGAGTCCACTATCACAAGGGCGAGCGCGAGCTCGAACTGGGCTATCCCGACGGCCAGACCTATCGTCTGCCGATCGAGCTGCTGCGCGTCTACTCGCCGTCGGCGGAAGTCCAGGGCCATCATCCCAGCGAAGCCGTGCTGCAGACTGGCAAGCGCCATGTGGGCCTGCTCGACATCTCTCAGACCGGCCGTTATGCGCTCAAGCTGCACTTCGACGACGGTCACGATACCGGGCTCTACACCTGGGAATATCTCTACGACATGGCAATTCACCGCCAGGCCTGGTGGGACGATTATCTCGCCCGGCTGGAGCGCGCCGGCGCCTCGCGCGATGCCAGCGTGATCCAGATTCATCAGGTCTGAAGCGAGCTCGAGGATCGTCGAGCCTCGGCTGGCTCTCCGTGACGACCGGCAGTGATGTGCAAAGACAAGTTTGCGACCAGACGCTACAATGCCAGACGCCACGATGCTCGGCTCGGCTCGGTCGACTCATATCGTTTTTTCGGTCTCGAGCGCGGCACTGGTTTGAATCGCTAGGCACTGGCTCGAACCGTTCGGCAGTGGTATCGACGACAGTGGTCTCGACTCGAACCGCTCGGCACATCCTCTCGACAGCGTAGCGATCGCTTATAAAGCGCCACGATCGCCGCTCGCGTCATCTCGGAGAAAAGCACATGGACAAGCGCACGACCGACTTTGGCTATGAGAAGGTCGCGGTCGACGAGAAGGCCGCCCGCGTGGCCGACGTCTTTCATTCGGTGGCCGCGCGCTACGACGTCATGAACGACCTGATGTCATTCGGCATCCATCGCTTCTGGAAACAGCTCGCGCTCGAGCGCAGCGGTGTCCGTCCCGGCCACAGCGTGCTCGATATCGCCGGCGGCACCGGCGACCTGACGCGTCAGTTCGCCAAGCGTGTCGGACCGCAGGGCCGTGTCGTCCTGGCCGATATCAATGAGTCGATGCTGCGTGTGGGCCGCGACAAGCTGATCGACCACGGCGTCGGTGACAACGTCAAATACGTGCAGGCCAATGCGGAAAGCCTGCCGTTCCCCGATAACAGCTTCCACTGCATCACCATCGCCTTCGGTTTGCGCAATGTCACCGACAAGGACGCGGCGCTGCGCTCGATGACTCGCGTCCTCAAGCCAGGCGGGCGCCTGTTGGTGCTGGAATTCTCCAAGCCGGTCAACGGCCTGCTGTCGAAAGCCTACGATCAGTATTCGTTCCGACTGCTGCCGCAGATGGGTCGGCTGGTGGCCAACGACGCCGACAGCTACCGTTATCTGGCCGAATCGATCCGCATGCATCCCGATCAGGAAACCCTGAAAGGCATGATGCAGGCGGCCGGGCTGGAACGTGTCGAATATACCAACATGACCGGCGGCATCGTCGCGCTGCATCGCGGCATCAAGCTCTGAGGGCTGGCGTCATATGTTGGATACCTTTGCCCTGGTCGCCCTCGAGCGTTCGCTGACGACGTTGTTACGCCGCGACCCGGCGGCACCCGCACGACTGGCGGCGCTGTCCGGTAAGACCCTGCGGCTGAATCTTGCCGACGCTCGCCTCGGGTTGCGGGTAGGATTCCACGCCGACGGCCTCACCTTGAGCCGGGCACAGCAGTGGCAGGACACGGACGATCTCGAGATTACCCTGAACCGACACGCCATGACGCGCCTGATGGCGGGCGACTCGCTCGAGCGCCTGCTTTTCAGCGGGCAGCTGCCGGTCACCGGCCAGACAGCGCTCCTCCCGACCATCCAGGCCCTGTTCATGGATCTCGATCTCGACTGGGAAGGCGCGCTGGCCAAGGGGCTGGGTAGCCATACCGCCCACGGTGTCGCCGCGGGCATTCATCATCTGGACCGGCAGACCCGCTTCATGGCCAGCGAGTGGCACCAGGACATGCGCGACTATCTGTTCGAGGAGCGGCGCTGGCTGACCGGGCGCGATCAGCTCGCCGTTGCCCGCGACCACTTGACCGAGCTCCAGCAGAACGTCGATCGCCTCGGCGCCCGAATCGCTCGACTGCAACGCCGCCAGGAGTCTCGTTCATGAGCCTGCGGCTATTTCGCATTGCCTGGACCATTTCGCGCTATCGTCTCGACAGTCTGGTTCCCCAGGAGAAGCTGCCGCCTGTCATCCGCTGGCTATGGCGCTTCGCGCCCGTCCGTCTGATTCCGATCGGCGACCACTCCCGTGGCAAGCGATTGCGCCTGGCACTGGAGTCACTCGGGCCTATCTTCGTCAAGTTCGGCCAGATGCTGTCGACCCGCCGCGATCTGCTGCCACCGGACATCGCCGACGAACTCAAGCGGCTTCAGGATCAGGTGCCGCCTTTCCCCGGCGAGACCGCCCGCGCCATGGTCGAGGTCGAGCTCGGCAAGACCGTCGAAGAGGCCTTCGCCGCGTTCGAGACCGAGCCCATGGCTTCGGCATCGATCGCCCAGGTCCACGCCGCCGAGCTGCATAGCGGCGAGCAGGTGGTGGTCAAGATCATTCGCCCCGGCATCGACCGCATCATGCGTGAAGACATCGGGCTGCTGTACACCTTCGCGCGTCTGATGCGCAGAATCCCCGAGGCGCGCCGCCTGCGTCCGGTCGAGGTGATCAAGGACTACGAGGCGACCCTGTTCGACGAGCTCGATCTCAACAAGGAAGCCGCCAACACCTCGCAGCTCAAGCGCAACTTCCTGAGTTCGCCGCTGCTCTACGTGCCGGCCATTCACTGGTCGCTGACCCATCGTCAGGTGATGGTCCAGGAGCGCATCAACGGCATTCCCGTGGCCGATATCGACGCCCTGCGCGCCCAGGGTACCGATCTCAAGAAGCTGGCCGAGCGCGGCGTGGAGATCTTCTTCACCCAGGTCTTCCGCGACAATTTCTTCCATGCCGACATGCACCCCGGCAATATCTTCGTCTCGCGGGAAAACCCCACCGAGCCCCGCTACATCGCCATCGACTGCGGCATCGTCGGCAGCCTGACCCGCGAGGATCAGGACTATCTGGCGCGGAACCTGCTGGCCTTCTTCCGTCAGGACTATTACGAGGTCGCGGTGCTGCACATCGAATCTGGCTGGGTCGGCGAAGGCACCCGCGCCAACGAGTTCGCCTCGGCGATTCGCGCCGTCTGCGAGCCGATTCTGGAAAGGCCGCTCAAGGACATCTCTTTCGGCCAGGTGCTGCTGGGTCTGTTCCAGACGGCTCGCCGCTTCAACATGGAGGTCCAGCCGCAGCTGGTCCTGCTGCAGAAGACGCTGCTCAATATCGAGGGCCTGGGTCGTCAGCTCTACCCGGACCTGGATCTTTGGAGCACCGCCAGACCCTATCTCGAACGCTGGATGCGCGAGCGCGCCGGACCCAAGGGATTCTGGAAAGCCCTGCAGAAACACGCCCCCGAGCTGGCTCACCAGATTCCGGAGCTGCCGGTGCTCGCTTATCAGGCGCTCTCCGATCGCGACCAGCAGCGTCGGCTCAACCGCCAGCAGACCGAGGCGCTGACGGGCCTCGAAGCCCGCTTCCAGCGAGCCGCGCCTCGTGCCAGACGCCTGCGCCTCGGCGCCGTTCTGCTGGCCGTGGCGCTGGCGTGGCAGCCGATGCTGACGTGGGCGGAACAGCAGCCGTGGCCGGTACTGGTCGCGGCCGGCCTGGGGATAGTGCTGCTGGCCTGGCGCTGAGTGTATGATCATGACCCGATGTCCGAAAGCGCCGAGCACCGGGGCGCCGAATGAGCACCGGGCGCCCTACGCCCGGTTGAACTTGCCCTAAAGCAGGAATGTCATCTGATGAGTGATACTCTCGAGCAACTGGCGGCGGTGCTCGACGCCCGTCGCAGCGCGGACCCGGACAGCTCCTACGTCGCTCAGCTGCATCAGCGTGGCCTCAACAAGATTCTGGAAAAGATTGGCGAAGAAGCCACGGAAACGCTGCTTGCCGCCAAGGATGTCGAGGTAGATGATGCTCGGAGTCGCCAGGATCTGGTCGGTGAGGTCGCCGATCTGTGGTTTCATAGTCTGGTCATGCTGTCGCATCTCGACATCGATCATCGCGAGGTGCTCGCGGAGCTGGCGCGACGGTTCAATGTTTCGGGACTGGACGAAAAAGCCTCGCGTCGGCAGGATGCCTGAATCAACATCGCGCCACGGCGCACCGGTAAGGAGAAAGTCATGCTGGGTGGGATCAGTATCTGGCAGTTGTTGATCGTTCTCGGGATCATCATCCTGATTTTCGGTACCAAGAAACTGCGCAACGTCGGCAGCGATCTGGGCGGCGCCGTCAAAGGCTTCAAGAAAGCCATCGATGACGACGACAAGAAAGAGAGCACGACGCAGCACAGCATCAACCATGCCGAGGACGAGAACTCGAAAACGACTCACGACGTCAACTTCGATAATCGCCCCGGCGAGACCAAATCGTCGTCCAGCGACAAGGCCGGGCGCCAGTAACCCCTATGTTCGATATCGGTTTCTTCGAGCTGTTACTGATCGGCATCGTCGGCCTGCTGGTACTCGGACCCGAGCGCCTTCCCAAGGCTGCACGCACGGCCGGCCTGTGGGTCGGCCGCATCAAGCGCAGCGTCTCGACCATGCAGCGGGAAATCACCTCCCAGCTCGAAGCCGAGGAGCTGCGCCAGAAGCTGGCCGAGCAGCAGAAGAAGCTCGACGAAGGCGTCAATCAGGCACGCCGCGGCTTCGAAGCGAGCCTTGGAGATACCGTGAAGCCCGGTGATTCCCGCACTTCGACGCCGCCGCCCGCTTCGACGCCGCCGTCCGCCACTCCCGATAGTCATGACCGGGGCACGGAACCCGATTCCGCCGCATCGTCTTCGCGTGACGATCGCCCAGCGGCGCCGGAAACCCGGCCCGACGACGCCACCTCTTCTCCCGCGGACAAGGATTCGGCTTCTCGATGAGCGACGCCTCCACACCACCGCCAGAAGAACAGCAGTCGCAGGCCCCCTTGATCGAGCATCTGATCGAGTTGCGCTCGCGCCTGCTCAAGGCGGTGATCATCGTCGTGGTGATCTTCATCGGTCTCTACGCCTTTTCCAACGACATCTACCGTTTCGTTGCCGACCCGCTGGTGGCTCTGCTGCCGGTGGGGTCGAAGATGATCGCCACCGAGGTCACCTCGCCCTTTCTGGCGCCGTTCAAGTTGACCATGGTGGTTGCCGTCTTCGCGGCAATTCCGTTCATTCTCTACCAGGCCTGGGCGTTCATCGCGCCGGGGCTCTACAAGCACGAGAAAGCGTTGGCGTTTCCGCTACTCGCCTCGAGTATCCTGCTGTTCTACGGCGGAGCGGCATTCGCCTACTACGTGGTGTTCCCGCTGCTGTTCAGCTTCTTCGTGCATACCGGGCCGCAGGACGTCACGGTGATGACCGATATCAACGCCTATCTCAATTTCGTGTTGAAGATGTTCTTCGCCTTCGGCGTGGCGTTCGAAATTCCCATCGCCACTTTCCTGGTCATCTGGACCGGGATCACCGATGTCGCGAGCCTGAGCAAGAAACGGCCCTACGTGATCCTGATCTGCTTCATCATCGGCATGCTGCTCACCCCGCCGGACATCATTTCGCAGAGCTTGCTGGCCGTGCCCATGTGGCTGCTGTTCGAAGTCGGGATCATCTTCGGGCGCATCGTCCAGCGCCGCCGGCACGACGATCCCGATCCCGCGGATTGACGCCTCTGCGCGGCATTTCCATGCCAGCCGCTGCGACAATCGCCCCCACACGACCCGCCATTGCGGTTGCTATACTGGGGCTTCAAACCCACTGTCATCGTCTTGTCATTCGTCGCTGATAGCGTAGCTGTCGGCGCCGCGAGCGTGTCGAAAGGCGCGTTCGCCGCTTTTGTGGAGAGATTCATGCGTTATTCCCTGTCACGTCAGTACCCGGCCACCCGCCTGAGGCGCCTGCGCAAGAACGACTTTTCCCGCCGTCTGGCCCGAGAAACGGCACTGACGACGGACGATCTGATTCTTCCCGTATTCGTGCTCGAGGGGGAGAACCGGCGCGAGCCGGTCGCTTCCATGCCCGGCGTCGAACGCCTGTCCATCGACGAACTACTGCGCGAGACCGAAGAGCTGGTCGCGCTCGGCATCCCGGCGATCGACCTTTTCCCGTTCATCCCGCCGGAAAAGAAGACCGTCGATGGCGCCGAAGCCTGGAATCCGGATGGCGTGATTCAGCGTGCGATTCGGGCGCTGCGCGAGCGCTTCCCGGATCTCGGCATCATCACCGACGTGGCACTCGACCCCTACACCACCCACGGCCAGGACGGGGTACCCGACGAGAACGGCTACCTGATCAACGACCGCACCATCGAGGCGCTGATCAAGCAGGCGCTCTCCCACGCCGAGGCCGGCGCGGACGTGATCTCACCTTCCGACATGATGGATGGCCGGATCGGTCTGATTCGCGACACCTTCGAGCGCGAGGGGCTGCACGAGACGCAGATCATGGCCTATTCAGCCAAGTACGCCTCGAAATATTACGGCCCGTTTCGCGATGCCATCGGTTCCAGTGGCAATCTGGGCAAGGCCGACAAGTTCAGCTACCAGATGGATCCGGCGAACACCGACGAGGCGCTGCACGAAACCGCCCTGGACATTCAGGAAGGCGCCGACATGGTGATGGTCAAGCCGGGCATGCCGTATCTGGACGTGATCCAACGGGTGAAGGAGTCGTTCGGGGTGCCCACCTTCGCCTATCAGGTCAGCGGTGAGTACGCCATGCACATGGCCGCCTTCGAGAAAGGCTGGCTGGATGCGGACAGCGTGATTCTGGAATCGCTGACCTGCTTCAAACGCGCCGGCGCCGACGGCATCCTGACCTATTTCGCCAAACGCGCCGCGCAATTGCTCAAAACCTGAGGTGCCGGGCGTGTCTGCCCCGGTACCGGAGATTCGTGATGACAGACTCAGGCACGCCAGACACGCCCAACGCTTCTGCCGACACGCTGCTGTCGGTCAGCGGTGAAGAGATCAACGCCTCGCCGTTGCGCGTCAATCGTACGCGCAAGGGCATTCATGCCAAGGCGACGCCCTCCTCTCAGGCGGATCTCGACGACCCTACGCTCTACTTCAACCGCGAACTGTCGCATCTGCAGTTCAACATTCGCGTGCTCGAACAGTCCCTGGATCCGTCGCATCCGCTGCTCGATCGCTTAATGTTCCTGCTGATCGTCTCTTCCAATCTCGATGAGTTCTTCGAGATCCGGGTTGCCGGGCTCAAACATCAGCTGGCATCGTTCCATGACGAAACAGGCGCCGACGGCATGACGCCCGCACGGGTGCTGGCGGAGGTCTCGCGCATCGGCCACGAACAGGTCGAGCGTCAGTATCGGATCCTCAACGATGTGCTGGTGCCCGCGCTGGAAGAGCAGAAGATCCGGTTTCGCCGGCGTGCTCAATGGACTCCCGAGCAGGCCTCGTGGGTGGCCGACTATTTCGAGGAGGAGATCGCGCCGGTCATCAGTCCGATCGGGCTCGACCCCTCTCATCCGTTTCCGCGACTGGTCAACAAGAGCCTCAACTTCATCGTCGAGCTCGATGGCACCGATGCCTTCGGTCGCGAGGGCGGCATGGCGATCCTGCCGGCACCGCGTTCATTGCCCCGGCTGATCCGCCTGCCGGAGGCGTTATGTGAAGATGGCTTCACCGATTACGTGTTCCTGTCATCGATGATCCACGCCCACGCCCACGAGGTCTTCCCCGGCATGGAGGTGGAGGGCTGCTATCAGTTCCGGCTGACTCGCAATGCCGATCTGTCGGTCGATCCCGAGGAGGTCTCCGATCTGGCCTCAGCGCTGCGCGGCGAACTGCTGGCGAGGCGCTACGGTAGCGGGGTTCGGCTCGAAGTCGCCGACAACTGCCCCGACAGCCTGATCGATTTTCTGCTCAAGCAGTTCGAACTGGGCGAAGACGATCTCTATCGGGTCAATGGTCCGGTCAACCTGACCCGAATGATGGCGGTGCTGGGAGATGTCCAGCGCCCCGATCTGCGCTACCGACCGTTCACGGCCGGCCTGCCCAGGCCGGTGCGCGGCGAGGTCAATCTATTCACCGCCATTCGCCAGGGCGATATCCTGCTGCATCACCCGTTTCAGTCATTCAGCCCGGTAGAGGATCTGCTGCGCCAGGCCGCACGCGACCCTGACGTGATGGCGATCAAGCAGACGCTCTATCGCACCGGCGCCGACTCCTCGATCGTGGGCGCCCTGGTGGAAGCCGCACGTGGCGGCAAGGAAGTGACCGTGGTCATCGAGCTGCGGGCGCGCTTCGACGAGGCCGACAACCTGGCGCTGGCCTCCCGCCTGCAGGAAGCGGGCGCCATCGTCATCTACGGGGTGATGGCCTACAAGACCCATGCCAAGATGATGCATATCGTGCGCCGCGAGAAAGGCGCGCTCAGCCATTACGTCCATCTCGGCACCGGCAACTACCACGCCAAGACCGCCAAGCTGTATACCGACTACAGCCTGATGACTGCCAACGACGAGATATGCGACGACGTCCATAAGGTATTTCAGCAGCTCTCCGGCATGGGCAAGCCACGCAAGATACATACGCTGCTGCACGCCCCCTTCACACTGCACAAGACGTTGGTCGAGATGATCGATCGTGAGGCCAAGCTGGCCCAGAGCGGCAAGAAGGCCAGACTCGTCATCAAGTGCAACGCGATCACCGAGCCCAAGCTGATTCGTGCGCTCTATCGCGCTTCGCAGGCAGGCGTGACCTGCGATCTGATCATTCGCGGGATGTGCTGTCTGCGCCCCGGCATACCGGGTATTTCCGACAATATCCGGGTGCGCTCGATCATCGGTCGCTTCCTCGAGCATACCCGCGTCTACTATTTCAATAATGACGGCAAGCACGAAGTGTGGTGCTCCAGTGCCGACGCCATGGAACGCAACATGTTCCATCGCGTGGAGACCTGCTTCCCGCTGCTGGACAAAAAGGTCGCGCAGCAGGTACGCAAGGATCTCGACACCTATCTGCTCGACAACTGCCAGAGCTGGGAGCTCGACACCGAGGGGCAGTACCATCTCCGCGATCCGGGCGAGGCCGAACCGATCAGCGCGCAGGAGACGCTGCTTTACGCCTACGCCAGCCAGACCTGAGCGCATCCCCGGTCATCGACCGGTAGTGGTGGTTGGCGGGTAGTATTCAACCGATACGAGAAGGCCGGAGGCTAGCGCCTCCGGCCTTCTCTTGGCTGTCGCTTGCGGGCCAGCCCGACTCAGACCCCGACCTGGCCGCCATCCTCTTTCCAGATCGCCACTGTCGCCGCGCGCGGGCGGACCTTGCCGTCGGCAATCTTCGTCGCATCCTGACTCAGCGCGTCGCCATCTGCCGGCCAGTTGCCGGGATGCTGGATGTTGATGAACAACGCGGTGCGGTCCGGCGTGGCGAAGATGCCGGTCACCTCGCAGCCATTCGGACCCACGGCAAAACGCTTGAGCTGGTTCTGGTTGCCCGCATCGAGGACCGAGCCCGATCCATCACCGATAGCCAGCGCTCCCGGCACGACCGCCAGCAGCTGATCGTTGGTGTATTCGGCGACCGCGTTATCGCTGTTGTCGGTCTGGAACCACAGGATGCCCTGGCCGTCGCCACGCTCGTCGTACCATAGGCCATCGGGGCTCGCGAACTGATTGCTTTGTGTCAGGCCGGACCGATTCGTCTGGGCGTCAGCATCGCTGCCGAACAGGAATATCTCCCAGGCAAAGCGGTTGTCCGGCTGCTCGCGCCAGCGAATGATATGGCCGCTCTCGTTGCTGGCCCGCGGGTTGGCAGCGTTGGTCGGCGCCGTCGCATAGCCCACGCCTGAGGCCTCGAGCGCCTCGCCGTCGTTGGTGAAAGTGGGCTCGGTGCCGTCCGCGGTGCGTTTCGAGTTGTTGGTCAGCGTGAAATAGACCTCGCCGGACACGGGATCGACGCTCGACCACTCCGGACGATCCATCGGTGTCGCCCCCATCAGGTCGGCGGCGGCGCAGGTATGAATGATGATCCCGGCAGCGTCGTCCGCCTCCAGCCCCAATGCCGCGGCCAGTGTGCGCCCTGAAGGTGTCAGGGCCTCCGGCGTCAGCGCCAGCCACTCGCCCCGCCCATCCTCGTCGAAGCGCGCCGCATAGAGCGTGCCCTCGTCGAGGTACTTGCTGCCGATCGTCAGACGATCCGTCTCGCTGCCCGGCTCGGGCCCATCGGCGGGGTCCCACTTGGCGGCGCTGACGAACTTGTAGATGTACTCGTTGCGCGAGTCATGGCCGGTGTAGAACGTCAGCGGCTCTCCGGCGCGCACTGGCCCCGGCCAGCAGCCCTCGTGGCGAAAACGACCCAAAGCCGTACGTTTCATCGCCGTGGCCTGGGTATAGGGATCGATCTCGACCACGTAGCCAAAGGTCCGCGCCTCGTTACGGTAGTCTTCGGTCGCCTCTCCCGAGCCGGGCGTGATGTCGAATCGCGCAAATTCGTCGTCCTGCTCGCCGTCGCCGGCCGCCGTCTCCCAGCCATAGCGGCCGCGGTCGGTCGGCAGCCCCAGCCGGGCGTCGTCGCTGAAACACTCGCCGGTGTTGACGAACACTTCCGGCCAGTTCTCCTCGCAGGTCAGATAGGTGCCCCAGGGGGTATAGCCGTTGGCGCAGTTGTTGTTGGTGCCCCGCGTTCGAGTCCCGTCGGCGGAGTAGCGTGTCCTGACATAATCGCTGCCCGCCACCGGCCCGGACAGATGTATCGGTGTGGCGGTGGTGATTCGGCGGTTGTAGGGGGAATCGACCACGTGCGCCCAGCCGCCGTCATCCTGGCGCTGGATTTCGACGATGGTGACCCCATGGGCGTTGATCTCGGTGCGCACTTCGTTGGCCGGTCGAACGCCGTCAGGCCGGGTCGGGCCACCTTGCGGTGCCCATAGCGCATCCTGATCGATGTATTCGTTATTGAGCGCGAGCAGGAAGCGGCGCGAGCCGGTCTTCGAATCCAGCGGAAAAGCGTGCATGCCATCGTGGTGCATACCCACGCTGTTCGCCTGCTGCTGCGGCGTCATGGCGAGACTCTTTTGCCACTCGGTCGCATTGCCATTGAGCGGCGTTCCCCATGGAATCAGCACCTGGGCGCGATAGCCGGCGGGGACCACGATGGCATCGGTACGGGAACCGCGGACGGACTCGAATCCTAGTCCCAACGGCGACTTGTCCTGAGCCCAGGCACGCAGGCTACCGCCCAGACCGAATCCCCCCATCATGGAAACGGCTGCCACTCCCAGGCCACCCTGCAGGATCTGACGGCGCGAAAGGTGGCGCTCGACAATGTCTGCGAATGGCGTGTTATGACTTTCGTTGTGAATGCGATGATCTTCGACTTCCCGACTCATGTCATATCCCCTGACTCATCACGGATGGATCCTCGTGACGAGGCTAAGCCGAAGATATGACGGGATGATGTCGATGACGTAACGCTGCAAGAGCCACCGGATCAGGCCTGGCGAAGTCGCTCCGCCACTCGTGTCAGCAGATTGTCGGTCGCTTCCCAGCCCAGGCAGGCATCGGTGATCGAGACGCCGTAGCGTAGCGTCGATGGATTGAGCGCCTGCTTGCCTTCGAACAGGTGGCTTTCGAGCATCACGCCGATCAGGCTCCGATCCCCCGCCAGCCGCTGTTCCAGCACATCGAACAGCACTTCCGTCTGCCGTCGATGATCCTTGCGCGAGTTGGCGTGGCTGCAGTCCACCATCACATTGGCTTTGAGCCCGGCCTGCTCCATGGCGCGACGGCTGGCAGCCACGCTGACGGCATCGTGATTGGGGCCGTCGTGGCCGCCGCGCAGCACCAGGTGGGTGGCGGGGTTGCCCGACGTCTCGATCATCGCCGGACTGCCGGCCGCGGTGACACCGAAATGGCGATGCGGGTGCGCGGCAGACTGCATCGCGGCAATGGCGACATCGACATTGCCCTGGGTCCCGTTCTTGAAGCCGACCGCCGCCGCCAGCCCGCTGGCCAGCTCGCGATGAATCTGCGATTCCGTGGTACGCGCGCCAATCGCCACCCAGCTCAGCAGATCCTCGAAATAGGCGCCGGCCATCGGCTGCAGTAGCTCGGTGGCCACCGGCAGGCCCAGCTCGGCGATGTCGCGCATCAGGTGTCGTGCCATGGCCAGCCCCGCGGCCATGTCGTCACTGCCGTCGAGGTGGGGGTCGTAGGCCATGCCCTTCCAGCCCACGGTCGTGCGTGGCTTCTCGACGTAGACTCGCATCACCAGCAACAGCCGGTCCCCGACCACCGCATTGAGCGCCGCCAGCCGTTCGGCGTACTCCAGCGCCGCGACGGGATCATGCACCGAGCAGGGCCCGGTCACCACCAACAGGCGATCGTCTTCACCGTCCAGAATCGCCTGTATGGCGCGACGCTGCGCGCCGATCCGCGCTTCCAGCGCCGCACTCAGCGGTAGGCGCTGGCGTAGCTCGGCGGCCGTCGGCAACTCTCGCGAATTGACGACGGGTGATGTCTCCGGTGTCGATGGGGCCGGTTTCAGTTCTGATGTGGCAGCGTCCATAACGATCTCATTCCAAAATAGAGTTCAAGAATCAGACCCGAAACGCGAGAACCCCCGGGTGGGCAGCCATCCGGGGGTTCTTGTTGCGAGGAGGCAGCCCGGTTCCGGGCGTGCCTCGCAGGTTCAGGTCAGTGTGACCAACCGGCGGGCACGCCAGTCCTAAACCAATAGCCATAACCAAAGAACGCGAACGCCATCGCACCGCCGCAAGCCTGGGCGGTGTCGATGAAACGTGAGTCGTGGCGTTCGGTCATGACGTTCTCTCGCAGAGAGTCTTCAAGTAAGTCGTGGCTCTATCCTAACGTTCCGACGCGTTTTGACAAGTCTTTTGAAGCGACGGGCTATCCCAACGCCATCCAGGCTTTACTTGTTCGACCCCGTTGGCGAGACTGGTGGACAAGAAAAAGAAAGCCTTTCAAGGAACTCCATGGCCTACCCGCCTCATGAAGTGCTGATCGACAATCTCCACGCCAGCGCCCGCGGCGATGGTCTTGCTTTCGAGAAACTCTATCGCGCGACCAGTCCGCATCTATACGCGCAGCTGCTGCGTATCGTACGTCAGGAAGCCGCCGCCCAGGACTGTCTGCAACTGGTCTATCTGCGTGTCTGGCAGGTGGCGGGGCAGTATGACGCCTCGCGGGCGCGACCGATGACCTGGCTATCGACGCTCACGCGTAATATCGGAATCGACTGGCTGAGACGCCAGCGCCCTCAGGAAGCGGACGGCGACGCCATCATCGATACGCTGCCGGGCGATTCCGACGTCGAGAGCGAAAGCGATATCAATCAGCAGGCAGAAACCCTGCAGCAGTGCCTGACCGAATTGACCACGCAGCAGCGTCAGGCGCTGGAACTCGCGTTTTTCGAAGGGCTGACCCATCACGATCTGGCGTCACATCTGACCAAACCGCTGGGAACCGTCAAGAGCTGGGTCCGGAGAGGCCTCGAGAGGTTGAAGGAATGCATGACACGTTTGGCTTGAACGATCCCGACGAGCGCGAAATGGCGGCCGGAGAATACGTCCTCGGTACGCTGGATCGCGACCAGCGCGCCGAGTTCGAGGCGCTGCTGGCGGTCAGCCCGGGGCTACAGCACAGCGTGGATGCGTGGCGCGAGCACCTGCAACTGCTCAACCAGCAGCTGGATCCCGTCAAACCGCCCGCGCAGCTGTGGCCCAGTATCGCCACGCGTCTGGGACTCAAGACCGGCCTACTGCATCGGCTCGGGTTCTGGCGCGCGTTCAGCGGTGTCGCGACTGCCGCAGCGCTGGCGCTGGCCGTACTGATATTGGCGCCGAAGGAGTCGGCCATGATGCCGGGCGAATACGTGTTCGTGATCAATCAGCCCAGCGGCCAGACGGCGTGGATTCTCAACGCTACCTTGGACGGCAAGATGATGGTCCAGGCGGTATCGCCGGATCCGATGCCCGCCGGCAAGGGTGGCGAGCTGTGGATGATGGAGAATGGCACGCCGGTTTCGCTGGGCATGCTGCCGAGCCGAGGCGAAGCGACCATGCAGCTGCCCGCCAAGATGCTGGGCTTGATGAAAACCGCCGATTTCGCCGTCAGCATGGAGCCCAGCGCCGGCGCGCCGGGCGGTAAGCCGTCAGGGCCGGTGATCGACGAAGGCAAGCTGATCCAGATCCGCAGCAACACTGTGTCGCTGTAGCGAGACGGCCCGGCAACCCACGGCCGCCGGGTGACAGGCTCCGCAACCTCAACGCAGCCCGACGCGGTCGTCAGTCGAGATGACGGCCGCCATCCACCGCGACGGTGGTACCGGTGACGAAATCGTTGTCCAGGAGATAACGCAGCGTCTGATAGACCACCCCGGGCCCGGGCACTCGCTGAGCGCTATCGTTGGCGACATCTTCATCACCATTGAGCATGACCAGACCCGGCGCTATCGCATTGACCTGAATCCGAGGCGCAAACTGTACCGCGAAGGACCGGGTCAGACTCTCGAGCCCCGCCTTGGTGGCGGCATACGCCGCCTGCCCTGCCGCACCACGCGCCGCCCCATGCCGAACGATGCTGTCGGTGATATGCACGATGTCGCATTGAGGCTCCTTGCACGCTTCCAGCAGATCTCTGGCGTGCAGGTTGATCAGATACGGCGCCTGCATATGGACCCGAAACAGCCGCTCCAGAGCCTCCCCCGCCGCCGCCGGCTCGGGATCCGACAGCCACTCGCCGGCATTGTGAATGATGGCGCGCAGGCTTGAGGTAGTCTCGCGCAGCCGAGCGATGAAATCCTGTATACCCGCCTCACTGGAGAAGTCAGCCGGCAGTGTGATCGCGCCCCGCTCCCGTAACGCCGTCAGCGTGTCGCGCTCACGCCGATAAGTGACGATGACCGGATGACCGTCGTCGAGCAGGCGCTCGGCACAGTGACGCCCCAAGCGTTGAGCGCCACCGGTAATCAGGATCGGAGACTGGCTCATGGCTCTCTCTTCTTGGATGCTTCACCCTTCTTCGATGCCGCGCCCTTGTTCGATGCTGCGCCCTGTTCCGATGTGGCGAGTGCCTCGCCCGGGTTCAACGGCGCCTGCGCCGGATCACCCTCGGGCAGCGGCAGAAAGGGCACCCTGGGCGCGTAGCTGAAGACGTCCGAATGCACCTGGTGTTCCACGAGACCCATTGGCGCCAGCGTGTCGACACAGGCATAGACCATGCCCGGTGAACCGGCGATGTAGATCTCGAGGCCGGCGAGTGTCTCCAGCGCTGCCGCCAGCGCCTCGTCGATACGTCCCGAATGCCAGTGAATGCCCGGCAGCGTTTCGAGCTCGGCCTCCGACGCCTCGACCACCGCGTGGAAATGGACGTTCGAATACGTCTGGGCCCATTGCCGCGCCAGGGACTCGGCATAAAGATCGCGACGCTCGCGCACGGCCCACCAGAGCGCTATTTCGCGGTCGGGGTTTTCCGACAACGCTGCCTCGACGATCGCCTTGAGCTGGGCAAAGCCGGTACCGGCCGCGATCAGCAGCAGCGGCTGCTCGCCTCCCGCCGGCAGAAAACAATCGCCACTGGGCAGACGCACCGACAGCCGATTGCGGTGTGTCAGCAACTCGCGCAACCGCGCCGAGTGGGTGCGTTCCGGCCAGTGCTGGATATGCAGCTCCAGCTTGCCATCACCCTTGTCGGCACAGGCGATCGAGAAAGGCACCCAGGTGCCCTCGTGCAACTCCAGCTCGAGATATTGGCCCGGCGCATGGCTGATCGCCTCGACCCGCCCCTCGAGCACGACTCGAAATACATCGGGGGTCAGGTCTTCGACCGTTTCCACCTGGCAGGTCAATGTCCTGACCTTCATGTCTGCTTCGCTACTTGCCGTCATGCCGCCCCATCTTTGCTCGAGGTTCCCGTTCGCGCCGACGGCGCCGCGATATCGATACCGTAACTTTCCCACCGCTCATCGACACGCGACTTGACTGCCGGGTCCATGACGATGGGCTCGCCCCACTCCCGTGTGGTTTCGCCCGGCCACTTGTTGGTGGCATCCAGCCCCATCTTGGAGCCCAATCCCGCGGTCGGCGAGGCAAAATCAAGATAGTCGATGGGCGTGTTCTCGACCAAGACCGTATCGCGGGCCGGATCCATGCGCGTGGTAATGGCCCAGATCACGTCTTCCCAGTTGCGCGCATCGACATCGTCATCCAGCACGATCACGAACTTGGTGTACATGAACTGGCGCAGGAAACTCCACACGCCCATCATCACGCGCTTGGCGTGACCGGGATACTGCTTCTTCATGGTCACGACCGCCATCCGATAGGAACAGCCTTCCGGCGGCAGATAGAAATCGACGATCTCAGGAAACTGTTTGCGAAGGATCGGCACGAACACTTCGTTGAGCGCCAGCCCCAGCACCGCCGGCTCATCCGGCGGCCGCCCGGTATACGTCGAATGATAGATCGGATCGCGACGGTGGGTGATACGCTCGACGGTGAACACCGGGAAGGATTCGACTTCGTTGTAGTAACCGGTATGGTCGCCGTAGGGCCCTTCGGGCGCCATGTCATCCGGATAAATGAAGCCTTCCAGCACGATCTCGCTCGACGCCGGAACCTCCAGATCGGCGTGACCGCACTTGACCAGCTCGGTACGCGAACCACGCAGCAACCCCGCGAACGCGTATTCGGAAAGCGTATCCGGTACCGGCGTCACCGCCCCGAGAATCGTTGCCGGATCGGCGCCCAGCGCCACCGCCACGGGAAACGGCTCGCCCGGATGGGCCTGCTTCCACTCGCGGAAGTCCAGCGCGCCACCGCGGTGGCTCAACCAGCGCATGATCAATCGATTTTTGGAGAGTTTCTGCTGACGATAGATGCCCAGGTTCTGGCGCGTCTTGTGCGGCCCCTTGGTGACCACCAGTGCCCAGGTCACCAGCGGCGCCACATCGCCCGGCCAGCAGTGCTGAATCGGCAGGCGATCGAGATCGACGTCCTCGCCCTCGAACACGACCTGCTGACATGGCGCGGAGCGCACCGTCTTCGGGCCCATGCTCATGACCTGCTTGAAGATCGGCAGCTTGTCCCAGGCATCCTTGAGCCCCTTGGGCGGGTCCGGCTCCTTCAGGAAAGCCAGCAGCTTGCCGACCTCCTGCAGCGCCTCGACGCTCTCCTGCCCCATGCCGAAAGCGACGCGTTCGGGCGTCCCGAACAGATTGCCAAGCACCGGCATCTCGCTGCCCTTGACGTTCTCGAACAGTAGCGCAGGCCCGCCAGCGCGCAGCGTGCGATCACAGATCTCGGTGATCTCCAGATACGGGTCCACCTCGACACTGACACGCTTCAACTCACCACGCTGCTCCAGCGCCGCGATGAAATCCCGCAAATCGTGATATTTCATGACGTTGCCCGTATCCACTATCCAAGAACGCAAAAAGGGCAGCATAACATGCTGCCCTCCATTTTCTGCTTTGCCCCGAATATCTCACGAAGCGTTGAGAGTTGGCTGAGCGAACGAAGATGAGACAAGGCGGAAAATCGCGAAAGTGCGGAATTTACTGGAGTAAATGAGCAGCTTGAGCGATTTTCCAACGCAGTGTCATCGAGTGCAGCCAGCCAGAATCAACGTCTTTTCATGGCTTCGAAGAATTCCAAGTTCGTCTTGGTATCCTTGAGGCGATCGATCAGGAACTCCGTCGCTGCCACATCGTCCATCGGGTTGAGCAGCTTGCGCAGGATCCACATGCGCTGCAATTCTTCCTCGGAGGCGATCAAATCCTCGCGACGCGTACCGGAACGACGAATGTTGAAGGCCGGGTAGACACGGCGCTCGGCCAGCTTGCGGTCGAGGTGGGCTTCCATGTTGCCGGTACCCTTGAACTCCTCGAAGATCACTTCGTCCATCTTCGAGCCGGTATCGACCAGCGCCGTGGCGATGATGGTCAGGCTGCCACCCTCTTCGATGTTACGCGCCGCACCGAAGAAGCGCTTGGGCTTCTCGAGGGCGTGAGCATCGACACCACCGGTCAGCACCTTGCCGGAGGACGGCACCACGGTATTGTAGGCGCGTGCCAGACGGGTGATGGAGTCGAGCAGGATGACCACGTCCTTCTTGTGCTCGACCAGACGCTTGGCCTTCTCGATGACCATCTCGGCGACCTGAACGTGACGCGCCGGCGGCTCGTCGAAGGTCGAGGCCACGACTTCGCCACGCACCGTGCGCGACATTTCCGTCACTTCTTCCGGCCGCTCGTCGATCAGCAGCACGATCATGTGACATTCGGGATTGTTGCGCGTGATCGAGGCGGCGATGTTCTGCAGCATCAAGGTCTTACCGGCCTTGGGCGGCGATACGATCAGGCCGCGCTGGCCCTTGCCGATCGGTGACGTGAGGTCGATCACGCGGGCCGTGATGTCCTCGGTGGAGCCGTTGCCGATCTCCATCGGCAGACGTTCCTGCGGGAACAGCGGCGTCAAGTTCTCGAACAGGATCTTGTGCTTGGCGTTTTCCGGCTTGTCGAAGTTGATTTCGTTGACTTTCAACAGCGCGAAGTAGCGCTCGCCTTCTTTCGGCGGACGAATCTTGCCGGAAATCGAGTCGCCCTTGCGCAGGTTGAAACGACGAATCTGCGACGGCGAGACATAGATGTCGTCGGGGCCAGCCAGATAGGAAGAGTCCGCGCTACGCAGGAAACCGAAACCGTCCTGCAGAATCTCCAGGACGCCATCGCCATAGATGTCTTCGCCGCTCTTGGCGTGCTTTTTCAGGATGGCGAAGATGATGTCCTGCTTGCGCGAGCGAGCCAGATTATCGATGCCCATTTCACGGGCGATATCCAGCAGTTCAGGAACGGATTTTTGCTTGAGTTCGGTTAGATTCATGAGTTCGTCAAAGATGGCTCGTGTCGCAGGCAATGACTTTTGCCGAGATAGAAAAGGAGGACAAGAGGCGGTCGATTCAAACGCCGCGCGGCGCGTTCAGTCGTCCCAGGGGTCATACATTTCGCATGGCCTCTCGGCGCTACGTCGAAACAGGCCGGATACCGACTTGCCATGTTTGCGAGGATGCCGGGAGAGCGATTTGATTCGCCTGCAATCTCACGGAAAGAGTCATCCGGGAGCGTTGTCACTGTCCAAAGATCGAAACTGGCCGATGATTGGGACTGGGATTGACTGACGACTTGGGGGACCGCGAGGCGGTCGAGAAGCATTCGGAACAGGTGAACGTCCAGATGGTAGACAAGCTATCTGCCGAAAGCAAGCCCCCAGAGAGCGACGAGGTGCCGCCAACTCCAGCGCGTTCGATCAATTGCGCGTGCTCTCTTCGCCGATTTGCAGCAGCTGCGCCTCCGACAGTGCTCCAACCCGCGTCAACCGGGGCTCGCCCTCGACGAACAGGACCAGCGTCGGCGTGCCCTTGACCCCGTAGCGTTCGGCCAGCGCCGACTCCCGATCGACATCGACCACGCCCACCGTCAAACCACGAATCGGTCCCGGCGGCGTGGAGGCAAGGCGCGACAGCAGGGTCTCGCAGGGCTGACACCAGTCGTGGACGAAAACGGCGAGCCACGGGGTTGTCCGATCCTCGCGTTGACGCTCGAAAGCTTCGTTATCCAGATGGCGCCGCTGTGGCTGCATGAACTCGCGTCTCTATCGATGGGCATCTTGCTGTCGCCAGCATGCCCGCCGCGCGGGCAATTGACAAGGCCGGGCGCCCCCCGCAATCTTGGCTCATCCAGCGCTGTCGCAGCGTTCGCCGAGAACGCTGCACAATCGGACGACACGCCGCAGCCACCCATTTCATGACCGTTTTCGAGGACGCCACGCCATGAGCGGGAAGTCGACCGCCAACGACGAGACGCGGCGCCTGGCCGCGATTGATCTCGGCTCCAACAGCTTTCACCTGTTGGTCGCCAACTATCAGGACGGCCAGCTCCAGGTCGTCGCCAAGATGGGGGAGAAAGTTCAGCTCGCCGCCGGCCTCGACGAGAACGAAAATTTCACCGACGCAGCCGTGGCACGCGCCCTGGCCTGCCTGGAGCGTTTCGCCCCTTTTCTCGAAGGTGTGCCTGCCGCCAACTTGCGAATCGTCGGCACCAACGCGCTACGGGCGGCCTACAACGCCCGCCAGTTGATAGACCGCGCCGAGGCGCTGATCGGACATCCGATCGAGATCATCGGCGGGCGTGAAGAAGCGCGCCTGATTTACCTGGGCGCGGCGCACGCGCTGGCCGAGGTCCACGGCCGACGCCTGATCGTCGATATCGGCGGCGGCTCCACCGAGCTCATCATCGGCGAGGACTTCGAACCCCAGGCGCTGGAAAGCCTGCATATGGGCTGTGTCGCTTATACCGGCACTTTTTTCGCCAACGGCGAACTCAGCGAGAAGCGCTTTCGACGTGCCGAAATGGCGGCGATGTCCGAACTGGCCAATATCCAACGGCATTACTGCCAGCTGGGCTGGCAGGATCCTATCGGCTCCAGCGGCACGATCAAGGCTGCCGCCGCCGTCATCGGGGCCAGAGGCGATGGCGATGCCACGCTGATCGAGCGCGACGCACTGATGAAGCTGCGCAAGACCCTGATCGGCTTCGGCAATCTGGACAAGGTCGCGATGGACGGCCTGAAGGAAGATCGCGCGCGGGTGTTCCCCGCCGGCGTCGCGATTCTGTGTGCGGTTTTCGAAGCCTTCGACCTCAAGCGCATGCGCTACTCCGACGGCGCGCTGCGTGAAGGCGTGCTGTTCGATCTGATTGGCCGCAGTACGCCCGAAGATTCCCGGCGGCATAGCATCGAGTCATTGATGCGCCGCTACAGTGTCGAGACGGCCCATGCCGATCACGTGGCGCAGAGCGCCATGGCGGCTTTCGATCAGGTCCGCGATGGCTGGTCGCTCAGTGAAGAGCAGCGACTGTTCCTGTTCTGGGCGGCCCAGGTGCACGAAATTGGTCTGGCGATCTCCCACAGCCAGTTCCACCGTCATGGCGCCTATCTGCTCGAATATTCCGATCTGACCGGTTTCTCGCGCCCCGAGCAGCAGGCGCTGGCGTTTCTGGTCCGCGCTCATCGGCGTAAATTCGCCCAGAAAGAACTGGAAGCGCTGCCCGAGGCCGTACGGCTCACCTACCAGCGCCTGGCTCGACTACTGCGGCTGGCCGTGATGCTCAATCACGCTCGCCCGGAACAGGCCCCCGTCGACTTCCACCTCGCCTGCGACGGCGACGACCTTCATCTGAGGTTGCCCGATGCCAAGCCTCAGGCGCTGCTGCTCAACGACCTCGAGCAGGAAGCCGCCTATCAGCAAAGCGCCGGTCTGACGCTGTCATACGGCACCTGATGCCACCCTTGCGCTGACGCAACGCCAAGCACCGCCACCAGTTCGTCGCCGCACCACACCAACGCCAGACGATCTCGCTGCCACGGCGGGATCTCGGCTTCCTGCAGCAGACGCTTGAGATCGCGCCTGCCACGCCCGGCCAGACAGAGACGTTCGCCGCCCTGGCGCAGGCCGACCCGCAGCGACGTTGTCGCGCCATCTCGAGCCGGCCGTAGCACCCAATGATAGTGCCCCCAGGGGGTTTCCAGCGGCGAGACGCCATCCCAGGTCGTCTGCCAGGACAGATCGATCGGTGGCTGGGGCGCCAGCAAGTAGAGATGATTCCGCCATAGCCGGGCTTCGCCCCCGGCCCAGACAAGCGACGGCAGACGGTCAGCCGCTGCCGTGGTCAGCTGACGTTCGAGCTCGACCAGGCGTGGCGCCGGTGGCGTCGGCAAACCCAGGCGCTCGAGCGCATGACGAATCAGCAGGCGTCGACGCGAAGAGGCAAGCCCGCGCAGCGTCGACAGCCGCAGGCGCCCGGGATCGCCCCCCGCCTCCGCCAGGTCGATTTCGGCCAGCTGTCCCAGCAGCTCATCGGTCTCCTGCAGATGACCGGCGCTTCGTGCCAGTGCCTCGGCAGCGCCTGGCCAGCGTTGTCGCAACGGTGCCAGCACGCGGTGACGCAGATAGTTGCGATCGAACCTTACCTCGGCGTTGGTGGGATCTTCGCACCATGCCACCCCACGGCGTGCCGCCTCCCGTGCCAGCTCGGATCGCGCCAGACCCAGCCAGGGGCGCTCGACGGCGAGGCCTCGCCACTGACGCACTGCAGGCATGCCCGCCAGGCCACGCACCCCGCTGCCACGAAGCGTCGCCAGCAGGAGCGTTTCGGCCTGGTCGTCGGCATGCTGCGCCAGCCAGAGGCGGTCACCCGCAGAGAGATGATGGGAAAATGCCTGATAACGCGCGTCGCGGGCGGCGGCCTCGATCCCTTGCCCCGCCGGGCTGACGGTGACCAGAGCAACGACCAGCGATACGGCCAGCGAATCGCACAGCTCGCGACAGTGTCTTTCGAAGTCGCCCGCCGCCGCCTGCAGATCGTGATTGACGTGAATCGCCCGCAGATCGACGCCGCGCTGGCGCGCCAGCGGTGCCGCCACACTCAGCAGCAGAGAAGAGTCGAGACCACCGGAGAGTGCCACCCAGACGACACGCCCCGACACATGACGTGCCAGGGCGTTATCAATGAGATCTTCGAGGGAAGGTCGCACGGCGGACTCCTACGTGCTGCGGCAATGATGCTAGGCCTCGAAAATAGAGCGAGATTCTCTTGGGGACTTGACGATCTAGAGGGCTCGCCCCGAGCGAAGCCCAAACAAGACGAAAACCGGCGAGGCAGCGGATTTGACCTGGGTGTCAATGAGCATGCCGAGCCGGTATGACTTGCTACGCTCGCGCGCCAGGCCGGTCTTCGGCCGTTGTCTTTGCTGCGCTCCGACTCAACGCCGTGTGGGCGAGCGCAGGAAGAGCCGTTAAGCGGCTGGAGCGCCGTAGCTCATCAGGCGCTGATACCGTCGCTCCAGCAGCGTCTCGGTATCCATCGCCCGCAGCCGATCGAGACTGCCCGTCAGCGCGTCCTTGACCCGATCGGCCGTCTTGCGCGGATTGCGATGCGCGCCGCCCAGCGGCTCGTCGATCAGCGAATCCACGAATCCGAGCTCTTTCAGACGCGAGGCGGTGATACCCATCGCGTGAGCCGCTTCAGAGGCCTTGTCGGCGCTCTTCCACAGGATCGAGGCGCAACCCTCCGGCGAGATCACCGAATAGGTGGAGTACTGGAGCATCTGCAGCTCGTCGCAGACGCCGATGGCAAGCGCCCCGCCGGAGCCGCCCTCGCCGATCACGGTGGCAATGATCGGCGTTTTCAGCCGCGACATCACCGCCAGATTGTAGGCGATCGCTTCGGATTGCCCTCGCTCCTCGGCATCGATACCGGGATAGGCGCCGGGCGTGTCGATGAACGTCAGTACCGGCATCTTGAAACGCTCGGCCGTCTCCATCAGTCGGCACGCCTTGCGATACCCTTCAGGCCGTGGCATGCCGAAGTTGCGCCGCACTTTCTCTTTGACGTCACGCCCCTTCTGGTGGCCGATGACCATCACCGGCTTGTCGTCGAGACGTGCCACGCCACCGACCAGAGCGGCGTCGTCGGAGAAATGACGATCGCCATGCATCTCGTCGAAATCGGTAAAGACGCTGGCGAGATAGTCGAGCGTGTAGGGGCGCTGAGGATGCCGCGACAGCTGCGTCACCTGCCAGGCGGTCAGATCGCGAAAGATCTGCTCGGTGAGTTTACGGCTCTTCTCTTCGAGCTTGCCGATCTCGTCACTCAGGCTGATGCGGCTATCGTTACCGACCAGACGCAGTTCTTCGATCTTGGCCTGGAGTTCGGCAATCGGTTGTTCAAAGTCTAGATAGTTGGGATTCATAGAGCTTCTACTGTGATCCTGGCAGGCTTCGATTTCTGAAACAGAGCGGATTTCTGAAACACGGGCGACTGGCGTGCCGCGAAACGAACTATTATCGCACCTTCATGCGTGTTCGCAAGGAGGCACCCTACCGCCACACGTTAGCCACCCCGATAGCGAAGCGCGACTTTTTCGTAACCTTCGACGCCGCGAAGCGCGGTCATCAGTTCATCGCTGGGGGAGACCTTCCAGTTCGGCGCCAGCTCGAAACAGCCGCTGGCCTCGGCATTGCGGTAGCGCACCCGCACCGGCAGACCGGAGTCGCTCAACCATGGCGAGAGGCTATCGTGCAGGGATCGAGAGAACCGGCCGTTGAGCTGAGCACCGTCGACGCAGAGCTCGACCGCTTCACCAAAGCGGGCACGGGCGTCGGCCATCAGCGTGATGTCCTTGCTGCGCAGACGCAGGCCACCGGAGTAGTCGTCGCTGGACACTTCCCCCTCGACGATCAGCACCTGCTCGGCCGTCAGCTGCCCGCGGACCTGATCGTACATCTCGCCGAACAGCGAGGCCTCGATCCGCCCGGTGCGGTCATCCAGCGTGAGGAAAGCCATGGTATCGCCACGCTTCGATTTCATGGTGCGCATTGCGACGACCAGCCCGGCCACGCGCTGCGGCTCGCGGGAGGGCTTGAGGTCGACGATCCGGGTCGCCACGAAGCGCTTCAGCTCGTGCTCGTACTCGTCGATCGGGTGGCCGGTGAGATAGAGGCCAAGGGTGTCCTTCTCGCCGGCCAGACGCTCCTTGTCGCTCCAGTCGCGGGCGTGGCGATAGTCAGCGTAGATGTCGCCATCGTCGACGGGCTCGGCAAAAGCCTCGCCAAACATGTCGATCATGCCCAGGTTCTGGTTGGTCTGGTTCTGCGATGCGGCCTTGATCGCGGCCTCCAGAGAAGCCGCCAGCACCGCACGCGACGGGCCCAGCGTATCCACCGCGCCAGAGCGAATCAGCGCTTCGAGGGTGCGCTTGTTCATGCGCTTGCCGTCGATGCGACGGCAGAAGTCGAACAGGTCCGTAAACTCGCCGCCCGCCTCGCGCGCTTCGACGATAGCGCCGATCGGCCCCTCGCCGACGCCGCGAATCGCGCCGAGCCCGTAAACGACCTGACCGCTCTCGTCGACGGTGAATTTGTAGGCACCGACATTGACGTTCGGCGGCGTCACCGTCAGCCCGAGATGCCGGCACTCCTCGATCAGCGGCACGACCTTGTCGAGGTTGTCCATCTCGGTGGAGAGCACCGCGGCCATGAACGGGCCGGGATAATGTGCCTTGAGCCAGGCGGTCTGGTACGACACCAGGCCATAGGCCGCCGAGTGCGACTTGTTGAACCCGTAACCGGCGAACTTCTCCACCAGGTCGAAGATGTTGCCGGCGAGATTCTTGTCGATCCCCTTGTCGGCACAGCCGTCCATGAAGCCCTGGCGCTGCTTGGCCATCTCCTCGGGCTTCTTTTTACCCATGGCGCGACGCAGCATGTCGGCCTGCCCCAGGGTGTAGCCGGCCAGCACCTGCGCAATCTGCATCACCTGTTCCTGATACAGGATGATGCCGTAGGTCGGCTCCAGCACCGGCTTGAGCAACTCATGCTGATAGTCGGCGCTGGGATAGGCGATGGCGGCACGGCCGTGTTTACGGTTGATGAAGTCGTCGACCATGCCCGACTGCAACGGACCGGGACGGAACAGCGCCACCAGGGCGATCATGTCCTCCAGCGAATCGGGCAGCAGGCGCTTGATCAGCTCCTTCATACCCCGGGATTCGAGCTGGAAGACCGCCGTGGTCTCGGCCTTCTTGAGCATGTCGAAGGTCGGCTTGTCATCCAGCGGGATGGTGCTGATATCGAGCGGACCGACATCGTCGCGGGCGCGCACCACATCGACCATCTCCAGTGCCCAGTCGATGATGGTCAACGTGCGCAGACCGAGAAAGTCGAATTTGACCAGCCCGGCATCCTCGACGTCGTTCTTGTCGAACTGCACCATCAAGCCAGAGCCGTCCTCGTCGCACAGCAGCGGCGAGAAATCGGTCAACTTGGTCGGCGCGATCACCACGCCACCAGCGTGCTTGCCGGTACCGCGAGTGATCCCCTCGAGCTTGAGCGCCATCTCCCAGATCTCGGCGGCCTCCTCGTCGTACTCGAGATACTCCTTGAGCTGCGGCTCCTGTTCGATCGCCTTGGCCAGGGTCATGCCGACCTCGAACGGGATCAACTTGGAGAGCTTGTCGCCCATCGAGTAGGGCTTGCCCTGGGCACGCGCCACGTCACGCACCACCGCCTTGGCGGCCATGGTACCGAAGGTGACGATCTGCGAGACCGCGTCACGGCCGTAGCGATTGGCCACGTAGTCGATAACCCGATCACGTTTCTCCATGCAGAAATCGACGTCGAAGTCGGGCATCGACACCCGCTCGGGGTTGAGGAAGCGTTCGAACAGCAGATCGTATTCCAGCGGGTCGAGATCGGTGATCTTGAGCACGTAGGCGACCAGCGAGCCCGCACCGGAGCCGCGTCCCGGCCCCACCGGGATGTCGTTGTCCTTGGCCCACTGGATGAAGTCCATCACGATCAGGAAGTAACCGGGGAACCCCATCTTGAGGATGATATCGAGCTCGAAGTCGAGCCGCTCGCGGTAGGCGGGCTCGTGCTCGGCCAGCGACCGGCCCGGATAGATCGGCGTGTCGCCCGCGAACAACGTGTTCAGGCGATCGGTGAGGCCGTCATGGGATATCTTGCGGAAGAATTCGTCCTGGGTCAGCCCTTCGGGGATCGGATATTCAGGCAGGAATATCTCGCCAAGTCGCACGCTGGCGCTACAGCGCGCCGCGATCATGACACTGTTTTCGAGCGCCTCGGGCACGTCGGCGAAAAGCTCGGCCATCTCTTCGGGGGTCTTGAGATACTGCTCTTCGCTATAGCGTCGCTCGCGCCGGGGGTCCTCCAACGCCTTTCCTTCGCCGATCGAGACGCGCGTCTCGTGGGCCCAGTAGTCCTCACGCTGGAGAAAGCGTACGTCGTTGGTCGCCACCACCGGTGTACCGCTCTCGCTCGCCAGCCTGACCGAATGGTGCACGCACTCCTCGTCGTACTGCCGGCCGGTGCGCTGCAACTCCAGATAAAAGCGTCCCGGAAAATGCTGGCGCCACTCTTCCAGCAGCTGGCGCGCGGTGTCGATATGCTCGGCAATCAGAAAACGCCCGATTTCGCCTTCACGAGCGCCGGAAAGGGCGATCAACCCCTCGCTCTGCTCGAACACCCAGGTCTTGTCGAGGATCGCCATGTTCTGCCGCTGACCCTCGGTCCAGGCCCGCGAAATCAATTCGGTCAGATTACGGTAGCCGGTATCGCTCATCGCCAGCAGGGTCAGACGATAGGGATGGCTCTCGTCGTGAGCGTTGTGCAGCCAAAGATCGGCACCGATGATTGGCTTGAGCCCGGCGCCCTGAGCTGCCTTGTAGACCTTGACCAGTCCGAACAGGTTGGTGTCGTCGGTCACGGCTACCGCCGGCATGCCGGCTTCGGCCGTTGCCTTGATCAGCGGCTTGAGGCGAACCAGACCGTCGACCAGAGAGTATTCGCTGTGGACACGAAGGTGAACGAAGGGTGTTGTCATGACGAACTCGAGTCAGGCGGCGAATGAAATCAGACGTTGGGCACAAAATCCCGGGGTGCTCGCGGTCACCGGCAGGAAGATAATGACAGCGACCGGCGATTCGTGAAAATCAGCATGCCTAAACGTCACACGAGCCACAATGGGCGATGGGGCGTATTTGAGTTGCGAATCGGTCGGCGCGAATCGACCAGAACGATCCTATCAGGCCCGCCCGCTCATACCGGCATCAGTCGTTCGCGAACCGGCGCAAAGGAGCAGCGATGCTCCGTCAGTGGCCCGAGCCGCGCCAGCGCGTCGAGATGCTCCGGCGTCGGGTAGCCCTTGTGACGGCAGAAGCCATAACCCGGATAGCGCGCGTCCAGCTCGACCATCTGAGCATCCCGCGCCACCTTGGCCAGAATCGAAGCCGCGCTGATCGCGGGGTGGCGCAGATCGCCCTTGACGACGGCCTGCCCCGGGCAGGCATGACCGGGCAGACGATTACCATCGACCAGCAGGTACTCGGCGGCCATCGGCAGTGAATCGATCGCGCGTCGCATGGCTAGATGCGTCGCGTGATAGATGTTGAGCGAGTCGATTTCCCGTGGCGAAGCCTGACCAATCGCGAATGCCAGCGCGCACTCGCGGATCTGCAGGTCGAACGCCTCGCGGCGCGCTGCACTCAGGCATTTGGAATCCGTCAGCCCGTCGATCGGACGGTCGGGATCGAGAATCACCGCTGCGGCCACCACAGATCCGATCAGCGGCCCTCGCCCAACCTCGTCGACACCGGCAAGCAGATGACCATCATACTCGATGATAATGTCCGGCCAAGCGGATATCGAAGATTTCAATGACATGATTTCCTCGTCAAACGCTTCCGATTTCGGAATTCAGCGTCCCATGCTCGACCAGCGTGCTAATGGCTGTGGCAGCTCGCTCGCTGGCACCCCGCTGAAGCTCGGCATGCAGTGCCGCGAAGCGCTGCTCGAGCGCCAAGCGCGCCTGCTCGTCCTCGAACCACGGCATCAATGTCTCGAACAGCGATTCGGGAGTCACCGCCTCCTGGACCAGCTCCGGCACCAGCGTTTCCTGGGCGATCAGATTCGGCAGCGCAATCCAGCGCGTCTTGACCAGCCGCTGTGCGAGCCAGTAGGTCGCTGGCGCCATGCAATAGGCGACTACCATAGGCCGATGGCAGAGCATGGCTTCCAGAGTCGCGGTACCGGAGGTCAGCAGCACCGCATCGGCGGCCGTCATCACTTCGCGCGAGCGGCCCTCGACGATGACCGTGTTGGCGGCAAGGTCCGGGAACTCCACGAGCAACGCCTCGAGCTCGCGACGCCGCTCCGGTGATGCCGCAGGGATCGCCACCTGCAGCGCACCAAGATGCTGGCGCAGCGCGGATGCCGCCCGCAGGAACATCTCCCCCTGAAAGCGGATCTCGTTGCTGCGCGAGCCAGGCAGCACCGCCAATGTCGGCACCCCGAGGGCAAGCCCAAGCTCATTGCGAGCCAACGCTCGATCATTGACCAGCGGCAGTTCGTCGGCCAGCGGATGACCGACGTAGGCGACCGGCACCCGATGTTCGGCATAGAAATCCGCTTCGAACGGCAGGAAGGTCAACATTCCGTCGACCGCCTTGGCGATCGTTTTCACTCGGCCCTGTCGCCACGCCCATACCGACGGGCTGACGTAGTGCGCGGTACGGATACCCTGCTCGCGCAGCTGGCGCTCGAGACCAATATTGAAGTCCGGTGAATCGATGCCCACCATGATGTCGGGCTGCCAGGCCAGCGCGTCGCGCTTGAGATGACGTCGCACCTTGATCAAACGCGGCAGGTGCTTCAACACCTCGACAAAGCCCATGACCGACAACGTTTCCAACGGATAGAGCGAATCGAGGCCTTGGGCCCGCATACGAGGGCCGCCGATGCCGCGGAACTCGATATCAGCATGGCGGTGCTTGAGCGCCTGCATCAAGCCAGCGCCCAAGATATCCCCCGACAGCTCTCCCGCTATGAGATAGACGCGCATGCGCCGTCTCCTGTCCGATAAGACCTGGCTAAATAGGGCTTGGTAAACGGGCTTGGCGAAGTAGAACCAGGCTAAACAAGCCCGCCTGGATAAACCCAGGCCGGATAGCGTTTAGCGAGTGATGCCACGCTCGGAGACTTTCAGGGAGTCGACGAAACGCTGCGTCTCCTCGAGTGAAAAGCGACTCTCGATTTCGCTAATGGCCTGCTCTGTCGTCAATCCCTTGCGGTAAACCAGGCGATAGGCTTCACCCAACGCCTTGATGGCCTCGGCCGAAAAACCACGACGCTTGAGTCCAATCGAGTTCAAACCGTGGGCAGCGGCAGGGTTGCCATTGACCATGACGAAAGCCGGGATGTCCTTGGTGATGGCCGAGCAACCTCCAACCATGGCATGTTCACCCATATGGGCGAACTGATGGATCGCCGACAACCCACCGATGATGGCAAAATCACCCAGCGTCACGTGGCCAGCCAGCGTCGCCTGATTGGCGAGGATGCAATCGTTGCCGATCAGGCAGTCGTGACCCACGTGGGAATAGGCCATGAACAGATTGCGATGACCGATGGTGGTCACGTTGTGGCCCTGGACCGTGCCGCGATGGATGGTCACGCTCTCGCGTACGACGTTGTCGTCACCCATCTCGAGGCGCGTCGGCTCGCCAGCGTACTTCTTGTCCTGACAATCTTCCCCGACCGATGCGAACTGGAATATCCGGTTGCGCTTGCCGAGTCGTGTGGGCCCCTTGATCACCACGTGCGGACCGATCACGCACCCCGCGCCGATGTCGACGTCGGGGCCGATCACGCTATAAGGGCCGACTTCGACGTCATCGGCCAGTCGGGCGGAAGGGTCGATGATGGCGGTAGGATGAATCAAGCGATTTTCCTCTCGGCACAGATGATTTCAGCTTCACAGGCCAGCTCGCCGCCGACAGTGGCGCGGCAGGCAAACTTCCAGATACCGCGTTTGCCCTTGATGACATTGGCTTCGAGTCGTAGCTGATCGCCTGGCATGACCGGGCGTTTGAAGCGTACGTTGTCGCTACCGACCAGATAGTAGACATAGCCATCCGCCGGCATCTTGTTGACGGTCTTGAAGCCGAGAATACCGCAGGCCTGAGCCAGTGCCTCAATGATCAACACGCCGGGCATGATCGGGTGGTGCGGAAAATGGCCGTTGAAAAAGGGCTCATTGATGCTAACGTTCTTGAGCGCGACGATCGACTCGCCCTGCGTGATTTCCATCACGCGATCTACCAGTAAAAACGGATAACGATGCGGTAGATACTCACGAACCTGGTTGATGTCCATTATCATCAATACGACCTCTAGAATAACGAAATGCCTGCCCTATACTTTGACAAGGGCAGAACGTTGACCAATGGCAGGGCTTTGGCCAAGGGCAGGCACCGGGCAGAAAAAGCGGTGACCCGTGTGGGCGGGCATTATACAGGCGCACCTAGCGACTACCAGCCTTCCGGGCGCCGGGCCCGGATTGCCAAGAGAGTGGCCCAAGCTCTCAAGCGTCGCGGATATCGCGCTCGAGCCGCGTCAGCCGCTTGGCGATCTCATCGAGTTGTTTGAAGCGTACCGCGTTCCTTCGCCACTGACTATTCGACATCGAACCGGTGCCGGAAGAGTAAACACCGGACTCGAGAATCGAGTTCGTCACCAGACTCATGCCGGTCACCTGCACGCCGTCGGTCAGAGTAAGATGCCCGGAAAGACCGACGCCGCCGCCTAGCAGGCAGTGGCGGCCCACCTTGGTAGACCCCGCAATACCGACGCAACCCGCCAACGCGCTATGATCTCCGATCTGCACGTTATGGGCGATCTGCACCTGGGAGTCGATCTTGACCCCATTGCCGATCAAGGTGTCGCCCAGCGCACCACGGTCGATGCTGGAACAGCTGCCGACCTCGACATCGTCGCCCAGGGTAACGCCACCCAACTGCGCGATTTTTTCCCACTGCTTGCCATCGTGGGCGAAACCGAACCCGTCCCCCCCGATGACGCAGCCACTGTGAAGGATGGCACGTTCACCGATGACCACGCCGTGGTAAAGCGTGACGTTGGCGTGCAGTCGAGACCCTTTGCCGATCAGCGTATCGGCACCGACGAAAGACCCCGCTCCAACGACACAGTCGTCGGCAACCTCGACACCGTCCTCGATGACACAGTAGGCGCCGATCTCGACTCGCTCTCCGATGACCGCTGTCGTCGATACCGACGCCGTCGGATGCACCCCACGTGAGGGCTGATTGATCAACGGGTCGAACAGCCGCGAAAGCTTGGCATAACCCAGGTAAGGGTTATCCAGCTCCAGCCGCGGACAGGGGCAACTTTCGCCATGCGCGGGATGCACCAGAACGGCAGCCGCATGAGTCTCGGCTAGATACTTCAGGTAAGCCCGGTTGGCGAGAAACGCCAAATCCGTCGGGCCGGCGTCGGTCAGCGTCGACAGTCCGCTGACACGCACGTCAGCATCACCGACCACGCGTGCATCTATACGCTCGGCGAGTTCACCGAGCGTGTAGGAGGTAGCAGCATCTCTGTTCATGAACGGGCGCCGGGTTGAACCATTATTTGAGCGAGTTGAATATCTTCGTCACTTCATCGGTGATATCGAGGCTGTCACCCGAATAGACCACGGCATCACGGTCAACGACCATGTCGAGGTCATGCTCGTCGACAACGCGCTGAATCGCCTGATCGAGCTGGGGCTTGGCACTTTTCAGATACTGTTGCTCGGCCTGCTGCTGTGCCTGAGAGATCTGGCCACGCAGTTGCTGAAACTTTCCGCCCTTCTCGCGCAACTGCTGTGTCACCGAGTTGCGCTCGGATTCGGACATCACATCACCGTCTTTCTGCAGCCGCTGCTGAAGCTGCTGAAGCTGCTGACTCAGCGACTTCGCCTGCTGCTGCTGTGCGCTGATACGGTTCTTCAACTGATTCATCGATGCCTGAGCGGAATTGGAGGACATCAACGCTTCACGCCAATCGAGCACACCTACTTCCGTGGCCATGGCTGGCACGGAGACCATGGTCAACAAACCGAGTCCGAGAACTCCTGCGATCTTGCGCATACGGCATCTCCTTGAAATAAATCTGATTGCTGGTGAAATCATCGGGATCGAATTCACGGCACCCCCAGGGTGCCGTGATCCCGTGCGCTGATGCTAGAAGGTCTGTCCCAGCGAGAACTGGAAGACCTGAGGATCGTCGCCTTCCTTGTCGTTCAGCGGCTTGGCCACGCTGAACGTCAACGGCCCTACCGGCGTCAGCCAGGAAAGCCCCAGACCCACGCTATAGCGCAGATCATCGAGATTGACACCACTGTTACAGCTCGAAGTGAAGTCGTCAGGGACATCGTAGCAATCGGTCAGGAAAGTATTACCGCCATCGAGGAAGATGCTGGTCTGTAGCGAACGGCGATCCTCGACCCACGGGAACGGGTAGATCAGCTCCGCGGATCCTTCGACCAGCACGTTACCGCCCAGGGTATCGTCGTCGCCGTCGCCGCGCTTGGTAGTCTTTGGCCCCAGGGTGTTACCCGTGTAGCCACGTACCGAGCCCAGACCGCCCGAGTAGAAGTTCTCGTAGAACGGATAGGGATCGTTAGAGCCTAGCGTATCGGCGTAACCGAGGTTGGAACTGAACTTGAGCGACCAGTCGGGATTGAGTTCGAACAACTTTTGCCCACGGTAACGCAGCTTGTAGTAGTCGGCATCAGAGCCAGGGACAGCGGCCTCCAGCGACACGCGCTGGTAGCTGCCGGCCGTCGGCATGATACCGCGGTTCAGATCGTTCCGGGTCCAGCTGGCCGTCACTTTATAGTTGAAGAAGTCCTCGCCCTGATCGTCGGTGTACTGGACGATCTCCGCCGGTGTATCGTCGTAGGTATCGATTGACAGATTCTCGAGGCCGACACCGAAATTCAGGCGTGACAGATCGTTGATCGGATAACCGAAGTTGATGTTGCCGCCGTAGGAGTCGGTCGAGTAGGTCGAGATATCGGAGTCTTCGTAATCGGTCTCGCGATAGAAGACGTTATAACCGCGCGAGATACCGTCGAGCGTCCAGTACGGATCGGTGAAACCAAAGTTGATATTGGTGAACGTATCACTCTTCTGCGCGCCGATATTGACGCGGTTGCCCGTGCCCAGGAAGTTGCTCTGTGACAGCGCCGCGCCGTAGATCACGCCGGCTGTCTGCGAGAACCCGACGCTGGCCGAGATCGACCCCGACGGCTGCTCCTGGACGTTGTAGGTCACGTCCAGTTGATCGGGCTCACCGGCGACCGGGCGGGTATCGACATCGACCTGCTTGAAGAAGCCGAGACGTTCGAGCCGCTGCCGCGACTGGGAGATCTGGTCGGTAGAGGCCGGCGCGCCTTCCATCTGCACCATTTCGCGGCGCAGCACTTCATCCTGGGTCGTGGTATTGCCTTCGAAGTTGATCCGGCGCACGTAGGCGCGACGACCCGGATCGACGCGGAAGGTGATATCGACGGTATCGCCCGCGTCATCGACGGTAGGCACCGCCTTGATGTCGGCGAAAGCAAAACCCTCTGCACCCAGTTTCTGGCGCAACGCTTCCGAGGATTCGGTCAGCTTGCTCTGGGAGAAATACTCACCCGGCTTGGCGGTCACCAACGAGCGTGCGGTCGACTCGTCGATTTTCAGATCGCCATCGAAGTTGATCTTGTCGAGCTTGTAACGTTTGCCCTCGTCGACGTTGATGGTGACGAAGATTCGTGACTTGTCCGGGCTGATCGACACTTGGGTCGAGGTGATGGCGAAGTTGACGTAGCCCCGGTCGAGATACCAGGAGCGCAGCGTTTCCAGATCGCCGGAAAGCGCCTCGCGGGAGTATTCGTCGTCGGAGAACCAGCCGAAGAACCAGCCGGGCTTGTCCTCGAGCTGGAACAGGTCGCTCAGGGTGCCATCGTCGTAGGCCTCGTTGCCGACGACGTTGATCTGACGAATCTTGGCGACTTCACCTTCGTTGATATTGATGTTGACGCGGACACGGTTGCGCTCGAGCTGCTCGACGGAGGTCTTGATGTTCGAGCTGTAACGCCCCTGGGACTGATAGAGACGCTCCAGCTCGCGCTGCATCTCTTCGAGCGTCGAGCGCTGCAGAACCTGCCCTTCGGCGAGGCCGGCATCGGTCAGACCCTTGCGCAGATCGTCATCGGAAATCTGGGAGTTGCCGTCGATGTTGATCTCGGCGATGGACGGCCGCTCGACCACGTTGACGATCAGCACGTCACCGTCACGGGAGAGCCGAATGTCATCGAACAATCCGGTATCGAACAGTTTCTGAGCCGCCTGGCCCAATTGCTGATCGTCTACCGACTGGTCGGCACTGACGGGGAAAGCGTTGAAAACGGATGCGGCCGAGACGCGCTGCAGCCCCTCTACACGAATATCCGAAATCTCAAAAGGTGCTGCCAGCGCAACGGGAGAGCTGGCCAGCAGTAGTCCTGCCAATCCGATGGTCTTGAGTTTCATTCAATCAGTCGCTTCTGTGGGGTCCGCCCGCGTATCGAACAGGCACCTTATACATTTCTCCCTACGACTGACAAGCGCATTGCTCGCCATGCCCGGGGTCTTTCCATACGCCACCACCGCGGCGGCGACCGCTGACGAACCGCTGCGCCAACGTCGCATTACACTGCTGTCACTCACATCATCCCAATAACTACAGCCGCATCAAATCAAAGTAGAGCGCCATCACCATAAGACACCCCACCAGGGCGACCCCGACGCGCAGCCCCATGGCTTGCGCCGTTTCCGACACCGGCTTACCCCGGACCAGCTCGATCAGATAATAGACCAGGTGGCCACCGTCGAGCACCGGGATCGGCAGCAGGTTGAGCACGCCGAGACTGATCGACAGATAGGCTAGAAATCCGACGAAGGTCTCGACCCCGCTACGCGCCGAGTCACCGGCAATGCGAGCGATAGTGATCGGCCCCGACAGATTCGAGGGCGATATCCAGCCAACGATCATCTTGCGAATCGAGTCGGCGGTCAGCCAGGTCATTTCACCGGTCTTGCTCAGCGCCTGACCGATCGCCGCGACCGGTCCGTAGCGGATCTCGCGGCGATAGGACTCCGGCCATTCGACCGTCTGCGACGCTGCGCCGACGTAGCCGATGCTCTCGCCGTCTTCGGCCTTCCTCGATTCCGGCGTGAGCGACACGCTGCGAGCCGCACCGTCCCGCTCGACCGACAGTGAGAGATCGGCACCGGGATGGCTGCGCACGACATCGACGAAGGCGACCCAGTCGCCGACCGGCTTGCCGTCGACGCTGACGATCCTGTCTCCCGCCTGCAGCCCGGCACGGCTCGCCGGGCCATCCTCGAGCACTTGGCCCAGTATCGCCGGCACCTCGGGACGCCATGGCGTGATACCCAGCGAGGACATCGGCTGCGGCGGATCCTGGCGCACCAGCCACTGGTGCACCGATACGTCGTGTGTCCGGGTCGCGCCGCCCGAAGGGTCTCGCGTGGTGAACTGCAGCTCGCCATCGGCACCGATCTTCGAGATCAGCTGCAGATTGACCTCGTTCCACGACGGCGTCTCGCGGCCGTCGATGCTGACGATCTCCTGGCCACTGCGCAAACCGCCCTGGGCCGCGAGCGAGTCCGTCGCCACGTCACCGATGACCGGTGCCACCGTGGTCGAGCCGTAAACGAACAGCGCCCAGTAGGCGACCAGCGCCAGCAGCAGATTGGCGATGGGCCCGGCTGCCACGATCGCGATCCGGGCCCAGACGCTCTTGCGATTGAACGCGCGATCCAGCTCCTGCGGCGCGACCGGCCCTTCCCGCTCGTCGAGCATCTTGACGTAGCCGCCGAGGGGAATCGCGGCGATGGCATACTCCGTACCCTGGCGATCGAATCGCGACCACAGCGGTTTGCCGAACCCGACCGAGAACCGCAGCACCTTGACGCCACAGCGCCGCGCCACCCAGAAGTGCCCGAACTCATGAAACGTGATCAGCAGGCCGAGTACGACAATGACCGCCAGTACGTTCTGGATCGCATCCATCACGCCTGCCCCCTCTAGAAAGACCGTTGATGCAACAGGCGCTCGGCCAGTTGTCGCGCCCGAGCATCCTCGCACAATACCACGTCGAGCGAATCCGCCGCGCGCACCTCGGTCGCCGCCAGCGTCGCGTCCACCAGCCGGGCGATATCGAGGAAAGAGAGCTTCTCGTCGAGAAACGCCTGTACCGCGATCTCGTTTGCCGCATTGAGCGTCGCCGGCGCAGTGCCGCCCGCCTGCATGGCTTCACGGGCGAGCCGCAGGCACGGGAACCGTGATTCGTCCGGCGCCTCGAAATCGAGCCGCGAGATCGCGAACAGATCGAGCGGCTCGACGCCAGCTTCGATCCTCGACGGCCAGGACAGCCCGTAGGCGATCGGCGTGCGCATGTCGGGATTGCCCATCTGCGCCAGCACCGAGCCATCGGCATAGCCGACCATCGAGTGGACGATGCTCTGCGGATGCACCACCACCTCGATCTGTGCAGGCGTCGCATCGAACAGCCAGCACGCCTCGATCAGCTCGAGGCCCTTGTTCATCATCGTGGCGCTGTCGACCGAGATCTTGCGGCCCATCGACCAGTTGGGATGCGCGCACGCCTGATCCGGCGTGACGGCTTCGAGCTCCGCCAACGGCCATTTCCAGAACGGCCCGCCCGACGCGGTCAGCAGCAGCCTCGACACCCCATGTCGCGACAGCCCGCCGCGATGCTGCATAGGAAGACACTGGTAGATGGCATTATGTTCCGAATCGATGGGCAAAAGTGTCGCGCCATGGCGGGTCACGGCGTCCATGAACAGCCCGCCGGACATCACCAGCGCCTCTTTGTTGGCCAGCAGCACGCGCTTGCCCGACTCCACTGCCGCCAGCGTCGGCAGCAGCCCTGCCGCGCCGATGATCGCCGCCATCACGGTGTCGACCTCGGCGGCGCGCGAGACCTCCAGTAGCCCCGCCTCGCCATGGCTGACGTCGACATCGCCGCGCCCGCCCTCGCGCAACTGCATTCGAAGCCACTCGGCATCGGACTCGGTGCCGATCACCGCCCGGGTCGGTGCAAAGCGCAGGCAGATATCGAGCAGCGCCTCGCGCGAGCGATGGGCCGTGACCGCATAAAGCTCATAGGCGTCGGGTTGCTGCGCGATCACGTCCAGGGTGCTGCGACCGATGGAACCGGTCGCCCCCAGCAGGGTGACCTTGCGGGTAGAAGATGAAGGCATCGGTGCGCTATCCCAGCCAGGGGCGAATCAGAGCGAAGAGCGGAACGGCAGCGGTCAGGCTATCGATACGATCGAGAATGCCGCCGTGCCCCGGCAGCAGCTGACTGGAGTCTTTCAGGCCGCGAAAGCGCTTGAGCATGCTTTCGAGCAGATCGCCGATGACGGAAACGAAAGCCACCACCAGCGCAACGACCAGCAGCGCCAGCGTCTGATGAAGATCGAGCGAAAGCCACAGCGCATAAAGGAAAACCAGGACGGCAACCGCGACCCAGCCGCCGTAGACCCCTTCCCAGGACTTGCCGGGGCTGACGTGAGGCGCCAGCTTGCGACGCCCGAAGCGACGCCCGGAAAAGTACGCGCCGATGTCGGCGACCCAGACCAGCAGCAGCACGAACAGCAACCACTCGCTGCCGTCCTGGCGCAACTGGTAGAGCCCTACCCAGCAAGGAACCAGCACCCAGCCACCCATGGCGAGACGACGCCACGGCGGCTGCCACTGATCGCTCGCCCGGGGATAACGCGAGACCCACCAGGCGTTGGCCAACCAGCCGGCAGCGGCAATCCAGAGTGGCCACTGCGCCGATATCCAGTCCGCCCACCAGGCCACCAGCAGTGTCAGCCCCAGCACCACGGTATAGATCAACCGAGGCTTGAGCTCGTCGAAGCCAGCCAGCCGAGCCCACTCCCAGGCACCGAGCAGCAGCACCAATGCCGTAAATGCGGCGAAGCTGCCACCCGAGAGCCCGAACAGGCCGGCCAGGGCCAGCGGCGCCAGGACCAGCGCCGTGAGGATGCGCTGTCTAAGCACCTTGAACCTCGGTTTGCTGTTGGCTCATGCCGAATCGGCGCTGACGTTGCTGATAGGTCTCCAGCGCCGCATCGAACCTCGACCCATCGAAGTCGGGCCACAGCTCAGGGGCGAAGACGAGTTCCGCGTAGGCCAACTGCCATAACAGGAAATTTGAGATTCGTTGTTCTCCACTGGTGCGAATGCAGAGATCGATCGGCGGTTCCTGGCTCAGACATATCTCCCGATCCAGCGCCGCCTCGTCGATCGCTTCGGCGCTCATCGTGCCATCGGCGACCTTGCGTGCCAGGCGCTGGGCTGCAGAGGCGATATCCCAGCGACCGCCGTAGTTGGCGGCCACCACGAGGTGCATCCCGAAATTGTCGCGCGTCAGTGCTTCGGCACGCTCCATGTGCTTTCGCAAGGATGGCGAGAAGCGCTGGCGGTCGCCGATGATGGTAAGTCGAATGCCGTTTTCGTGGAGCTTTCTGACCTCGCGCTTGAGCACCAGCATGAAAAGCTCCATCAGCGCACTGACCTCGGCCAACGGTCGGCGCCAGTTTTCGCTGGAAAAGGCGAATAGCGTAAGGGTCTCGATACGCCGCTCCGCCGCGCGCCGGATGACCGCGCGTAGCGATTCCACACCAGCACGATGCCCCTGTGCGCTGGAGAGACCCCGAGCGCGCGCCCAACGGTTATTGCCGTCCATGATGATCGCCACGTGGCGTGGAATCGACGGCAGCGCCTGAGCGTCACGCGACTGCATGTCTGTCATGATAGCTCGCAAGACAGGTGGTTGGTGGCGCCCGCGGATGAACCTGGGCGCCCCGACCCTTATACCTGCATCAGGTCGTGTTCCTTGGTTTCCAGAAGGCGATCGATTTCGCTGACGTGCTTGTCGGTCAACTTCTGGATCTCCTCTTCGCCGTGACGCTGATCGTCCTCGGTGATCTCTTTATCCTTGAGCAGCGTCTTGAGATCGCCATTGGCATCACGCCGAACGTTGCGAATCGCCACTCGCGCATTCTCGGCCTCGCCACGCGCCTGCTTGATATAGTGGCGGCGAGTCTCCTCGGTCAGCGGCGGCATCGGCACGCGAATCACGGTGCCGGCGGTGGCCGGATTCAGCCCCAGATCCGCCGTCATGATCGCTTTTTCGACCTTCTGCACCATCGAGCGCTCCCAAGGCGTCACCGCCAGAGTACGGGCGTCTTCGATGATGATGTTGGCGACCTGGTTGATCGGCATCTGACTGCCGTAGTACTCCACCATGACCGCGTCGAGGATGCTCGGATGTGCTCGCCCCGTGCGGATCTTATGGAAATTGCTCTGGAGCGCTTCCAGACTCTTCTGCATCCGCGCGCCAGCGTCTTTCTTGATATCGTCGATCATGTCCTAAACCTCAATCAATCAGCGTGCCTTCTCGCCCACCGACCACCAGATTCAACAGGGCGCCAGGTTTGGTCATGTCGAAGACACGAACCGGCATGTCATGGTCACGCACCAGACAGATGGCGGTCAAATCCATCACTCCCAGCTTCTGGTCCAGTACGTCATCGTAGCTGAGCTGCTCATATTTCACGGCATCCGGATGCTTGACCGGATCCTTGTCGTAGACACCGTCGACCTTGGTGGCCTTGACCACCACGTTGGCATCGATCTCGATACCGCGCAGGCAAGCCGCCGAGTCGGTGGTGAAAAACGGATTCCCCGTACCCGCCGAGAAGATGACCACGTCCCCGGACGTCAGATAGCGAATCGCGGAACGACGGTCATAATGCTCGACGACACCGCTCATGGGAATCGCCGACATCACCCGCGAGCGGATGTTGGAGCGCTCGAGAGCGTCACGCATCGCCAGCGCGTTCATCACCGTGGCCAACATGCCCATATGATCGCCGGTGACCCTATCCATCCCCGCCGCGTGCAGTGCGGCGCCGCGGAACAGGTTGCCACCACCGACCACGATACCGACCTGGACTCCGATACCCACCAGCTGCCCGATTTCCAGTGCCATGCGATCGAGCACCTTGGGATCGATACCGAACTCCTGCTCGCCGGTCAGCGCCTCGCCCGACAGCTTCAGCAATATGCGCTTGTACTTGGATTTATCACCGCGCTCGGATTTATCGCCGCGCTCACTGGGCTTGGCGGTTCGGTCGATGACGTCGGTCATGTCACTCTCTCCTGGAGATGGCGAGTCGGTTCGGCAATCGGCTAGATGGCTTCTCATCTACCGGATACGCAATGGCGTGCGCTTTCGCGCACGCCATGGGATGGAGCCGAGGCCAGGGGATGATACCTGACACCCCGCTCCGGGCACTGCTTGAAACCTGGCCCTGCAAGACGCAGCCCGTCGAACTTAGCTGCGGCGAGCCTGTTCCATCACTTCCTTGGCGAAGTCGACTTCTTCCTTCTCGATACCTTCGCCCACTTCGAAGCGGGTGAAACCGACGACTTCACCGCCCGCCGTCTTGGCGTACTCGGCGACGGTCTGGTTCGGATCCTTGACGAACGGCTGCTCGGTCAGGCTGTTTTCCGCCAGATATTTCTTGAGACGGCCCTGGACCATCTTCTCGGCGATCTGCTCTGGCTTGCCCGCCATGTCCGGCTGGGCCAGGATGATCGCCTTCTCGCTGTCGAGCTGCGACTGCGGCATGTCGTCCGGACGCGCGACGACCGGGTTGATCGCGGCCACGTGCATGGAGATGTCCTTGGCCACTTCCGCGTTGCCGCCCGTGAGCACGGTCAACACGCCGATACGGTCACCATGGACGTAGCCACCGACGACACCACCTTCCGGCGCATCGACGACGACCGCACGACGTACGGAGATGTTTTCGCCGATCTTCTGCACCAGCTGGTTGCGAGCGTCTTCCAGCTCACCATCCATGATCGCGGCAACGTCTTCGGACTTGGTCTCGAAAACCTTGGCCAGCACCTTGGTGGCAAAGCCCCGGAAATTGTCGTCGCGGGACACGAAGTCAGTTTCCGAGTTGACTTCCAGCATCGCGGCGTAGCTGCCGTCTTCGGCAACCTGGGTCAGGATCGCGCCTTCAGCGGCGATACGGCCTGCCTTCTTGGCGGCCTTCAGACCGGAGTTCTTGCGCAGGTCTTCGATCGCACGCTCGATGTCGCCGTCGGCTTCGGTCAGTGCTTTCTTGCACTCCATCATGCCGAGACCGGTACGCTCGCGCAGTTCCTTGACTAGAGAAGCGCTGATAGCTGCCATGTTCTACCCCTGAGAATCGCGGTTTCATCTAACGACGACGCTAGCTGCGCGTCGTCGCGGGTGTAAAAAAGGGGCTCGCGAGCCCCCTTTTAGTCTGCGCTGATGATCTGGCCGGTATGGGCCCAAACGATGGCCGCCCTCGAAGGGCATGCCCAGCGCAGACTCGACGCCATTACCAACCCGTTTTACTGGGCAGCGTCGCTGGTTTCGCTGGTCTCGCCCGACTCGCTCACCTCGACGAATTCGTCGGGGTTGCCTTCCTTCGCCTTGCCGCAGGCATCGGCGATCGCCTGAACGTAGATCTGGATGGCGCGAATGGAGTCGTCGTTACCCGGAATGACGTAATCGACGCCGTCCGGGTTGGAGTTGGTATCGACGACACCGATCACCGGGATGCCCAGCTTGTTGGCTTCGTTGATCGCGATGCGCTCATGATCGACGTCGATCACGAACAGTGCGTCCGGAAGACCGCCCATGTCCTTGATACCGCCGATGGAACGCTCGAGCTTGTCCTGCTCGCGGGTCGCCATCAGAACTTCTTTCTTGGTCAGCTTCTCGAACGTGCCATCTTCGCGCATGCTTTCGAGTTCGCGCAGGCGCTTGATCGACTGACGAATGGTCTTGAAGTTGGTCAACATGCCGCCCAACCAGCGATGGTTGACGAACGGCTGACCCACACGATTGGCTTCCTGCTTGATGATCTTGCTGGCGGAACGCTTGGTGCCGACGAACAGGATCTTGTTGCTGGAAGACGCCATCTTCTCGACGACACCGGTCGCTTCCAGCAGAGCCGGCAGCGTGTGCTCGAGGTTGATGATGTGGATCTTGTTACGCGAGCCGAAGATGTACTGACCCATCTTCGGGTTCCAGTAACGGGTCTGGTGACCGAAGTGTGCGCCTGCCTTGAGCAGGTCACGCATATTGACTTGTGCCATGATGACTCCTGAAGAATCGGGTTAGGCTTCCACACACCCCATGGATCCGACCGCTTGGCTAGGCCAACGCGGCACCCGGGACAATGTGCCGGTGCGTGTGTGTTTTTTATGACGCGGCAGTCACTCGACTACCGTCGTCGCTACTCGCTCGTGCCGATGGAATGCTGTCGCAGGCCATCTCGACCGTCTCGTCTCGGAGACTGATAGACAGGCAGTCTTCGGGACTGATAGACAGGCAATTGCAGTCAAGCGCGCGGATTTATACCATAGAACACACGTAAGATGAAGCCGACAGACGTCTTAACCCCGGCACCCCAGTGGGCGTCCACCCTGTTTCGCGATCCTTCGTCTTTCCCCATCGACCCCATTGCGAGAGCGCATGAACATTCCACGCAAGACGCCTGAAGAAATCGAAAAGATGCGCGAAGCCGGCCGTCAGGCCGCCGCCGTGTTCGAGATGATCACGCCGCATGTGCAAGCTGGCGTCTCCACCGGCGAGCTCGACCGCCTGTGTCACGACTTCATCGTCAAGGAGCTCGGCTCCACCCCGGCCCCGCTCGACTACCACGGTTTTCCCCGGTCGATCTGCACCTCGATCAATCACGTCGTCTGCCACGGCATCCCGGATTTCGACAAGAAGCTCAAGAACGGCGATATCATGAATATCGACATCACCGTGAAGACGGCGGCCGGCTTCCACGGCGACAGCAGCATGATGTTCGTCATTGGCGACACCATCCAAGGCGAGCGCCTGAGCCGCGTCACCCAGGAAAGCCTGTATAAAGGTATCGCCGAGGTTCGCCCGGGGGTCAAGCTGTCGACCATCGCCAGGGTCATCCAGCACCATGCCGAGAAGGCCGGCTACTCCGTGGTCCGGGATTTCTGCGGCCATGGCATCGGCGCCGGATTCCACGAGGAACCCCAGGTGCTGCACTACGACGGTTACGCCGAAGAGGCCGATGCCGAACTCGCCGAGGGCATGTGCCTGACCATCGAACCGATGCTCAACGCCGGCGGCTATCGCACCAAGGTATTGAAGGATGGCTGGACCGCCGTGACCAAGGACAAGAGCCTGTCGGCGCAGTGGGAGCACACGTTGCTGGTGACCGCGTCCGGAGTGGAAGTCCTGACCGCCCGTTCCGACGAAGACTTCAGCTTCCTGAAGGCTTGATCGCCCCGCCACCGCCTCGCCCTCGGAGACGCCCGCCGCATGCTGCTGCATCACTACCGTTTTCATCCGGACACGACCCTTTTCGATGCGGCGGCCTTTCGCGAGGCGCTGGCGCTGGAGAGCCAGCCGATCCCGCTGTTCAAGCAGGCGCTCCAGACGATCCGCGATCGCCTCGACGAACGCTTTCGCAACGGTGCCGACGTGCGCGATCTGGTCTACGGTCGCGCCTGGTGCCTGGACCGACTGCTGCAGGTCGCGTGGGAGCGTTTCGACTGGCCGGATGCCAACGTCGCCCTGCTCGCGGTGGGCGGTTACGGTCGCGGCGAGCTGCACCCTCATTCCGATATCGACCTGCTGTTGCTGCTGGGAGACAACGATGACACGCCCTACCGCGAGTCGCTGACCGGTTTCATCACCTTCCTGTGGGATATCGGGCTCGAAGTCGGTCAGAGCGTGCGTTCGCTCGACGACTGCGAACGCGAGGCCCGCGGTGACATCACCATCATCACCAACCTGCTGGAAACCCGCACCCTGGCGGGGCCGGAGAGTCTGCGCGAGGCCATGAGAGCTCGCCTTTCGACCCAGCAGATGTGGTCATCGGCGGCTTTTTTCGAGGGCAAGTGGCAAGAACAGATCACCCGCCACTACAAGCACAACAACTCCGAGTATCACCTGGAGCCCAACCTCAAGAGTGCCCCGGGCGGACTTCGCGACATCCAGATGATCGGCTGGGTCGCCAAGCGCCACTTCGGCCCCATGCGCTACGAGGACGTCGTTGCCCAGGGCTTCATGAACGATGCCGAACTCAGGATCCTCAGCCAGGGCCAGGCTTTTCTGTGGCAGGTTCGCTATGGCCTGCACATGATCGCCGGCCGTGCCGAAGATCGGCTGCTGTTCGATCATCAGCGTGCTCTGGCCAAGCTGTTCGGCTACGTCGATACCCCCCAGCGGCTTGCCGTCGAACAGTTCATGAAAGCCTACTACCGGCACGTCACCGCCCTGGCCGGCCTCAACGACATGTTGCTGCAGCATTTCGACGAGGTGATCCTCCACGCCGGTGAATCGCTGGAGATCAAGCCGATCAACACGCGCTTCGAAATTCGAGGCGGTTACATCCAGCATCGCCACCCCAACGTCTTCCTGCATCGGCCCGACGCGCTGCTCGAGTTGTTCCTGTTGATGGCCCAGCACCCGGAGATCGAGGGCGTGCGTGCCGACACCATCCGTCAGATCCGTGACCACCGCCATCTGATCGACGATACGTTCCGCGACGACCTGCGCCACCAGAGTCTGTTCATGGAGCTGCTGCGCAGCGGCGGCGACGTGCCGACCCAGCTCACCCGCATGAATCGCTACGGAGTGCTGGGCAAGTACCTCCCGGAGTTCGGCGAGGCGATCGGCCTGATGCAGCATGATCTGTTCCACATCTATACCGTCGACGCGCACACGCTACGCCTGCTCAGCTTTCTTCAGCGTTTTCGCGAGGCGCGCGACACCGACGCATACACCGTCGCCATCGACGTCATCCAGAAGCTGCCCAAGCTCGAACTGTTATGGATCGCCGGGCTCTACCACGATATCGGCAAGGGCCGCGGCGGCGATCATTCGGAACTCGGCGCGGTCGATGCCGCCGAGTTCTGCCGTCGCCATGCGCTGTCGAACTGGGATACCCGACTGGTCGCCTGGCTGGTCGAACATCATCTGCTGATGTCGAAGACGGCCCAGAAGCGGGATATCTCCGACCCGGACGTGATCCACGGCTTTGCTCGCACTGTGCGTGACGAAACCCATCTCGACTATCTATACGTGCTCACCGTCGCCGACATCAGCGCCACCAACCCGACGCTGTGGAACGGCTGGCGCGCGTCGCTGATGCGCCAGCTATACACCGAAACCCGCCGCGTGCTGCGCCGCGGCCTCGATAACACCGTCGATCGCCAGGGCTGGGTCAGCGAAACCCGCGAGGAGGCACTGGGACTGTTACGGGCAGTCGGCGCCGACGTGGCGCGCGTCACCCGGCTGTGGCAAACCTTCGGCGAAGACTACTTTCTGCAGTACACGCCCAGCGAAGTCGCCTGGCAGACTCAGGGCATCCTCGCCCACGACGACGACCATCTGCCGCTGATCCTGGTCAGCGCCCCCAGCGAGGACATGACCGAAGGCGGCACCAAGCTGTTCATCCATACCCGCTCGGCCGATGACCTGTTTGCCGCCACAGCGGCGGCCATCGAGCAGCTGGGCCTGTCGATCCACGATGCCCGCATCGCCACCTCCAGCGATGACTGGACGCTCAACACCTTCATCCTGCTGGACGATGACGATGACGCCATTCGCGATCCCGTACGTCTGGAAACGATTCGTCGCCACCTGGTGGAAGAGCTCGACGATCCGGATGACTATCCACAGATCGTCAGCCGCCATACTCCGCGCCAGCTCAAGCATTTCCGGGTTCCGGTCGAAGTCATCATCGAGCAGGACCCCGCCAACGCCCGCACCTCGCTAGAACTGATCGCCCCCGACCGCCCCGGCCTGCTGGCCCGCGTCGGGCGTATCTTCATGGAGCAGGACATTGCCCTGTCGACGGCCAAGATCGCCACCCTCGGTGAGCGGGTCGAAGACGTGTTCTTCATCACCGACAAGCGCGGCCAACCGCTGACCGACCCGGAAGCCCAGGCGCGTCTGCGCCAGCGCCTGTACGAGGTGCTCGACGTGTAGCACAGAGACCAGCCAGCTCAGCCAGCTCGAAACAGGCTCAATCGACCGATGCGGGATTGGCTTTCAGCCACGCCTGCATCTGTTCTATCTCGGCCTGCTGGGCCGCAATGATCTTTCTGGCCAGCGTCCGCATCTCCAGATCCTTGCCATACTCCAGTTCGACCTTGGCCATTGCGACCGCGCCCTGGTGGTGAGCCAGCATACCCTGAGCGAAATCGACGTCTGGATTGCCACTATTTGCCAGATCCATGTCGTGTTGCATGGCCCTCGCCGCCTCACGATAGGCATTGCCGGCGTCACCGGACCGGAAACTCGATGCTGAATGAGCCTGGTGGCCCTCACGACTGTCACTACCCGACTGCGCAAAACCACTGGCGGCGAAAGCCAGCGCGGAAAACCCCACGATACCCGCCATCAGACGCTTGGAAGTTGTCATCCGTTCTCTCCCGGGAAAAAACCGACGTTAACACCAAGGTGTAGCCTCTAGGTCAAGAGCCATCTATGGCGTCGAACCGACGACTTTTTTGAGCTCCCGTCCGCGGGCGCCTATAATCGGCCGCTTCCTGAGAAGCGCTTGACGGGCACGTGACATGACCATCACCGTTTACGGCATCAAGACCTGCGATACCTGCCGCAAGGCCCGGCGCCACCTCGATGCGTTGGGCGTGCCATATCGCTTTCACGATCTGCGCGAGGATGGCCTCGATCCGCGGCAACTGGATGCCTTTCTCGCCGGTGCCGACTGGCAGACGCTGCTCAACACCCGCAGCACCACCTGGCGCCAGCTCGACCCCGCGGACAAGCAGCCTCTCGACGCCGAGCGCGCCCGCGAGTTGATGCTCGCCCACCCGACCCTGATCAAGCGCCCGATCTTGCAACGAACGGTATTGCAGCATACCGAGAGCGGCAGCGACGACACCTTGATCATCGTCGGGTTCGACGCCGACCGCTACGCGGCCCTCGTCTCCTAGAGAGGCTTGAGCATGCCGCCCGCATTGACGATCTCGACGACTTTTCGACCATCATGAGGAACCTGCGATGCTGAGCTTCGCGCTAGGAATCGGCACCCAGAACAGCCAGGGCGACTGGCTCGAAATCTACTATCCAGCCCCGCTGCACCAGCCTGCCGCGGCCCTGGTCGCGGCCGCACGCCAGGCGCTAGACGCCGACGAGTCCACGGAAGTCGTCAGCTTTCTGCCGGAACACGCCGCCAAGCTCGCGACCGCTTTGCGCGACGCTGGTGCCGGTGATCAGGCCGAGATCGCCGAGGCCTTTGCCGAAGCGCAGCGTCCGCTGGTCGCGGTCTTTCTGGATGAAGATCATGCGCCGACCAGCGTGCCGGAGGTCTATCTCAAGCTGCATCTGCTCTCTCATCGACTGATCAAGCCGCATGGCACCCAGCTCGATGGCATGTTCGGTCTGCTCAAGAACATCGCCTGGACCAACGAAGGCGCCATCGATGTCGAAGAGCTGCCGGCACGTCGTCTCAAGGCCCGTCTCGCCGGACGCCCGCTCTCCGTGGACTGCGTCGACAAGTTTCCCAAGATGACCGACTACGTCGTGCCCAAGGGGATCCGGATCGGCGATACCGCCCGCGTGCGTCTCGGTGCGCATCTGGGCGAAGGCACCACGGTCATGCATGAAGGTTTCTGCAACTTCAATGCCGGCACCGAAGGCCCGGGCATGGTCGAAGGCCGTATCTCCGCCGGCGTTTTCGTCGGCAAGGGCTCGGATCTGGGCGCCGGCTGCTCGACGATGGGCACGCTCTCCGGCGGCGGCAACGTGGTGATCAAGATCGGCGAGAACTGCCTGATCGGTGCCAACGCCGGCCTCGGCATTCCGCTGGGCGATCGCTGCACCGTCGAAGCTGGCCTCTATGTCACTGCCGGCGCCAAGGTGACCGTGCTCGACGATCGGGGCGAGGCGGTTCAGACGGTCGCCGCCCGCGAACTCGCCGGTCAGGACGATCTGCTGTTCATTCGTCACTCGGTGACAGGTCGGCTGGAGTGCCGCACCAACAAGAGTGCAGTCGCCCTCAACGAATCACTTCACGCTCACAATTGATCCGACCCTGCCGGTCGGCCGCCCTGGAGAAAGGCATGTCTCAAGCGTCACGGACGATAGCGTCACCGTCCACCGCCCGCTCGGCCACGCTGGCGCTGGCGCTCGAACTACTCGAGCGACCGTCGGTGACCCCGGACGATCACGGCTGTCAGGCATTGATGATCGAACGTCTGGAGCGCATCGGCTTTGAGATCGAGCGGATGACGATCGGCGGCATCGAAAACTTCTGGGCGACGCGCGGCCAGCATGGCCCGCTGCTGGCCTTCGCCGGCCATACCGACGTGGTGCCCAGCGGCCCGGAGCGCGAATGGGATCATCCGCCGTTCGAGCCGATCATCGATGACAACGGCTTTCTCTGCGGCCGCGGCGCCGCCGACATGAAAGGCAGTCTGGCAGCCATGGTGACGGCAGCCGAGCGCTTCGTTGCCGCCCATCCCGATCACCACGGCAGGATCGCGTTCGTGATCACGGCCGACGAGGAAGGGCCCGCAATTCACGGCACCCGCGCGGTCGTCGAACGGCTCCGCGAGCGCCATGAGCCGTTGGACTACTGCATCGTCGGCGAGCCTTCCTCGACCCGATATCTAGGCGACGTGATCAAGAACGGCCGCCGCGGGTCGTTGGGCGGGGTGCTGCGCGTGCGCGGTATTCAGGGCCACGTCGCTTACCCGCATCTGGCACGTAATCCGATTCATCAGGCGCTGCCGGTGCTGTCCGAGCTGGTCAACGAACCGTGGGATGCCGGCAACGACTTCTTCCCGGCGACCAGCTTCCAGATTTCCAATCTCTACGCGGGGACCGGCGCCACCAATGTCGTGCCCGGCGAGCTGGAAGTGACGTTCAACTTTCGCTACTCCAGCGAAGTCACGCAGACTCAGCTGCGCGAACGCGTCGAGCACAAGCTCGCGGCGCACGGGCTCGACTACCAGCTCGACTGGACGCTCAACGGCGAGCCTTTCCTGACCGCGGCCGGCGAGCTGCTCGAGGCCGCGCAGAACGCCTGCGAGACGATCACCGGGCACCGCCCGATGCTATCGACTTCCGGCGGCACGTCCGACGGACGCTTCATTGCTACACTAGGCACACAGGTGATCGAGTTGGGTCCCGTCAATGCCACTATCCACCAGGTCAACGAACGCATCCGTGCCGACGACCTCGATACCCTGAGCCGCATCTACGAAGCCACACTCGAGCGGCTGTTTGCCTGAGGAACCCATGGAGCGTTTTCCTGACATCGAAATCTACCTGGCGGTCGCCGATATCGACGCCATCACCCGGTGGCTGCGCGCGGCACTCGACGACGACGAGATGACCCTCGACCGCGCCGGCAAGGGGATCTGGCGCGGCAAGGCGATGGGCGCCGAGGGCACCATCGGCGTCATGCTCGTCGAGCGCGCGGCGGACCGCTATGCCAGCCTGTGGTTCGATTGCGATGCCACGCCCTGGCCGCGAGATACCGACTGCGCCCGCGACGCCGCCCGCGAGTTGGGCTGCGAGGCGCGCTGTTCACTCGGCGGCTGGCAACCCGGCGACGACCCCGACCGTTTCTGGCAGGTACTACCGGACGGCAGCGAGAACACCATCGAGTGGCCGGATTCGGGCCGATAACGGCGCTCATCGCCTTTTCACAATAACGCCATGGCCGCCGGAATGCGGCCGATACGACAGGGAGTCAATGACATGGCGGAATCCAAACCAGTCATCTATGCCGCCATGGGTGGCAATCTGCTCATTGCGATCAGCAAGTTCGTCGCCGCCGCCATGACCGGTAGCTCGGCGATGCTCTCCGAAGGTATTCACTCGGTGGTGGATACCGGCAACCAGGTACTGTTGCTATTTGGCATGCACCGGGCCAAACAGCCACCCAGCCCACAATTCCCCTTTGGTCACGGCAAGGAAGTCTACTTCTGGAGCTTCGTGGTCGCCCTGCTGATCTTTGCGGTCGGCTCCGGGGTTTCCCTGTACGAAGGGGTGATACACATTCTTCACCCCGAGCCTATCGAGTCGCCGCTGATCAACTACATCGTGCTCGGCCTGGGCATTCTGTTCGAGGGGGCTTCCTGGGCCTTCGCACTCAATGAATTCCGCAAGACCAAGGGCAAGTGGAGCTATGTCGAAGCGGTACACCGCGGCAAGGATCCGTCGATGTTCGTGGTCCTCTTCGAGGATTCCGCCGCCCTTCTCGGCCTGCTGGTGGCCATGGCGGGCGTGGCGCTCTCTCAGTGGACAGGCATCTTGATCTTCGACGGCATCGCGTCGGTGGTCATCGGTCTGATCCTCGGCGGTACCGCGATCTGGCTGGCGATGGAAACCAAGGGCCTGCTGATCGGCGAGAGCGCCAATTCGAACGTCGTCGAGAACATCCGCCAGCTCGCCGCCGAGGCCGACGGTGTCGAAGGCGTCAATGAAGTCCTGACCATGCACATGGGTCCGAACTTCATCCTGGTCAATCTCAGCGTGCGTTTCGCGCGCGGCACCCCCGCCGAGCGCATCGAACGTACCATTGCCAAGCTGGATGGCGAGATCAAGCAAAAACATGAAAGCGTCAAACGGGTCTTCGTCGAGGCCGAGGCGCGTGCCGGCGTCGATGAGATCCCCCAGGCCGCCGCTACCGAGTAGCTCGGGAGACGCGACCGGCATGGCGTGAAGAACAAGAGATGGTTAGCAAAAGAAGGCGAGCGGAAGCGCGGTGGCATGTCGCTACGGGATTTCCTGCTCGGCCTCGCGCTCCCCGGCACTGCCGGTGGGTTGCGCCATGCCGACCCGGCCGATGCCGGGCAGCTTGAGCGCCGGGGACTGCCAGTCGACGCCGACCGTCAGCCCCAGCAGGTCTAGCTCGAAGCCCTCGTCCCAGGCCAGCATGACGCCGAACAGACCGCCCAGCGATAGCTGGTAGCCGGTGTGAGTGGGCGTTCGCGCCACGATCTGTCCGGGGAGATAATCCTTGCCGATCGCGTTGGGCGGGAAGTCCACCGACAGTTCGGGCACCTGCCGCACCACCCAGGCGATGAAAGTGTTGCTGTTGGGTCCGGGCCAGATCCGGTAACGATCCGGGTCAGGATAGGCGGGCACGACACGCTCGATCCCGTCGATCGCCCGCGCCGCCTTGTCTCCGCGAATATCCGCCAGCAACGTCGGTGGATTGCCGTACCACTGGCGATCCGGCTGCGCGTAGCCGGTTTCCACCGTGGGTCGACGCCAGCTCAGTACCTGATAGACCCGGTAGCGACTGGCGCCTTCGGCCTTGGTCGCGATCCAGGTATGCACGCCGAATGCCCCGCGCCACTCGAAGGTGCGCGCCGCGTAGACCTGAACGACCGCCTCGCGAACCTCCCCCGGATCCGGCGCCAGTCCGCTCGAAGAACGATCGGCGCCCTGCCAGTTGGCATGCATCGGCACCTGCTGGGAAGCCAGCATGTAGCCAGGCCCCAACAGCAGCACGACGACGAAGACAACGAGCGCCAGCACGAAGACAAGCAGGCGCTTGAGTAGGCGAGATAAATTCATGGAAATAGCGGATTCCTGAGGGTGAGTCGAACGCCGGGGGTTGAATCGACGCACCATGACCCGCATAACACTCATCAATCTCGAATCGAACATCAAGGGTTTTTCACATGGCTATCGTCGATCCCCGTACCGGACAGCCGCTGACCGGCCCCGAGCAAGGCAGTCAGAATGGCGCCGGCAACACTGTTGCCGCGGAAGACGTCATCGTCGACGTCACGCTGGAAAACTTTCAGCAGGTCGTGCTCGATGGTTCGATGCAGCACCCGGTGCTACTTCAAAGCTGGTCCAACTCGAGCGAGTCGTGCCAGACCCTGAAACCGGTACTGGAGAAACTTGCCAAAGAGTATGCCGGGGCCTTCGTGCTGGCGCGGCTCGATATCGAGGCCTTTCCGCAGATCGCCTCGCAACTGGGCGTGCGCTCGGTGCCGGACGTCAAATTGATTTCCCAGGGCCAGCTCTACGATCAGTTCCAGGGCGCGCTGCCGGAGAAGCAGATACGTGAATGGCTGGGCAAGTATCTCGAGGCGCCGGCAGAGGCGTCTCAGAGCCCCGAAGAGATGGCCGAAGCGGCGCTGGCATCCGGCGACACCGAAACCGCCGAGGCGATCTATCAGGAGCTGATCCAGCAGTATCCGGAACACTACGATTACCAAATCGACTTGGCCGGCGTACGAGTGGCCGCCGGCCGGACCGACGATGCCAAGCAGATTCTCGATAACCTGCCGCCGGAACACCGCGATGCGGCGAAGGCACGCGGCGTGCGTGCGCGTATCGAATTCGGTGAGGAAGCCTTGAGTCAGGCCGAGATCGACGCTCTGGGCGAACGCGACGACAGCGAAGCACAGTATCAGCGTGCCATGCGCCAGATCGCCGACGGCCAGTATGAGACCGGCCTCGAGGCGCTGCTGACGCTGATGATACGCGATCGTGCCTACGGCGAAGATGCCGCACGCAAGACGCTGCTGCGCGTTTTCGACGCCCTGGGTGCCGAGCATCCGCTGACGGTCACCTACCGCCGTCGGCTGTTCGCCATGCTCTACTGAACATGCACGATTACTGAACATGCCCGATGATAGCCGGCGCCGAACGTTCTCGGCGCCGGACATCTTTGTGTCTCAATCGGAAAGCAGACGGTCCAGCCGCAGCAAAGCTTCCTCCAGCCAGCTCCGCGGCATGCCGAAGTTGAGCCTGACGAATCCGGGCCAGCCAAAATCGGCACCGTCGGAGAGCGCTACCCGCGCTTCCTCGAGCAGGCGCTGCTGCGGCGAATCGGTCAACGCGCTATGGCGAAAATCCAGCCACGCCAGATACGTCGCCTCCGGTGTCGACATCGTCACGCCCGGCCAGCGCGAAACATGCGCTTCCACCATGGCCAGATTGTCCCGCAGTTCGCCCAGCAATGCCTGACGCCAATCCTCGCAGTCCGTATAGGCCGCCAGCGACGCGCTCAACCCGAGCACGTTGACGCCGGGCAGCAGGCCGGCAGCGGCCGTCTGGAATCGTCGACGCAGATCGTCGTCGGCAATGATCGCGCAGGCGGCCGATAGTCCGGCAATGTTGAATGTCTTCGACGGAGCCCATAGCGTGATCAGACGCGAGGCCAGCTCCGGACACAGCTGGCCCAGCGGACGGTGGGGCCGCGAAGGATCGAGAATCAGATCGCAGTGCAGTTCGTCGGAAACGACGATCAGATCGTGGCGCACCGCCAGTTCGGCGAGCCCCTCGAGTTCATCGACGGTCCACACGCGCCCGGTAGGGTTGTGCGGATGGCACCACAGCAACACGCGAGTATTGGGCTGAATCGCCGCCTCCAGCGCCTCGAGATCGAGTCGCCACGGCTCGCCGGGGGCCCCGTATTGAGAGGCATGAGGTTCGGCCAGTTCGAAGGTCTGCGCTTCGCGGCCGACATTTTTGGCCACGCTCAGAAACGGCGGGTAGATCGGGGTCGCGGTGAGCACGCCCTGGCCCGGCTCGCTGAGCGCCATCGCCGCCAGATTGAGCGCCGGCACTACGCCGGGTACCCACAGCTGCCACTCGGTGTCGATTGCCCAGTCGTAATGATGGCGGCTCCAATCGTTCAGCGCTTGCTTTAGACTCTCCGGCACCCCGCCGTAGCCGAATACCCCGTGCTCGACGCGCGATTCGAGCGCTTCGAGCACGGCGGGTGGCGAGCGGAAGTCCATGTCGGCGACCCACAGTGGCAGGACATCTTCATCGTACTGCTGCCACTTCTTGGTGGGGTGCTGGCGGCGATCGATACGCGTGGCAAAATCGAAGTTCACGATAGTGATCTCATCATCGAAATGGATTGACGAATATGTGCGAGCGGCCTGACGTTGCGGACAATGCCTCCCCCCGACCCTTCTACGCTCGGGTGCTGGCCGGCAACTCGAAACTGGTCGGGCACTGGCTTCTGCTGGGGCAGGCCGATCCCGACCGTCTGGCCATGATTCTGGCCGATACGGCGCGCATCGCCAAGTTGGGAGAGCCCGAATCGACCCCGGACGGTGCCACGCTGACTCACTGGAGCGGCGATGCTACCCCGCCGCGCTGGGCCGCGAGAACGTCGCTGTTCCTGCTGGTGCAGATGCCGGGCAAGCCCCGCCCCCGGGACGACGACGAGGCCTGTGCCTGGGCCTACTGCTGGTTGCACAATCGCGAGTTCGACGCGCTCGAGACGGCGCGCGATTCACTGCCCGCCCATCTGCGTGAGTGTCTCGCGGCACCGTTGGCCGAAGCGTGGCAGGACTATCGCGGCCAGCGTCTGATTTAACGCAAGCCTCCGGAACTCTTCGGTTCCTGGCCTCGGCGACATCGCGACTCAAGGATGCCCTAGCTGTCGATTGCGCCGCTGCCCAGGCTGTCGTCGACAGAGGGCTTGCGATAGCGCGATTTGCGGTGCAACGTTCCAGGAACGAGGAAATGAGGCATCGCTGACGCAGCACGTTCGTTCAGCGCTCGGCCACCTCGACGTCAGCCACTCTTGTCAGGGAGTTTCCATCGCGTGGTCAGCTTAGCCATATGTTCGGGTTGCCCGCCCGTGTTCGACACCGCGGGAGCTAGCTCGTGACACCTGCAATCCGGCTGCTCGAGTCGCAGGGCATTGCCCACCAGGTCACCAGCTACGAACTGGAAAACGGCTCGGGATCCTACGGCCTGGATGCCGCTCGGGCGCTCGCGCTATCCGCGGCCAGCGTGTTCAAGACGCTGCTCGCTCAGCTCGACGACGACCGCCTGGTGGTCGCGCTGGTGCCCGTCGATGCCTCGCTGGATCTCAAGGCGCTGGCCAGGGCCGCCGGCACGCGCAAGGCGCGCATGGCCGAGATCGCCACGGCCGAGCGCACCACCGGCTATCTGGTCGGCGGCATCAGCCCGCTGGGCCAGAAGAAGCGTCTGCCGACCTTCATCGACGAGGGCGCCATGAGTCTGGAAACGATCCATGTCAGCGCCGGTCGCCGCGGGCTGGAACTGTCGCTGACCCCGAACGACCTTATCGCGCTGACCGCCGCCCGCGTGGTCGACCTGGCCCGGCGCGGATCGCTTTGCGAATGAGTCGACGCCTCAGGGTTCGCTCATGTCGATAGATTTCGACCTATGGATCGATCCCGACGATCATGAACGCCATCGCGCCATCGAACAGGTGCTGGAGCACTATTTCCTGGAGCGACTGGCCGACTATCCGCATCTGCGTTTGCCGGGCCCGGATCCCTACGACTATGATGCGCCGTTCAATCGGCTGCATACCGTGCTGGTCGAGCGCGCCCGCCATTATCTGCTGGGTGAATATCTTTACTCGCCCACGCCGATGCAGCTGAGCCAGGCCTTCTACCGCGCCGTGGCTCGTTCCAATAAGGTCATACTGGATTCCTCCCATGGTGATTCACACCGATCAGACACCGACTGAAGCGCAACTGGCGATCATCACTGAACAGCTGGGCCGCCCGCCCCGCGGTCTGGAAGCAGTGGCCGCCACCGATGGCCTCGGCCGCCCGCTGGTCCTGCGCATGGCACCGATCGTCGACGATGCGCCCTTCCCGACTCTCTACTGGCTCTCCTGCGAGCGGCTCAAGGTCGTGCTGTCACGGCTCGAGGCCAGCGGCGTGATCAAGGAGCTGGAAGCGCGACTGCAGCGGGAGCCCGAATGGCTCGCCAGCTATCACCAGAGCCACGCCGATTATGTCCGCCAGCGCTGGAATTTCATGACCGACGCGCAACGCGAGGCGGTCGAACAGCGCGGTTACTCGCAATTGATGCGTGAACGCGGCGTCGGCGGTATCACCAACTGGGATCAGGTGCGCTGCCTGCATACGCAGTACGCCCATCATCTCTGCGGCGACAACGCCATCGGTCGCTGGCTCGACGCAGAGTACGACGTCGCTGCCAGCATTCCCTGATCGCCACCGTTCCCATCCTCTTTCTTCGTTCAGGAGTGACAGCGTGCAAATCTGTGTTTATCTGGGGTCACGCGAAGGCAATGATCCACGTTTCGCCGAGGCGACGGAAGCTCTGGGCGCAGCGATTGCTAGGCGCGGCTGGGGCCTGGTCTACGGTGGCGCCCGCAACGGTCTGATGGGCAAACTGGCCAACGCCTGTCTCGCCGAGGGCGGTGAAGTGATCGGCGTGATGCCCGAACACCTGGTGCAGCGCGAAGTCTCGCATCACGGTCTGAGCCGGCTGATCCGGGTCGACAACATGCACGAGCGCAAGGCCGCGATGGCGGCACATGCCGACGCATTCATCGCCCTGCCCGGCGGTATCGGCACGCTCGAAGAGCTGTTCGAGATCTGGACCTGGCGCTACCTGGACCTCCACGCCAAACCGCTCGGCGTGCTCAATATCGCCGAGTTCTACTCGCCGCTACTGACCTTCCTCGACACCACGGTCGAACACGGCTTCCTCGACGTTTCGACCCGCCGCACGCTGCTGGCCGAGGGGGATATCGAAACCCTGCTGGACCGTCTGGCCGAAAGTGCCAAACTTGACGGTGCCAATGTCTAGTATCGGCGGCGTATCGAAAGGCCACGTTCAAACCGAGCGCCGTTCAAAAGAGACGGTCAGCGAAAGCGACAATTAGCGAAAGCGACGGTCGCCGAAAGTGTCGATTCTCGATAGCGCCGGTTCGACAAGCACCGAGCCCGTGACGCGACCGTCACCTCATCGACGCCACCGTATCCATCAAGGAGGATTTCGCATGCAAGCCATTGCCATCGACGACCAGCGGCTGATCTGGCGCGACCACGAGGATCCGGGCCCGCTCGGCGCCAACGACGTGCGCATCGATGTCGCCTGGGCAGGCATCAATCGCGCCGATCTGATGCAGCGCGGCGGCAATTATCCGCCGCCGCCGGGGGAGTCCGAGATTCCCGGACTGGAAGTGAGCGGAACGATTACCGAGACCGGCCGTGACGTCGAACGCTTTCGCCACGGCGACCGGGTCTGCGCCCTGCTCGCCGGCGGCGGCTACGCCGAGCAGGTGGTGGTCAACGAAGCGCAGGTACTGCCGATTCCTCAGGAGCTGGGGCTGCGCGAGGCCGCCGCGCTACCCGAAGTCTTCGCGACCGCCTGGCTCAACCTCTACATGGAAGGGGCGGTTCAGACGGGCCAGCGCGTACTGCTGCACGCCGCCGCCAGCGGCGTCGGGACGGCCGCGATTCAGCTCTGCCGCGCGTTCGGCAACCCCTGTTTCGTCACCGCGGGCAGCGCCGACAAGCTGGAAGCCTGCTATCGGCTGGGCGCGGACGCCGGCTGGAATCGCCATGACGGCAGCTTCGTCGACGCGGTGAAGGACTGGGGTGGTGCCGACATGATTCTCGATCCGGTGGGTGGCGACTATATCGCCCAGGATCTGGCGGTTCTGAACGCCGATGGCCGACTGGTGCTGATCGGCCTGATGGGCGGACTGGAAGCGCAGGTCAACCTGGGCCGGATGTTGATGAAGCGTCAACGGCTGATCGGATCGACCCTTCGCTCTCGTTCGGCGAAGGCCAAAGGCGCGATTCTCGATGCGCTGTACGCGCACGTCTGGCCCCGACTGAGCCGCGGCGAGATCAAACCGTTGATCGCCGGCACCTGGCCGGTACAGGAAGCGGAAACCGCGATGCAGCACCTGTCGGACAACGCCAATATCGGCAAGATCCTGTTGAGCGTCAGCGGCAAGGGTTGAGTCGTCGCCGCGCCTTCATGAGCCTGGGGCATGAACATGGGGCGACCTGGCGCGCGGCAATCGACGCGGGACGTTCCGCCCGCCCTGCACGCTGTTCGATGAGTGGCCGTTCGAGGACGCGCTGTTCGAGGCAGGTGGTTATTCGAGAAAAGTGCTATTCGAGAAAAGCGCTATTCGAGATTCAGCGTCGCCTTGTAGGTCAGCTGCAGCAGGCGAGCGTCGTCGCCGGCCCGGTGGCGACGGATGCCGTGGGCTTCGATGACCTGCTCCTTGGCCGCGGCCCAGCCTTCGGTCTGCGCTTCGCTCAGCAACCGCCGCAACGCCTCCAGGCGAAATCGCGGCAGCATCCCGGCCTGGTCGAACAGCAGCGACAGCCAGGTGTTGTCGTAGCCCCAGCTATCGCTGTAGGCAATGCCGATGGAGGCGAGTTCGTCGTTGAGCCAGCGAGCGACTTCGATCGGCGGGTGGCCTTCACGCATTAGTCGCGATCGGGATATACCATGCAGCAGCTCTGCTTTGGGATCCCAGTGCGTCCACTCTTCGCCGGGTTGAATCAGAAACGCGCAGCGGCTCCCATCGGGCCGGGCCAGTCCGATCTCGATGGGATAACTGCCACGGCCAAAACCGGAAGCTTCGATGTCTAGCAGGGTGGGCAGCAACACGTTGCGGGCTCCCTCTCCATGATGCCGTCTCATCTTGCGACGCCGATGAGGCATCATCATGACAGCGTTGGGGCGTGACTTCATCCCGCCACCGGAGGGTGGCGGGATGCACGCGGAGTGCTCCGACGGTTGCGGGCGGTCAGTGCGTGGCGAGCGCGGCAGGCGTCTCGCCGTTGGGTCCGTCTGCAGCGAGATTGAGCGCCCAGCGTTGCCATTCGTCCGCGCGCGCGGGGTCATGGGGCAAGCCCAGCTCACCGCGGCGATACGCATCGGCCAGCCGCTGCGCCGCCTGGAGATGGCCATTCTCGCCGGACCGCGCATACCAGGTCACCGCGTGATGCACGTTGGGCTGATACTGCGAGCAGCCCAGCTCATAGATGCGTCCGGCCTGATACTGAGCGTGACTATCGCCCTGCTGGGCCGCCTGCAGCACATAGCGAGCACCGGTCGACTTGTCCCGCGGCGAGATCCCGCGATGCATCAGGACGCGACCGTAGAGCGAACGCGCCGGTACGTGACCGGCGTCGGCGCAACGCTTGAACCAGCGCAGCATGAAGCGCTGCTTGCCCGGCGAGCCCGTCATCCAGCGCGTATGGCTAAGCTGCGTGGCCAGCTGAAACTCGAAGCGCGTAAAGAAAGAAAACGTCTGTGGCATAACTGACAGTGACCCTGGAGACTGGGATCCGTTAACGGTCCGAACTACCGTGTCGATCTGGACGCCTCTTGTTCTCTATGAGCGCACGCTGCCTGGACAGCGTGCCGCTTCTTACAATCTATGGCGCGTCGGAATCGACTCTACACAGGCGCGCTCGACCGGGGCCGAGCGGCGAAAGGCCGCAAGAATACGCCTGCCCGGGCAGCGACTCAACCCCTGACGCCCGGGCCGGGTTTGCCGCCTCACAGCGGCGCCAGTAACATACGATTTTCACCGCCTTTTTCGTCACGGTCCGGTTCCTCTCGACCCGGCGTTTTTACCCTCTGGAGCGCAACATGCAGCGACGCCCTCTCGGCAACACCGACATGCAGGTCTCGCGCCTGTGCCTCGGCACGATGACCTTCGGCGAGCAGAACACCGAAGCCGAAGCCCATGAGCAACTCGACCGCGCCATCGCCGCCGACATCAATTTCATCGACGCTGCCGAGATGTACCCGGTGCCGCCGAAGCCCGAGACTCAGGGACGCACCGAAGCCTATATCGGCAGCTGGCTACAGAAACGTGGCAAGCGCGACGATCTGATCATCGCCAGCAAGGCAGCAGGGGCCGGCCGGGGCATGGAGCATCTGCGTGGTGGCCCGCGCCATACCCGCGAGCAGATCCACCAGGCACTGGACGCGAGTCTGAAGCGCCTGCAGACCGACTATCTCGATCTCTATCAGCTCCACTGGCCGGACCGGCACGTCAACTGCTTCGGCCAGCTGGGCTATCTGCCCGGCGACGACAGCGATGCCACACCGCTGGAAGAGACCCTGGGCGCGCTGAAAGAGGCCATGGATGCCGGCAAGATCCGCGCCGTGGGGCTTTCCAACGACACCCCCTGGGGCGTCATGCGCTGCCTGCATCTGGCCGAAACCCAAGGCCTGCCGCGGGTCGCCAGCGTCCAGAATCCATACAATCTGCTCAACCGCAGCTTCGAGATCGGCCTGTCCGAAATCGCTCATCGCGAGTCCGTCGGCCTGCTGGCCTACTCTCCGCTGGCGTTCGGCGTGCTCTCGGGCAAGTATCTCGACGGCCAGAAGCCAGCCAAGGGCAGGCTGACGCTGTTCGAACGCTTCTCCCGCTACACCTCCGAACTGGCGAACGAGGCGACCCAGGCGTACGTCGACATCGCCCGCGAGCACGGCCTCGACCCGGCGCAGATGGCACTGGCCTACGTGACTTCGCGACCGTTCGTCACCAGCAACATCATCGGCGCGACCACGCTCGAGCAGCTCGAGGCCAACATCGACAGCGACTCGCTCGAGCTCTCGGACGAGGTGCTGGAAGCGATCGAGGGCGTGCATCGGCGGATCTCCAATCCCTGCCCCTGATAGCTGCCGACGCCCTGTTCCCGACTCCCACACGCTACGGTAGGCAACGCCATGCTCAGTATCCTCTCTCCGGCCAAGACGCTGGACTTCGAGACCCCTTCGACGACTCAGGACGTCACCCAACCCGACTACCTCGACCGCAGTCGGGAGCTGATCGATATCCTGCGCGGCTACTCGCCCCAGCAGCTATCCGAGTTGATGGGCATCAGCGACAAGCTGGCCGGGCTCAACGCCGCCCGTTACGCCGATTGGAAGCCGCCGTTTTCGCTCGACAACGCCAAGCCCGCGGCGCAGGCCTTTCAGGGCGATGTCTACGTCGGGCTGGAAGCCAGTACATTCAGCAAGGCCGATAATGCTTTCGCTCAGGAGCATCTGCGAATTCTATCCGGGCTCTACGGCATGCTGCGCCCGCTCGATCTGATCCAGCCCTATCGCTTGGAGATGGGGATCCGGCTGGAGAATGCCGCGGGCAAGGATCTGTATGCCTACTGGCGGGAACGGCTGACGGCAGATCTGGACGAGGCGGTCGCCGCCAGCGGCAGTTCGACGCTGGTCAATCTCGCCTCCAACGAGTACAGCAAGGCGATCGACTTCAAGACGCTCGAGGCCGAAGTCGTCTCCCCGGTATTCCAGGACGAGAAGAACGGCCAGTTCAAGATTATCAGCTTCTATGCCAAGAAGGCCCGCGGGCTGATGGCGGCCTGGCTGATCCGTGAACGGATCGACAAGCCCGCGGCACTGACCGGGTTCGACGTCGCCGGATATCGCTACGCGCCGGACGAATCGAAACCGGGCAAACCCGTCTTCCGTCGTCGCGAGCAGGACCGTGACTGAACGACTTCGACTCGGCGGCTGCAATCAGACAGCCGCGACTAAAGAATCAGTTCGGAAGTCGATGCGTTCAGCTTCCATTCATGAGGGTCTGCGATAATGCTCGCAGTAACGAGTGCATCCGATCGCTACCGGTCGAGAAACCAGCACTCGTCCCGGATAACGATGATTTTCAGGAGAACGCCATGCGGCATCTGCTCGTCATGTTGATGATCGGCCTGCTCGGTTTCGGTGCAGCGGTCGATCACGCCGAAGCCCGCCGTCTGGGCGGCGGCAAGAGTTTCGGCTCCTACTCGCGTTCGGTACAGCAGCCGACCACGACCCGCAGCAACGCGTCCGCGCCGCCTCGTCAGCCGAGCGCCGGGCTGTCGCGCTTCGCCGGGCCGCTGGCCGGGATGCTGGCGGGCGGCCTGCTGGCATCGCTGTTCTTCGGCGGCGCCTTCGATGGCTTCCGGATGATGGACATGCTGCTGATCGCGTTGGTGGCCTTCATCGCCTTCCGGCTGCTGGCGGGACGTCGACGCCATGCCCCGGCCGGTCATCGTGACGGCACCCAGACGCGGGACGCGTCGCAGGAGACTCAGTCGCAGGAAAACCGGTCCCAGCCGGCGGCTTTCATGGGCGGCAACGCCACCGGAACGAGCTCCGCTGGCATCGCCAGCGAGCCGGAGTGGTTCGATCGTGAGCGTTTCCTGACCGGTGCCAAGGAGCATTTCACCACGCTCCAGCGCGCCTGGGACAACAACGACCTGAGCCAGATCCAGGAGTACGTGACGCCCGAGCTCTACAATCTGCTGAAGGCCGAACGCATGGCGCAGCCGGCCAACAACCGCACCGAGATCGTGCGTCTGTTCGCGGAACTGGGCAGTGTGCAGGAGATCAAGGACGAAGCCGAAGCGACCGTACTGTTCCACGGCGTGCTCGAAGAGAACGGTGAAGAGACCGAATTCAACGAGACCTGGCACCTGAAGCGCGCACTGCGCGATGGTTCCCCCTGGTACGTTCAGGGTATCGAGCAGAACCCCAGCGTCTAGCGTCATCGCCTGGCATCCGGCCAGCCTCGATGCCAAAGCGCTTAAAAAAGAGGCCCGAGCCCTGTAATGACAGGCTCGGGCCTCTCTCGTTTCCATTTCTCTAATCCGTTCTTTTTCGTGGCACCTTCTCGAAGTTCTTTCTCGACGTTCTTTCCAGTGACTACCGCCGTCATCGACGAGACGGCGTGGGATCGCTCTCAGTCGTCGCGATCGATCGCGAAGGCCGACCAGGCCTGGCGGGTCGGCATCACTTCCAGCCGGTTGAAGTTGATGTGCGCCGGCAAGGTCGAAATGTAGAACATCTGCTCGGCGATATCCTCGGCGGAGAGCGCCGTGGTGCCGCGATACAGATTGTCGGAAGCCGCCTGATCGCCACCGGTGCGCACCAGCGTGAACTCGGTCTCGGCAATGCCCGGTGCCAGGTCGGTCACCCGCACGCCGGTTCCTAGCAGATCGCAGCGCAGGTTGTAGCTGAACTGCTTGACGAACGCCTTGGAGGCGCCGTAGACGTGACTGCCCGGGTAGGGCCACTGGCCGGCGATGGAGCCCACGTTGATGATCGTCGCCCCTTCGCCGACCTCGATCAGCGTCGGCAGCAACGCGTGGGTGACGTTGACCAACCCCGTCACGTTGGTATCGATCATGGTATGCCAGTCCTTCAGCGCCACCTTCTGCGCCGGCTGCGCCGCCAGCGCCAACCCGGCGTTGTTGACCAGCGTGCGCACGCGCTTGAACGCTTCCGGCAGCGCATCGACGGCCTTCTGCACGGCCTCGTCGTCGCGAACGTCCAGCACCATGGTGTGCACGTCCACCTTGTCGGAAAGCTCGGCCTTGAGCGCATCGAGTCGCTCGCCGCGACGCCCGGACAGCACCAGCGACCAGCCGGCCCGAGCAAAACGATGGGCAGCGGCGCGACCGAATCCGGAGGTGGCTCCGGTAATGAAAACGACATCGTTCACGATATTCTCCTGGTCAGACTTCGATGGAACGGGCGCTTCTCCGCGCCCGACGTTTATCGCTGGCGTTGATCCCGGGCGTCTTCAGCCATGCAACCCTTCCCGAATCAGCACCCAGACCGATAGCGCAATCAACAGCGGCGCTACGGTCAATTTCATGGAACGCGGCTTAGAGCGTTCGAATGCCCACTGCCCCAGCAGGTTGCCGATCAGCGCCGGTATCAGTAGCCAGGCGGCACGCAGCCATGTCTGCTGGCTCAACTCGCCCGCCAGCCCCAATCCGATCAGCGACGCGCTGCTGCTGGCGGCGAAGAACAGGATCGCCGTGGCCCGTAAACCCACCGGCGGTAGACGCTGATGCAGCAGATAGAGCATCAACGGCGGTCCGCCGGACGAGGCCAACGTCATGCACAGCCCGGATACGCCCCCGGCCGCCACGCTCGACCAGCCACCGCTCTCCGCTTCGCGACCGCTCGACAGAGGCTCACACGATGCTGGCTCACACGGCGCTGGCTCGGACGGCAATTCGCGCCGCAACAGCAGCGCCAACGCCCCGGCCAGCGCCAGCAAGGCGACCGCTATTCGCATCGGCGCGGCCGGCAGCGTGGCAATCAGGCTAACGCCGACCACGGTCGCCACTACCATGCCACAAAGTAGCCGCTGAAGGCGTCGCCAGTCGGCCAGTCGAGCGGCACGGCGCCATAGCCCGATACTGGTCACGAGATCGAGCAGCAGCGCCAGCGGTACCGCTTCGAGCGGCGGCAGAAACAGCATCAGCCCCAAGGCCAGCAGCATGGCGAACCCGAACCCGCAGTATCCTCTGACCAGTCCGGCAAAGCACGCCAGACCGATGGCCGGCCACAGCAGGGGCATCGATGACATCATGCTGCCGACTCCTCTGCTGGCCTGTGGGTTTCGAGTATCGACGGCTCTTCACGCCGTGAGTCGTAACCCTACCCAGCCACCCGGCGTCGGGGTAGAGCCAGTTTCCCCTTCGAAGCGGGACATCGCCGTGCAGTCATTCCGGCACGATCGTCATGACGCGACTCTTGCCGCTTTCTCGATTCCCGCGACTGTCACGACCATCGGCGAATTCTGGCTCTACGCGATTCGACCATCGCCCCCTAGTCTTGAATCAGGATATCGAGAATCATCGCCCGAGCTTTCGCATTCGCCCGGAGACGTCGGACTTTCGTCGCCTAATCTTCTTGTCGCCTTGTCGTCGACCTACGCCAGCAACCCGATAGGCTTCAGCACTAGACATGCTCGGCAACCCGACATACGTCAGCCACCAGGAATAACAGGAACCCCGCCATGACCGACACCCTCATCAACGACACCGTTTCCAATGACACTGTTTCTAATGACACTGTCCATCGGCTCGACCGTCAGCACGTATTTCACTCGTGGTCGACGCAGGGCAATCTGTCGCCGATGGTGATCGCGGGGGGCAAGGGTTGCCGGCTATGGGATTACGCCGGCAAGGAGTATCTGGATTTCAGCAGCCAGCTGGTCAATACCAACATCGGCCACCAGCATCCCAAGGTGATCGCCGCCATTCAGGCCCAGGCGGAACAGCTGACCACCGTCGCGCCTGCCCACGCCAATCTGGCCCGTGGCGAAGCGGCCAAGCGCATTCTCGAACGGGCGCCTTCCGGCTTCGGCAAGGTGTTCTTCACCAACGCCGGCGCCGACGCCAACGAAAACGCCATGCGCATGGCGCGCAGCGTGACCGGTCGCGACAAGATCCTGTCGGCCTACCGCTCCTATCACGGCAACACCGGCTCGGCCATCGTCGCCACCGGCGATCCGCGCCGGGTACCCAACGAGTTCGCCCGCGGCCATGCGCACTTCTTCAACCCCTTCCTCTACCGCAGCGACTTCTGGGCCGGCAACGAGGAAGAGGAGTGCCAGCGCTCGCTGCAGCACCTGAAGCGGGTGATCGAGTGCGAGGGGCCGACCGCCATCGCCGCGATCCTGCTGGAGTCGATTCCCGGCACCGCCGGCGTGCTGATTCCGCCCAAGGGCTATCTGGAAGGCGTGCGCCAACTGGCGGATCAGTACGGCATTCTGGTGATTTTCGATGAAGTCATGGCCGGCTTCGGCCGTACCGGCAAATGGTTCGCGCTCGAGCACTTCGGCGCCAATCCGGATCTGATCGTGTTCGCCAAGGGCGTCAACTCCGGCTATGTCCCGGCCGGGGGCGTGATCATCTCCGACGCGATATGCCGCCATTTCGACGACCACATGTTCTTCGGCGGGCTCACCTACTCGGGGCATCCGCTGGCGATGGCCTCGATCGTCGCCACGCTGGACGCGATGAGCGACGAAGGCATCGTGGAAAACGCCGACCGTATCGGCAACGGTCCACTGGCTGCCGGCCTCCAGCAGCTGGCACGAGACCACGCCATCGTCGGCGAAACCCGCGGTCTCGGCGTGTTCCACGCTCTGGAACTGGTCAGCGATCGCCAGACCCGCACGCCGCTACCGGCCAAGGAGATGGGGGCGATCAAGAATGGTCTGATCGCCAAGGGTCTGCTGCCGTTCGTGGTCGAGAACCGCATTCACGTCGTGCCGCCGTGCATCGTCAGCGAAGCGGAAGTCGCCGAAGGGCTGGCGATCCTCGACGAGGTGCTGGGCGAATTCTCGGCGGGCTGACAGGCTCCACGCTAGATGACCGGAGCGACCGGCTCCGGTCACTGTCGTCCGGGCGCTGTCGTCCGGCCGCAGCCATTCGATATCGACGATCAGCCGAAAGCGCGGGCCAAGCGGGCGATCCCGGGCGCGATACGTTCGGCATCGATGGCGCCGAACCCCAATCGCATGTAGTTGCGCGGCGGGGCCTGGTCGAAGAAGTGCTGGAAGCCGGGCTCGATCAGCACCCCATGTTGCGCGGCCTGCCACGCCAGGCGCTGAGTATCGATCGTCTGGGGCGCTTCCAGCCAGAACACGCTGGCATGATCGCCGCCGACCCGTCGGCAGTCGGGCAGATCACGACTGATGGCGGCTTCCATGATCTCCCAGCGATGGCGCATCTCGTCGGCGAACAGCCGCAGATAGCGGTCGTAGTGGCCCTGGGAGAGGAACTGCGCCAACTGCTGTTGAAGACCGGACGGCGGGTGGCGGTACATCAGACGGCGCAGGGCGCGCAGTTCCTCGATCAGTTCGGCGTCGGCCACCACGTAGCCCAGCCGCAGCCCCGGCGACAGCGGCTTCGACAGACTGCTCATGTAGATCACCCGGGAACCGGCGCGACTCGCCTTCAACGCCGGCTGGGCATGGCGATCGAAATTGACCTCGGCATCGTAGTCGTCCTCCAGCACGATCTGATCGCGGCGCTGGATCTGCTCGATCAACGCCTCGCGCCGCCGCCGGCTCATGGTCACGCCGGTGGGCCCCTGATGGCTGGGCGTGACGTAGAGGTAATCGCTCTTGGCGGCCGCGGCGTCCAGACACATGCCTTCGCCGTCGATCGACTGATAACTGAGCTGGGCCCCCTGACGCAGGAAGACGTTGGCCGCTTCCCGGTAGCCGGGATTCTCCATCGCTACCCGCGTGCGCGCATCGAACAGCAGCTGGGCAATCAAAAACAGGGCATTCTGCGAACCGAGCGTGATCAGGATCTCGTCGCTGCGCGCATGAATGCCGCGTTTGGGCAGCACGCGGGTTCGCAACTGTTCGACCAGCATCGGATCGTCCTGATCGTAGCGGTCGCTCAGCCAGTGACGCTCGCGCCTTCCGCCCAGCAGCCGTCGAGACGTCTCGCGCCACTGCTCCAGGGGAAATAGCCGGGTATCGAGCTGGCCGTAGACGAAGGGAAATTCGTAGTTCATCCAGTTGCTCGGGCGCAGGACACCCTGCAGATGACTGGGCCGATGGGTGAACCGGCTGCCCCAGGTTGGTGCATCCACGACTTCGTCGCGCATCCTTCGGCCCGATTCGAGGGCATCGGACTCGTGGCAGGCGCCGGACTCCTGATAGGCATCGTGCAGGTAGTAGCCGCTGCGCGGCCGGCTGACCAGATAGCCGTCTTCCACCAAGCCCTCGTAGACCAGCGCCACGGTATTACGCGAGATCCCCAGCTGCAGCGACAGCTTGCGACACGACGGCAGCGCCTCCTCGTGGGGGATGGTGCCGGTATGAATGGCATCCAGCAGCGCCTCGCGCAGCTGTTCCTGAAGGCCGCGCCGGATATCGAAGTCGAGATGAAAGTAGTGATCGAGCATGCCGAGTCCCGCCCCGTGGCTGAACTCCATACGCTGCAAGATTTGCGCCAGTTCCGTTCTCGCCGATCAGCCACTCCATCGACTCGCGACACTTTGATCGTGCTGCATGCTCGGTGCTGCTGCCCGATACTTGGCACAGTCTTGCCGGGACTGTCTTGAAATATCTGCCTCGAAAGGCCTGTCTCGACGAGATCGGAAATCTGTCCTGTAGCGCTGCGCACCCGAACTTTAGTATGACTCGACGATTTCGTATGACCCGACCATAACAACGTCAATCACGAGGACTACATCATGGGCAGCACCTTCCATGGCGTCATCGCCTTCGCGCTGATCGCCGCCCTGCTGGTTGTCGGCAGCCTGTTGCGCAGCCGACTCCCCTGGCTGCGTGCCAGCCTGATTCCCGGCAGTATCGTGGCGGGCATCATCGGTTTCGTCGGGCTCTCCGCAGGGCTGGTTCCCGGCTACAGCCCATCCGATTTCACCACGCTGGCCTTCCACTTCTTCACCCTGAGCTTCATGTCGCTGTGCTTGACCGGCAGCCCCAAGCCGGCTGCCGGTGAACAGCGCCAGGGTATCGTCGGCGGTGGGCTGTGGCTGACCCTGATCTGGACCGCCAGTCTCGGCGCCCAGGCGGTGATCGGCTATGGGCTGATGGCGGGCTACGATCTGATCAGCGGCAGCGATCTCAGCCCGCTGCTCGGCGCCATCGTCACCCACGGCTTCACTCAGGGCCCGGGCCAGGCGTTGACCTACGGCACGATCTGGGAGAACGATTACGGCATCGCCAACGCCGCGCAGGTAGGCGTGATCTTCGCCTCGCTGGGCTTCGTGGCCGCCTTCGTCGTCGGGGTACCGGCCGCACGCTATTTCCTCAAGCGAGGACTCAATGCCAACCGCAACTCGACCCTGGACGACGATTTCGTTCGCGGCTTCCACACGCCAGAGACCCAGCCCTCTGCCGGCAAGCAGGTGTCGCACTCCGGTACCGTCGACTCGCTGGCCTGGCACATTGGCCTGCTGGGCGTGGCCTATGCCATCACCTACGTGTGGCTGACCGCGATGCAGCCGCTGGTGGCCGGCAATCAGGTGCTGTCGGTATTCTTCAGCTACAACCTGTTCTTCATCCACGGCCTGACGGTCTGCGTGCTGATGCGAATGGCGATCGATCGGTTCGGCTGGACCCACAAGGTCGATGACGACACGCTCAAGCGCATCACCAGCGGCTCGGTGGACTTCATGGTCGTCGCGACGCTGATGAGCATCCAGATTGCCGTACTCTCCGCTCTGCTGGTACCGATTCTGCTCATCGCGGTCGCGGTCACCCTGGTCACCTTCCTGGGTGCAATGGCGATCGGGCGTCTCAGCGGCCGGCTCGGGCCCGAGCGCGCCGTCACCGCCTTCGGCTGCTGCTGCGGCTCCACCGGTACCGGCCTTTTGTTGCTGCGCATGCTGGATGCCGACTTCAGCACCTCGGTGCCCAAGGAGCTGGCGTTTTTCAATATCGCGATCATCGTGGTCAATATTCCGACACTCTTCTTCGTCGCCCCGATTGCGCCCTCCCTCGGCACCTGGAGCTACCTGGCGATCTTCGGCGGCTACGTGGTCCTGATGCTGGTGTGCATCCCGCTGCTGCTGAAATGGCAGCGCCGTCGGGGCGGCGAGACATCTTCCGTTCAGGAGCCGAACCCCTCATGAATCATCGCATTTTCTCCGCCCGACGCATCCTGACCATGAACCCCTCGCAGCCGGAGGCCACCCACATCGCGGTCCGCGACGGCCGGATTCTCGGCGTCGGCTCGCTGGAAACGCTGACGGATCTGGGTGACTTCGAACTCGACGAGCGCTTCGCCGACAAGGTCATTCTGCCCGGCTTCGTCGAGGGGCACAGCCACGCGCTGGAGGGCGTACTGTGGGAGTATCCCTACGCCGGATTCTTCCCGCGCCAGGACCCCGAAGGCCGTACCTGGCCGGGATTGACCGACATCGCCGCGCTGCAGCGCCATCTCGGCGAACAGGTAGTCAAGCTCCCGTCGGACACCCCGCTGATCGCCTGGGGCTTCGATCCGATCTACTTTCCCGATCGCCGGCTGGATCGCAACGATCTCGACGCCGTCGACGCCGAGCGCCCGATCGTGGTGATCCACGCCAACCTGCACATGATGACGGTCAACGGCGCCATGCTGCGCCTCTCCGGTCTCGAATCCCAGGCGGATATCGAGGGCGTGGTGACCTTCGACGACGGCCAGCCCAACGGTGAGCTGCGCGAGATGGCGGCGATGTTCGCGATCTTCGATACCCTGAATCTCGATCTCTTCGATCGCGGCAGCGAGGCGACCACGCTCGAACGCTACGCCCGCATCGCCCAACGCCACGGCGTGACCACGCTCACCGATCTCTACAACCCGTTGAGCGACGACGGCATCGAGAGCATGCAGCGTACCTGTAACCGGGCCGACGTCCCGATGCGTCTGGCGCCGGCGATGAGCGCGCTGACCTATACGCCGGAAGCCGGCATCGAGCGGGTATTGAATTGCCGCGAGCTTGGCAGCGACAAGCTGTATTTCGGGCTGGTCAAACTGATGACCGATGGCTCGATCCAGGGCTATACCGCGCGCCTCAAGTGGCCGGGCTATCATGACGGCTCGCCCAACGGGATGTGGAATGCCGAACCGGAACGTCTGACCGAGATCGTTCACCGCTATCATCAGGCCGGGCTGCAGCTGCATATTCATACCAACGGCGACGAAGCCGTCGAGCTGATGCTGGACGCCATCGAATCGGCGCTGGAACTATGGCCGCGCGCCGATCATCGCCACACCCTGCAGCACTGTCAGATCATCAGCCACGCTCAGTTGAAACGCGCCGCACGGCTGGGAGTGTGTCTCAACATGTTCGCCAATCATCTCTACTACTGGGGCGACATTCACCGCTCGCGTACGCTGGGTTTCGAACGCTGCCAGCGTCTCGAACCGCTGGCCTCGGCCGATCGCCTGGGCATTCCGATCGCGGCGCATTGCGATGCGCCAGTCACCCCGCTGGCGCCGCTGTTCACGGCGTGGTGCGCGGTCGCCCGTCAGACCGCCAGCGGCGAGGTGCTGGGGCCGCATGAGGCGCTGAGCGTGGAACGCGCACTGCGTCTGATCACGCTGGACGCGGCCTACACTCTCAAGCTGGACGACCGCGTCGGCAGCCTGGAAGTGGGCAAGTTCGCCGACATGGCGGTGCTCGACGAGGACCCGCGCGACGTGCCGCTGGAGCGGCTGGCCTCGATCGGCGTGGTCGCCACGGTCGTCGGCGGGCAAGTGTTCAGCAATGTCTGAGCTTGGCGACGGCCCGGTTCACAGCGAAACACCGGACGCGGTTCCGGTGACGATTCCCGTCACGTTAGTGGCCGGCTATCTCGGCGCCGGCAAGACCACCTGGCTCAACGCCTTGCTGCGCAAAGGCGTGGCGCCGGGCACGCTGGTGCTGGTCAACGACTTCGGCACCATCAACGTCGATGCCGAGCTGATCGACTATGCCGGGGAGCGCCTGCTCAAGCTCAGCAGCGGCTGCCTGTGCTGCTCGCTGAGCGACGAGCTGGGCACGCAGCTGTCGCGCATCGGCCGCTGGCCGGAACCGCCGGCGGCGCTGATCATCGAGACCAGCGGCGTGGCCCGGCCCCGCCGCATCGCCGACATGATCCGGGTGGCGCGCCGTTTCCGTCTGGATCGGATCGTCACCCTGGTCGATCTGGCCAGTCTCGCGCAGCGCCTCGGTGACAGTCGCGTCGGCGAGCTGGTGGCCGACCAGATTGCCAGCGCCGACACGCTCTCGCTCAACCGCGGCGACGATCTCGACCCGGCCGAGCGCGAATCTCTCATGCATCGGCTGCAGTCGCTCAACCCCGCGGCTCAGGTCGCCCGTGCTGGTGCCGGCGTTGATTCCAGCGTCGAGCGGACACCACAACCCGCCCCGGCTCGACCGCTGACACTGCATCCCCCCGCTGCCGATCGCGACCCCGACTGGCAGCGCTTCGCGATCACCCTTCCCCCCTCGCTGACACGGCAAACGCTGGAAGCGTTGCTGGTCGAGCATGCCGACGGCCTGGCGCGGGCCAAGGGCTTCATCCAGGCCGACGGCCGGCACTACGTCTTTCAGTGGAGCGGCGGACGGGCCGAATGGACACCCGCCACGCCACGCCCGGGCGCCAGCCAGCTGGTGGGCATCGGCCTCGCTGGCGATTCCTTCAATGCGCTGATCACGGCGCTGAAAGCGCTCGCCTGATTTGCCGGCGGCAACGCCGATCTGGCCAGCCGATGCTCATCAACTGGCTCTACAGCAACCGCTCCCGGATTCTTTAGGGTGGGATCATCGGTACGCAATCGTCACGACCAATCATCACGATCAATCACCGACACCAACAACAATGAGAGGGTGTACTTCATGATGCGCTTCCCGAACCGCAAACCCACCGCCAGATTCCCGCTGCCACGTCTCGCTGCCAAGGCCATGGCCGGTACGCTGATGGCACTTTCTCTGTCGACCCTGTCGCTGACGGCCTTCGCCGCCGACCTGCCGGAAATCGAAAGCCGCGGCTATCTGAGCGTGGCGACGGAGGACAACTACGCGCCGTTCAACTTCATCGAGGATGGCAACGCCAAAGGTTTCAACACCGACATGCTCGAGGAGCTGCGTAATTACGCCGACTTCGAGATCCGCCAGGACATCCTGCCCTGGACCGGCCTGCTAGCGGCCGTCTCCACCGGCCAGTACGACATGGCGCTGACCGGCGCGTCGGTCTCCGATGAACGCCTGCGGGTGTTCAACTACACCCCGCCCTATGCCTCTGCCCAGCATTTCGCGATCAAGCGCGCCGATGACGACAGCATCAGCGATGTCGACGACCTCAGCGGCAAGAAAGTGGGCGTTCAGGCGGGCAGCGTGCTGCTGTCGCGACTGCCGGAGCTGAAGAAGATGCTCGAGGACGACGGCGGCGAGCTGGGTGAAGTGGTGCAGTACGAGTCCTACCCCGAAGCCTTCGCCGACCTGGCCAACGGCCGTCTCGATTTCGTGATCGATTCGGCGGTGCCGGTCAACACGCTGGTGGCTTCCAAGCCGGACGTCTTTGCCAAGGGTCCGGCGGTTTCCGGTGCCGGCTACGTCTCCTGGCCGATCCCCAAGTCGAGCCCGGAACTGCTCGCCTACATGACGAAGTTCCTGGATCACATGAAGGAGACCGGCCGTCTGGCCGAACTGCAGGAGAAGTGGTTCGGCGAGAGCTTCCCCGACCTCCCGGACGAGCCGCTGGAAAGCGTCGAGCAGTTCCACGAGCTGGCGGGGCTGGACGACTGATCCAGGTCGCCTGATCGTCAGGTCGCACGACATACCGCATCGCCTGACACCTCACAGCGCCTGACACGTAACATCCTTGGCGCCGCAGGTTTGCGCGGCGCCTTCCCCGTTCTCAAGCCCTCGGGAGCCGCCCATGAATGCCAGTGCCTGGCACATGCTGATGGAAGGCGCCTGGACGACCATCTGGATATCCGGCGTCTCCATCGTCATCGGGGTGACAGCCGGCCTGATGCTGGCCCTGATCCGCCTCGCCCGCATTCCCGTCGTCGACCAGATCCTGGTGCTCTACATCAGCCTGGCGCGTGCCACGCCGCTGGTCACGCTGGCGCTGTTCATCTTTCTCAGCGCCCCGACCTTCGGCATCAATCTCGACCGCAACGTGGCCGGCATCCTGGCGTTGACGCTCAACACCACGGCGTTCAACGCCGAAATCTGGCGTAGCGCCTTTCGCAACTTCTCCCGCGATCAGCGCGAGGCGGCCATGGCCGCCGGCATGACGCCGTGGGTCACGTTCCGCCGCATCATGCTGCCGCAGATGATGATCACCAGCCTCCCCGGGTTGATCAACGAGATGTCGTTTCTGATCAAGGGCAGCCCGGCGATCGCGGTGATCGGGATCGTCGACCTGACCCGGGTCACCAATCGCATCTCGGCCGTCACCTACGAACCTCTGCCACCGATTCTGGTCGCCTGCGCGCTCTACATGGCCGCGATTGGCTGTCTGGTCTGGCTGCAGCGAATTGCCGAACGTCGCGCCAATCGGCTGGCGGTGTGATGAGACCACGACGACAGAAGCGGTGGAACGAAACGCTGCGGAGGCGCCATGAGTAACTGGGAAATTCTGTGGAGCGCTCGCGATCAGTTCTGGAGCGGGTTCTTCAGCACGATGGAGATCTTCGGCCTGTCGATCAGCGCTGCATTCCTGATCGGCTGCGGCATGCTCTATCTGCTGGAGGGCAGCCGCCCTCGCCTGACCGTGCCGCTGCGGGTATTCATCGACGGCATGCGGATGCTGCCGTTTCTGATCCTGGCCTATCTGCTCTACTACGGCCTGCCGGCGTTCGATATTCGCCTCGATGCCTGGTGGTCCGGCGTCGGGGCACTGGCGGTCTACCACGGCTGCTACTTCGCCGAGATATTCCGCGGCGCGCGGCTGACCTTTCCGCCCGGTCAGGTCGAAGCCGCCAAGGCCCACGGCTTCACCAAGGGCAAGATGTTCTTCCGCCTGATTCTGCCCCAGATCGTGATGCAGACCCGGCCGCTGCTGGGCAACCAGCTGATCTACGCGCTCAAGGACACCGCCTTTCTGGTGATCATCACCGTGCGAGAGCTCACCGCCGCCGCCAACAGCCTGTCGGGAACCTATTTCATTCCCACCGAGGCCTTCATCGTGGTCATCGGCTTCTACTGGGCGGTCAGCGTGGTCATGGAGATCATCGTCAAACAGTGCGGCCGTTTCAGCGCCAAACGGGGATTCGATAATGTTTGAGAAGAACACATCCGAAAGAGTCAGGTCTGAACAAACCGCGACCGGCGCAGCCCGCAGCGAGCGAGCCGCAGTCTCGATCCGCCATCTCTCAAAGAGTTTCGACGGCGTCGAGGTCCTGCGCGACGTGGATCTGGAGGTGCGCGAGGGCGACGTGGTGACGATCCTGGGCTCCTCCGGCTCCGGTAAATCGACGCTGTTGCGCTGCATCAACTGGCTGGAGCAGCCCGACCGCGGCAGCATCCACATCGGCGGCCAGCGCATCGGCGTCAACGATGCCGGGCGTCCCATGCCGGTTCGCGAGCTGGCCAGGGTTCGCGCCCGTACCGGCATGGTCTTCCAGAGCTTCAACCTTTGGCCGCATCTCAACGTGCTGCACAACGTCACCGAAGCGCCGATCCACGTGCTGGGTAAATCGAAAGCCGAGGCCGAAGCTCACGCTCGCGAACTGCTGGAAAAGGTCGGCATGTCGGCCAAGGCCGATGCCTATCCCGGCACCCTCTCCGGCGGCCAGAAGCAGCGCGTGGCGATCGCCCGGGCGCTGGCGATGCAGCCGGAAGTGATGCTGTTCGACGAGCCGACGTCGGCACTCGATCCGGAACTGGTCGGCGAGGTGCTGGCGGTGATCAAGGATCTCTCCGCCGAGGGATACACCATGATCGTCGTCACCCACGAGATGGCGTTCTCCCGCGCGGTTTCCGACAAGGTCGTGTTTCTGGACAAGGGGCTGATCATCGAGCAGGCCGACCCGGAGACGTTCTTCACCAACCCCAGTACCGAGCGGGTACGCAAGTTCCTGGAGCGGGAAGAGAGCTGAACCGAAAACCGGCAATCGAAGACGGTGAAAGCGACTCGACAGCCGATGACGAAAGTGCCAACAATGCGCAAACGCCATCATCTCGAGGAGCTGTCATGTCGATAACGGTTACGGTCTTGGACGACTATCAGGGATGCTGTGCCTTTCTCGACGCCGCTCACGAGCTAGACGGCAGCGATGTGCGCCTGGACATCGAACATCGACATCTCGAAGACGAGGCGCTGCCCGCGCGCCTGGCGGAGAGCGACGCCATCATCCTGATCCGCGAACGCACCTCGTTGACCCGCGAACTGCTGGCGCAGCTGCCGGACCTCAAGCTGGTGGTCCAGACCGGGCGTCTCTCCTCGGCCATCGACGTCGAGGCCTGCGAGGAACTGGGCATCGCCGTTCGCGACGGCGGCGGTTCGCCGATCGCCCCGGCGGAGCTCAGCTGGCTGCTGATTATGGCCGGCTGTCGGCGGCTGGGCGGCTATCTCACCCGACAGGCCGAGGGCGACTGGCAGCGCACCAACGAGCGTCTCGAAGCGGAATCGCTGGGCCATGCCGTGCATGGGCGCATGCTGGGTATCTGGGGCCTGGGCAAGATCGGCAGTCTGATCGCCGGTTACGCCCAGGCTTTCGGCATGAACGTCGTCGCGCATGGTCGGGAAAGCAGCGCCGGGCGCGCCTTCGAACTAGGGATCGAATTCGAGCCCGATCGACACGCCTTCCTCGCCCGCTGCGATGTGATCACCCTGCATCTCAAGCTCAGCGATGACACTCGCGGCATGATCACGCCGGCGGACCTTGCCGCCATGCGCGCCGACGCGCTGCTGGTCAATACCAGCCGGGCCGAGCTGATCCGACCCGGTGCGCTGCTCGATGCCCTCGACGCCGGCCGCCCGGGAGCGGCAGCGCTGGATGTCTACGAGAATGAACCCGACGGTGCCAACGCTTACCAGGCCCACCCCCGCGTGCTGGCCACACCGCATATCGGCTTCGTCGAGAAGGACACCTACGAGCTCTATTTCTCGACCGCGTTTCGCCAGGTCCGGGAATTTTTTGCCGGCTAGACCGCAAAACGACAACCCCGGCCAAGGCCGGGGTTGTCGTCGACGTTGCCAAATCTGGCGTCGGCGCTACTGGCGCCCGAACAGGTGTTTGCGCGCCTCGTCGGTCATTTCCACATTGTTCTGCGGGTTGATCTCTTCCGCCTTGGCGTAGGCGGTTCTGACGGCCTCGCGGTTGCCGACCTGCTCGAACCAGCGCTGCAGGCTGGGGTAATCCTCCAGATCCTGACCCTGCTTCTCGAACGGCTTGATCCACGGCCAGATCGCCATATCGGCGATGGAGTAGTCGTCGCCGGCGACGTAATCGTTGGCGTCGAGCTGCTTGTCGAGGACGCGGTAGAGCCGCGAGGTCTCATTCATGTACCGCTCGATGGCGTAATCGATCTTCTTCGGCGCATAGTGACGGAAGTGATGGTTCTGGCCCGCCATCGGCCCCAGCCCGCCCATCTGCCAGTTGAGCCACTGCAGCACGCGATAACGCTGGCGCCCGCTCTTGGGCAGAAACTTGCCGCTCTTGTCGGCCAGATATTCGAGTATCGCGCCGGACTCGAACAGCGATAGCGGCTGACCACCGTCGGCCGGTGCACGATCGACGATAGCGGGAATGCGGTTGTTGGGAGCGATTTCGAGAAACTCGGCCGCGAACTGCTCGCCCTTGCCGATATTGATCGGGTGGATACGATAGTCGAGCCCCGCTTCCTCGAGGAAAAGCGTGATCTTGTGACCGTTGGGGGTCGTCCAATAATAGAGGTCGATCATCACAGGCTCCTGTCGTGACGCCCGGCGGTAAGCCGGATGCTGTCAGGATAGGCCTTACGCGAGGCGACGTCTCTCATTGACGTCGCCCCCAGTCATCTGGCCCCGATGAAAACCCGCTAGAAGCCTGCGTTCAGTTGGCGTACGCACCCTCGAGATCGACGATCCGTGTGGCGTTGCGGCCGACGCCACCGTGCAGATCCAGCATGCGCTGGAACCAGGCATAGACCGGGTCAGCGTTGGAGACCAGATCCGCCGCCGAACAGACGCGTGCCCACATGAACGCGCCCACCACCAGATAATCCGACGCGCCGGCTTCGTCGCCTTCCAGGAACGGCGATTCATCCAGCCGTCCGCGCATCGGCTCCAGCGCCTTGTCGAGCATCGACAGTCCCTGACTCGGCGAATGCATCTCCTCGAGCGTGCGCCCGAATGCCTTCTCACGAGTGGTGCGGAAATAGTCGCGGTCGTCGGGATGCACGGCGTTGAATACGTCCATCAGAATGGTGCGCATCACGCCCGGCGCCAGCGAGCGCTCGGCGTAGAACTTGAAGAATCTTGCCCGAGCCTCGGCCGTCTCGCCTCCCAGCAGCGGCTTGTCGGGATAGGCCCGATCGAGATAGCGGAAGATCTCGTAGCTGTCGACGACGGTCTCGTCGCCATCGACCAGTACCGGCACCTTCGACTGATCGGAGAAGGCGATCGTCTCCTTGTCGGTGAACTTCCACGGGACGAACTCGCAATCGAGCCCTTTATGGGCCAGCGCATACTTGACCCGCCAGCAGTAGGGAGAGAATCGCAGACGCTCGTCGCGCCCGCACAGATCGAACATCTTGCGGCCCATGTCACACTCCTCGTCAGATACAGTTATCACGCTGCAGTGGTCGCAGCATGTCCAAGGGAGAGTAAGCCGTCAAACCCGGAACACGCGCTGACGATCCACATCGCGTCGGCGAAGATCGGAAATCGTTGCCATACTGTTACGGATAGCAGTCATACCGTGAGCCTGCGAGTCACCTTTTCAGGCAGGACTTTTCAGACAGGAGCACGGCGGGTTTACCACCTCAGATCGGTCACGAAGGAGTAGATCATGGTACGCCGACTCAAGGACGACGAGTTGCATGGCAAGCAGGGCAAACACGATGCGCCGGGCGGCGGCTGGCAGTCGATTCAGGCCACCGAATCGCATTTCCTGCGCGAGAAGGTGCCGTTCAAGGGCAACGGGCTGATGTTCAAGATCAACCACCCCGAGGGTGGCTTCGAATGCCCCAGCTGCGCCTGGCCCAATCCGGAAAAACCCGGCCCGGCGGAGTTCTGCGAAAACGGCGCCAAGGCGGTCGCCTGGGAGGCAACGGCCGCGCGGACCACGCCGGAATTCTTCGCCAAGCACACCGTTTCCGAGCTGCACGGCTGGTCGGATCACGCCCTGGAGAAACAGGGCCGGCTGACGCATCCGCTGCGCTACAACCCGGCGACCGACAAGTACGATCCGATCGACTGGGAGACCGCCTTTCGCGAGATCGGCGAGCGGGTGAAGTCCTTCGACCCCAAACGCGTCGAACTCTACACCTCGGGTCGCACCTCCAACGAGGCGGCGTTCCTATGGCAGCTGTACGGTCGCATGCTCGGCACGCACAACTTTCCCGATTGCTCCAACATGTGCCACGAGACCACCACGGTGGCGCTGCCCCAGAGCATCGGGGTCGGCAAGGCGACCACGGTACTGGACGATTTCGAACATACCGACTGCATCTTCCTGTTCGGCCAGAATGCCGGCACCAACAGCCCGCGAATGATGGGGCTGCTGCACGAGGCACGACTGCGCGGCGCCGAGGTCATCACCTTCAACCCGCTGCGCGAACGGGCGCTGGTCAAGTTCGCCAATCCGCAGACGCCCAAGGACATGCTGACCAACCACGGCGTGCCGATCAGCTCCCAGTATCATCAGGTGCGCATCGGCGGCGATATCGCCGCGATCCAGGGTATGTGCAAGCACATCGTCGAGGTTGACGAAGAGGCGCTGGCCAGCGGCGCCAAGGGTGTCATCGATCACGACTTCATCGCGATGCATACCGACGGCTTCAGCGCGTTTGCCGACCATTGCCGTAGCCTGCCCTGGGAGCGCATCGAGCGTCACAGCGGTCTCGAACGGGCGGCGATCGAGGAAGCCGCCCGCGCCTGGATGCGGGCCGGGCGCGTGATCTGCTGCTGGGGCATGGGCATCACCCAGCACATTCGCGGCGGCGATAACGTCCACCAGATTCTCAATCTGCTGCTGATGGGCGGTCATATCGGTCGGCGTGGCGCCGGCGCCTGCCCGGTTCGCGGCCACTCCAACGTCCAGGGCGATCGCACCGTGGGGATCTTCCACAAGTCCGGCGAGGCGTTCCTGTCGAAGATGGACGAGGTGTTCGGGATCGAATGTCTGCGCGAGCACGGTCACGACGTGTCGCTCTGCTGCGAGGCGATCCTGCGTGACGAAGTCGATGCGTTTCTCGGCATGGGCGGCAACTTCTTCCGCGCGATCGCCGATCAGGCCCGCGTCGCCGCCCATGTCGGCGACATACCGCTCACCGTCCAGATCGCCACCAAGCTCAATCGCAGCCATCTGATTCACGGCAAGGCGGCCTATCTGCTGCCGGCACTGGCGCGTACCGAGAAGGACGTTCAGGCCGGTGTCGAGCAGACCATCACCATCGAAGACGGCATGTGCAACGTGCAGGGCTCCAAGGGCGCGCTGGAGCCGGCGTCAGAGCATCTGCGCTCGGAGATCGCCATCGTCGCCGGGCTCGGCAAGGCGACCTTGGCGCCCAACGCCAAGGTCGACTGGGAGTGGCTTGCCGAGGATTACGCGCGCATCCGCGACAAGATCGAGGCGACGCAGCCGGACACCTTTTACGATTTCAATCAACGTCTGGCAGCGAAGGGTGTATTTCATCTTGATATCGCCGCCCGCGATCGGATCTGGAACACCGACTCCGGCAAGGCCAACTTCCTGTTTCCCGACGACCATCTCACCGAAGATGCGTCCGAACCGGGCGCGGCCCATTTTCAGCTGCTGTCGATCCGCGGGCACGATCAGTTCAATACCACGGTCTACTCCTATGACGACCGCTATCGGGATATCTACGGCACCCGCATGGTGCTGATGATGAACCCCGCCGACATCGAGAAGCACGGTTTCGAAGCCGGCAACCGGGTCACCTTGAGAGCGGTGAGCCACGACGGCATTGAACGTCAGGTCTCGGGCTTCAAGATCATCGCCTACGACCTGCCGGAGAACTGTCTCGGCGCCTACTATCCTGAAGTCAACGATCTGATTCCGCTGGCCAATCGGGATCGGCAGAGCAACACCATCGCCGGCAAGTCGATTCCGGTGACGCTCGAGTTGATGTCCACCGAGCAGGTCGAAGCCGAGACCGGTGTGCTCGCCACCGGCTGACGGCTCTGGCGCCGGGCTGTTTCCCCGGAACCCGTCGCCAGCCCTTTCTTGCCTCGACATCATCGCCGCCTCACCCTCCCGGTGAGGCGGCGATGTCCATTAGTCGCAACGCCAACGCCAACCGCTCCCGTTTCCACCCCTGCAACAGGTTTCCAACCCTTTACCGATCAATGACTTGGAAAGCGCTTGCGGGTCTCTCCGCCTAAAGGTCAGACCCGATGACCACGATTGGCAGCGAGACCGCCTGTGGTTATCTTCCGAGTCAATCGCTGCGCCGGCTACCGGAGCGGATCGAGCGTTTCGTCGCTGCTCGGCGATGCCATCCTGGCGATAAACGAAGCTGATAATAACGACACAGGGGCTTTCGATATGGATCAAACGCTGCTCTCTCTGCTCGCCTTCCTGCCGCTGGTGCTGGCGGGGGTTCTGCTGATCGGCTTCCGCATGGCGGCGCGTACGGCGATGCCGATCGTGTTCGTCGTCGCGGTACTGATCGCCCTGCTGGCCTGGGACATGACCGGGACTCGCGTGCTGGCCTCGACGCTGCAGGGGCTGATCATGACCGTATCGCTGCTGTGGATCATCTTCGGCGCGATCCTGCTGCTCAACACGCTGAAACACTCGGGCGGCATCATGGCGATCCGCAACGGTTTCTCCGGGATCAGCCCTGATCGACGCGTCCAGGCGCTGATCGTTGCCTGGCTGTTCGGCTGCTTCATCGAGGGCGCTTCCGGCTTCGGTACGCCGGCCGCCGTGGCCGCCCCGCTGATGGTGGCGCTGGGCTTTCCGGCGCTGGCTGCCGTGGTCGTCGGCATGATGCTGCAGTCGACGCCGGTGTCGTTCGGCGCCGTCGGCACCCCGATCGTGGTCGGTGTCACCGGTGGCGTGAATCAGGTAGCGATTGCCGATCAGCTCACCACCAACGGCTCGACCTGGGAAACCTATTTCCGCCTGATCACCTCTGAAGTCGTCATTACTCACGGCATCATCGGGGTGTTCATGCCGCTGATTCTGGTCATCGTAATGGTGCGTTTCTTCGGCGAGAATCGTTCCTGGACCGAAGGCTTGTCGATCACGCCGTTCGCGCTGTTCGTCGGCGTCAGCTTCGTGGTGCCCTCGATGCTGGTCGGCGTATTTCTGGGGCCTGAATTCCCGTCGCTGCTGGGCGGCCTGATCGGGCTCGCAATCGTGGTCCCGGCGGCGCGCAAGGGCTTCCTGCTGCCCAAGGACACCTGGGACTTCCCGGAGCGCTCGAAATGGCCTGCAGAGTGGATCGGCACCATCGAGATCAAGGTCGACGACGTCGCCGGGCGCGCGCCGATGTCGACTCTTCGCGGCTGGATGCCCTACGTCATCGTCGCCATCCTGCTGGTGATCTCGCGCACCATCCCCTCGGTCAAGGCGGGGCTGTCGTCGATCAGTACCGGCTGGAGCAACATTCTGGGCGAACAGGGCGTCTCCGGTAGCGTCGAGTGGCTGTATCTGCCCGGCGGCATCATCCTGATCGCCGTCATCTGCACGATCTTCCTCCATCGCATGCGCGCCCCGCAGGTCAAGGCCGCTTTTGCCGAGTCCTCCAAGACCATCTTCGGCGCCGGTTTCGTGCTGCTGTTCACGATTCCGATGGTGCGGATCCTGATCAACTCCGGTGTCAACGAGTCCGACCTGGTCTCGATGCCTGTCGCCATGGCCCAGCTGGTCGCCGATGGCGTGGGCCAGATCTACCCGCTGTTCGCCCCGGCAGTCGGCGCGCTTGGTGCGTTCATTGCCGGCTCCAACACCGTCTCCAATCTGATGCTGGCGGCGTTCCAGTTCAATGTCGCCGAAGTGCTCGGCGTCTCCACCGCGATGATGATCTCGCTGCAGGCGGTGGGCGCCGCCGCCGGCAACATGATCGCGATCCACAACGTGGTGGCGGCCTCGGCCACCGTCGGGCTGCTGGGTCGCGAGGGTACGACGCTGCGCAAGACGATCCTGCCGACGATCTACTACTGCCTGTTCGCGGGGACCATCGGGCTGCTGGCGTTCTACGTGTTCGGCTTTGAAGACCCCCTCATGGGCGGCTGACCGCGTACAGATAGAACCAAAATGAACAAGGCGGCGAATCGCCACCGACTCGCCGCTCCCCACGACTCCCGGCACCGCCGGGAGTCGCTCTCTCGTCGCGACACCTTTATCGCCCCGTGATCTGACCCTTTATCCGTTCGTTGGGCTTTTGGCTAATAGCCCCCGACGACGGCCTTCCACAGAATGATCGCATCGCCAATGTGGAAAGCCCTTCCACAAACGCCATTCTTTCGAACCGTACCTGCCGCCGACCGGCTCCAGGAGAAGTCATGGAACTGCTTTACGACGAACGCATCGATGGCGATATCGCCGACGTCGACAAGTCGGCGCTGATGGCGGCCATCCTGGCAGTCGCCCCCCAGTTGACACTGCTCGGTCGCGAGGAAGATCTGCGCCCGTTCGAATGCGACGGGCTGTCGGCCTATCGAGTGCTGCCCATGCTGGTGGCCATGCCCACGACGCTGGCCGAGGTCGAGGCGTTGATGCGGGTCTGCTACGAACATCACGTGCCGGTGGTGACACGCGGTGCCGGTACCGGCCTCTCCGGCGGTGCGCTGCCGCTGGAAAAAGGCGTGCTGCTGGTGATGTCTCGCTTCAACAAGATCCTGAGCGTCGATGCCGATGCCCGCATCGCCCGCGTTCAGCCCGGCGTGCGCAACCTGGCGATCAGCGAGGCGGCCGCCCCCTACGGGCTTTACTACGCGCCTGATCCGTCGTCGCAGATCGCCTGTTCGATCGGCGGCAACGTCGCCGAGAACGCCGGCGGCGTGCACTGCCTGAAGTACGGCCTCACCGTCCATAACGTGTTGAGCGTGGAGATCGTCACCATCGAGGGCGAGCGCATGACCCTCGGCGGGGAGTCGCTGGACACCCCCGGCTACGACCTGCTGGCGCTGTTCATGGGCTCGGAGGGGATGCTCGGGGTGATCACCGAGGTCACGGTGCGACTATTGCCCAAGCCGGAAGTGGCCAAGGTGCTGATGGCCTGCTTCGACGACGTCGAGCTGGCCGCCAGAGCAGTCGGGGACATCATCGCCGCCGGCTGCATTCCCGGTGGACTCGAGATGATGGACAACCTGGCGATTCGCGCCGCCGAGGATTTCGTTCACGCCGGCTACCCGGTCGAGGCTCAGGCGATCCTGCTGTGCGAACTGGACGGCGTCGAGGTCGACGTGCAGGCCGACTGCGAGCGGGTTCGCGAGCTGCTCAACGCTGCCGGCGCGACCCAGATCCAGCTCGCCCGCGACGATGCCGAACGCCAGCTGTTCTGGGCCGGACGCAAGGCCGCCTTCCCCGCCGTGGGCCGGATGTCGCCGGACTATTACTGCATCGACGGCACCATTCCCCGGCGCGAACTGCCGCGCGTGCTCAAGGGCATCAACGAACTTTCCGCGCATTACGGACTGCGGGTCGCCAACGTTTTCCACGCCGGCGATGGCAATCTTCATCCGCTGATCCTGTTCGACGCCAATCAGCCGGGCGAGCTCGAAGCCACGGAAGCACTCGGCGGCAGGATTCTCGAGCTGTGCGTCGAGGCGGGCGGCACCATTACCGGCGAGCACGGCGTCGGCCGCGAAAAGCTCAACCAGATGTGCACCCAGTTCGCCGCCGACGAGATCACCCTGTTTCATGCGGTGAAGTCCGCCTTCGACGAGCGCCGGCTGCTCAATCCCGGCAAGAACATTCCGACGCTGGCCCGCTGCGCCGAATTCGGTGCCATGCACGTGCATCACGGTGAGCTGCCGCATCCCGAGCTGCCCAGATTTTAAGCGCTGATACGAGGCATAGCGCCACGCCGCTTCAGAAACAGGAACCACGCCCATGACTCATCTGCAGGATCAGCGGCCGGAATACACCTCGGCGGACGAACCCGGGCCGGATGCGCTGGCGGGCAATGACGATAGCGAGGCGCTCTGCGAGCAGGTCGCGCGCGCCCAGGCCGAGCGAGCCACGCTGCGAATCGTCGGCGGTGACACCAAGGCGTTCTACGGTCGCCAGGTCGATGCCGCGCAGTCGCTCTCCACCACCGGCCACCACGGCATCGTGCATTACGATCCGGTGGAGCTGGTAGCGACCGTGCGCGCCGGCACTCGGCTTCGCGATCTCGAACGGGTGCTCGCCGACAACGGCCAGCGTCTTGCCTTCGAACCGCCGCACTTCGGTGACAACGCCACGGTGGGTGGCATGGTCGCGGCCGGGCTTTCCGGCCCCCGTCGCCCGTGGGTCGGTGCCGTACGCGATTTCGTGCTCGGCGTTCGCGTCATTACCTTTGATGGCAAGCTGCTGCGATTCGGCGGCGAGGTGATGAAGAACGTTGCCGGCTACGATCTCTCGCGGTTGATGGTCGGCGCCCAGGGCACGCTCGGCGTGCTGACCGAAGTCTCGTTCAAAGTGCTTCCCATTCCCCAGGCGCACGCCTGTCTGCGACTCGAACTGCCGCTGGCCGAAGCGCTCGAGCGTTTGACGGCCTGGGGTCGAGAACCCTTGCCGATCACCGGCGCCGCCCACGATGGGGAAGCGCTGCATATACGCCTTGAAGGCGGCGAAGGGTCGGTATCGGCCATGCGTCAACGCCTTGGCGGTGAACCGGAAGAGCCGCTGTTCTGGGAGCAGCTACGCGAGCAGCGGCTGCCCTTCTTCGATGACGCTCTCGATGGCGCTGTCGATGACGCTGCCGATACCGTTGCCGAGCGGACCCTGTGGCGTCTGTCGCTGCCGGCGCTGGCCCGTACGCCTTCGCTCGAGGGCGACTGGCTCGTCGATTGGGGCGGCGCGCAGCGCTGGCTGAAAAGTGCCGAGGGAAGCGGTTTCGAGGACGACCCGCGCACCGACGTCCACATCCACGAGGCCGCCATTGCCGCCGGCGGTCACGCCACACGATTCACGCCCGGCGCCAGCGGCGATTCGCCTTTCACGCCGCTGGCACCGGTCCTGGCCAAATATCACCGCCAGCTCAAGGACCGACTCGACCCCCAGACGATTTTCAACCCCGGTCGGCTTTACGCCGAGTGGTGAGGAGACCTTTACCCCATGCAGACCCATTTCTCCGAAGCCGCCCGCGCGAAGCCGCATATCGTCGAGGCCGATCGCATTCTGCGCACCTGCGTGCACTGTGGCTTCTGCAACGCGACCTGCCCGACCTATCAACTGCTGGGTGACGAGCGCGACGGCCCGCGCGGGCGCATTTACCTGATCAAGGAGCTGCTGGAAAGCGAAGACGGCGACGAACAGGTCACCCAGGAGACGCAGTTGCACCTGGACCGTTGCCTGAGCTGTCGCAGCTGCGAGACAACCTGTCCCTCCGGCGTCGAATATCACAAGCTGCTGGATATCGGCCGGGCCGAAATCGACCGCCGGGTCGGCCGCCGGCCCGGCGAGCGCGCCCTGCGCCTGGGCCTTCGCACGGCGCTGGTCGAACCCAAACGCTTCCAGGCCCTGCTGGCCCTGGGCCAGACGTTTCGCCCGCTGGCGCCGCACGATCTGCGCGACAAGATTCCGGCCCGCCAGCCGCCGCGGCAACCTCTTCGCCACCAACGCCCCGACCCTGCCCGCCACGCCCGCCAGATGCTGATCCTGGAAGGCTGCGTGCAGCCTGGACTGGCGCCGAACACCAACGACGCCACGGCACGGGTGCTCGACCGACTGGGTATCGGCGTCAAGCCGGCCCGGGAAGCCGGCTGCTGTGGCGCCATCGATTTTCATCTCAATGCCCAGGACGCCGGACGCGAGCGCATGCGCGCCAATATCGATGCCTGGTGGCCGCTGATCCAGAGCACGGGTGAAGCGGGTACCGCCAGCGTGGAAGCGATCGTCCAGACCGCCAGCGGCTGTGGCGCCTTCGTCAAGGAGTATGGGGAAATGCTGGCCGACGACCCCGAGTACGCCACCAAGGCAAGACGTGTCAGCGAGCTGGCCAAGGATCTGGTCGAGATCCTGCGGGAAGAGGATCTGGAAGCGCTGGGAGAACAGCATCCGGCAGCGCGGCTGGCGTTTCACTGCCCGTGCACGCTTCAGCATGCGCAGAAACTGGGCGGTGCCGTCGAAACCGTACTCACACGGCTGGGATTCGCGCTGGCGCCGGTGCAGGATGGTCATCTCTGCTGCGGTTCCGCCGGGACCTATTCGATCACCCAACCGACGTTGGCCAAGCGGCTGCGCGACAACAAGCTGGACGCGCTGGAAGCGCAAGCGCCGGATACCATCGTCACCGCCAATATCGGCTGCCAGAGCCATCTCAACGGCGCCGGTCGGACACCGGTCCGTCACTGGATCGAACTGGTGGATGAATGCCTGGAGACCAGTGATTCAAGGACGGACTGATTCATGGGCGGACTAATTCAAAGCCAAGCTGACTCAAGGGCGACCGGCTTTCGGTAGCCCGCAACGCGTACGCTCTCTACGTACTCTCTCTACGCACTCTCTCGAAAGGACGACCGATGCTCACTAAATCCGCACTCGAACTCAACGACGTCAATGCCATTCTGGATGCCGCGCAGACCGAAGCCGAAGCTCAGGGCTGGGCGGTCACCATCGCCGTCGCCGATGACGGCGGCCATCTGCTCGGCCTGCGCCGCATGAATGGCGCCGCGCCGTTCAGCGCTGGCGTGGCGACCGAAAAGGCACGTAACGCGGCGACCGGGCGCAAGGAAACCCAGGTCTTCGAGGATATGATCAACAACGGCCGTACCGCCTTCGTGACCGCCCCGATGACGGCACTGTTGGCTGGTGGGGTGCCGGTGATTCACGAGGGACACGTGATCGGCAGCGTCGGCGTTTCAGGGGTCAAGCCGGATCAGGACGTCCAGGTCGCCAAGGCTGGCGTCAACGCTGTCAGCTAACGCTTTTTGGGCCGGGCACCCTTGGCATGGCCGCCCGGCTTGCCCGCTCGACCTTTACCAACGGGCTTGCCGCCTGCCTTTTGCTTTGTACCAGGCTTGCCGCCGCCGGAGGCCTTGGCCTTCGGGTGAGGCTTTCCGGCCACACCGCCTTTGGGACCGGAACGCGCCTTGCCACCCGCGGCCGTCTTGCCCTTGGGCAGTGGCTTGGCTGTAGTGGACTTGTCTCCGGACTTGGACCCGGGCCTGTTTCCGGACTTGGCCCCGGGCTTGGTTCCAGCCCCGCCCCCGGATTTGGTTCCAGCCCCGGCCCCGGTTCGGGCCTTCCCTGCCCCCGAGCGGGAGCGCTGATTTGGCTTGGCAGGTCTCTTTGTCTCCGCCCCGGTTTCGGAGCTTTCCGTCAACGCAACAATGGTGTCGATCTCTTTCGGGGTGAGATCCCGCCAGTCCCCTAGCGCCAAGCCCTTGAGCGAGACATTCATGATTCGGGTACGCACCAGCTGAGTGACTTCGTAGCCGAAGTATTCACACATCCTGCGTATCTGGCGGTTGAGACCCTGGACCAGCGTAATGGTGAACACGAACGTCGATTCTTTCTGTACCTGACAACGCTTCGTCACCTTGCCCAGAATCGGCACGCCACGTTGCATGCCGTCGACGAACTCATCGGTGACCGGCTTGTTGACCGTCACCTGATACTCTTTCTCGTGATGATTGTTGGCGCGCAGGATCTTGTTGACCAGATCGCCGTTGTTGGTCAGGAAGATCAGCCCCTGGGAGTCCTTGTCGAGCCGGCCGATGGGGAAGATACGCGCGCCGTGCTTGACGAACTCGACGATATTGTCCTTCTCGCTGGACTCGGTGGTGCTGACGATGCCCACCGGCTTGTTCAGCGCGATCAGGATCAGATCCTCCTCTTCCTGAGGCTCGATATCCTGGCCGTTGACCTTGACCCGATCCCCCGCCACTACCTGGTCACCGGTCGTCGCTCGGCGACCGTTGATCCACACGTTGCCTTGCTCCACGAAGCGATCGGCTTCCCGACGAGAGCACATCCCGCTTTCGCTGATGTACTTGTTGATACGGGTCGATTGTCGTAACGCCATAAAACACCGTCTCGCTGAAAAAGGATGACCCAGCGTTCTCATCAAAACACCGAGCGAGCGCCAGCTCTTCCGACCACGGCTACACGCCGGGCTAGTTTGACGCTTCCTTCGCGGAGATAAAACCTGGGCTCGCCTTTTTCGCCGTCGACTATCGCCTGTCCCGCTTCGCCGTCTCCGTGACCGACGGACGCCTCTTGAGCCAGAAAGTTCTACCTGAAAGAACATTATAGCTTCTGACAGTATTCTTTAGTCGCAATTGAGGGCTTCGAGATTGACCCCGTTCCCGCGCCGGAATAATTTTCACTGTCGAAACAGGTTCTACAAAAGAGAATAATGGAGACGCCATGAAATTGCTGTCCTTGAAGCCATCCGCACTCTGCGCCGCGCTCGCGTTGGCAACGCTGTCCCTGTCGGCCCAGGCGGCCGGTCCGAGCGGGAAGATCGACTGTATCGCACCCGCCAATCCCGGCGGTGGCTGGGATTTCACCTGTCGCAGCGTGGGGCAGGTGCTGAGTGAAATCGGCGCCATCGACGGCAGCGTCCAGACCACCAACATGCCGGGGGCCAGCGGTGGGGTCGCGTTCTCCCACGTGGTGACCAAGCGCGCCGGCCAGAACGACGTCATCGTTTCGGCGTCTACCTCGACCACCACTCGCCTGGCCCAGCATCAGTTCCCCGGCATGAACGCCGACATGGTCAACTGGGCCGGCACCGTCGGCGCCGACTACGGCGTGATCGCGGTAAGCAAGGACTCACCCTACCAGACCCTCGAGGACCTGCTGGACGCGATGGAGAAGAAGCCTTCCAGCGTCAGTTTCGCCGGCGGCAGCGCCAGCGGCGGATGGGACCATCTCAAGGTTTTGATGATGGCTCGCGCCGACGGCATCAAACCGTTGAACAAGATCAAGTATCTGCCGTTCGACGGCGGCGGCGAGGCGATGACGCAGGTCGTCGGCGGCCATATCAACGCCTTCTCCGGCGACGCCTCGGAAATTCTCGGCTTCGTCGAATCCGGCGATCTACGCGTCCTGGCGGTTCTCGCCGATGGCCGCCTGCCCGGCGCCCTCAGCGAATTCCCCACTGCCAAGGAACAGGGCGTGGATGTCGAGGGCATCAACTGGCGCGGATTCTACCTGCCACCGAAGCTCTCCGACGAAGACGTTGCCTGGTGGGAAGATGCCCTGCACAAGGTCTATGAAAGTCAGGAATGGAAGGATGTCATGAAGCAGAACGGGTTGATTCCGTTCGATCGCAGTGGTGATGCCTTCAAGGATTATGTCCACCAGCAGATCGCCGATATCGAAACGATCTCCAGAGAGGTCGGCCTGATCCAGTAAGGTCAGCAATCGAAAACGGCCGGCTCGCCAGCGAGCCGGCCGTTGTTCTGGCGCTCTCTCGAACCACCGCCGGCTCCTGTCGAGTCTTGTAGGCTTTTCTTACGGACTGGCGATGCAGCGAGCGTCAGCTGGCACGTAGTGCACGAGGCCATTGCCGCTCGAGACGGGGTGCGTACTGGATCAGCAAAGGCGTATGACGATCCTTGACCGCCGTCGTGAACCGCTCGCTGGGACCGGATAGCGCCAAGGCGCCCATCAACTCGCCCTCGCCGTTGTAGATACCGATCGCCGCCGCCGACAGGCCGGCCTGGCGCTCGCCGCTCGATACCGCGACCTGGCCCCGCGGGGTCTCGTAATTGAGCACCCGACCTGCCGCGCCGCGCCCCAGCGGCAGTCTTACGCCTTCCTCGAGATGGTGGCGCACCTCCAGCCGACCGTTTTCGCGCAGCCGACAGATGCGGTGATCGCCGTCACGCACATAGAAGGAGGCGGTCTCCTCGCTGGCATCACGCAACGATTCCAGAATCGGCCGCACCAGGTTCTCGAGCTGTGGCCCGTCCCCCGCCAGCGGGGCCAGGCGCGACACCGCCGGACCGACCCGATAGATGCCGCGCTCGTCACGAGTGACATAGCCGAAGTGTTCCAGCGACGACATCAGTCGCAGGATGGTGCTCTTGTAAAACCCGGTGGCATTGGCCAGCTCGGTCAGTGAAAACTCTCGCCGCTCCTGGGAGAACGCCTCGAGCAGAGTCAGTGCTCGCTCGACGGCCTCGACGCGCCGTTGGGCCATATGACGCTCCTTTCGATAATGGACATTCCGATCATGCAAATTCTGACTTGGACTAATGGCGAATGTTGCGACAGGCAAAACGCTATTGCAACCAACTCCTCGCAACCATATTCTCTCTGAAAGAATTCGTTTCATCAGGAGGAATGATGTCATCGCCGTTAACCGGTTACCGGGTACTCGATCTGACCAATGTGCTGGCCGGCCCGTTCTGCTGTCATCAGCTGGCCCATCTCGGTGCCGAGGTGATCAAGGTCGAGCGACCCCAGGGTGGAGATCTCGCCCGCCAGCTCGGCGCGGATCCGGCGCTCAACCGCGATCTAATGGGCGTCTCTTTTCTCGCCCAGAATGCCGGCAAGCGTTCGGTGACACTGGATTTCAAGCAGGCTGACGATCGCGAAGCCTTCCTCGAGCTGGTGGCGAGCGCCGATGTCGTGGTCGAGAATTTCCGTCCCGGCGTCATGCAACGCCTCGGCCTGGGCTACGAAACCCTGCGTCAGACCAACTCCGAGCTGGTTTACTGCGCGATTTCCGGCTTCGGCCAGGAAGGTCCTCTGGCCAACTACCCGGCCTACGACCAGATCATCCAGGGCATGGCGGGCGTGATGAGCATTACCGGCACGCCGGAGAACGCACCCTACCGGGTCGGCTATCCGCTGGCGGATACCGTTGGCGGTCTGACGGCGGCAATGGCGATCAATGCAGCGCTGGCCGAGCGCCCCCGCAAGGCGCATTTCATCGACATCTCGATGCTCGAATCCGTGCTCGCCACCATGGGCTGGGCCGTTTCCAACCTGCTGATCGCCGGCAAGCCACCCCAGCCGATGGGCAACGACAACGTCACGGCCAGCCCTTCCGGCACGTTCGCCACCGCTGACGGCCTGATCAACATCGCCGCCAACAAGCAGGAGCAGTTCGAGGCGATCTGCCATTTGCTGGAACGCCCCGAATGGTTGACGGATACGCGCTTTGCCCATCGCCAGTCACGACTGGATAACCGCCAGGCGCTGAGCGACTGCATCGAGGTGGTGCTGAAACAGCAAACGACCGAGTACTGGTGGCCACGCCTGGTCGAAGCCGGCGTGCCCGCCGGGCCCGTCTACAGCGTCGCCGAAGCGCTGGCCCACCCCCAGGTTCGCGACCGCGGGCTGATCGAGCGATTCGACGACACCTCGATCGGCCGACCGCTGGAGGTGGTCAGCGGCGGTTATCGCTTCGATGACCAGCCACCGCGGGTGGCGTCGCCGCCGCCTCGGCTAGGCCAGGACAACGCCACCCTGCTTCCCGCTCACGCCGCCAACGACGAATAGAACCGGAGATATCTCATGACCGACGCTCACACGCCCGAATACCAGGCCCAGCAGTGGTGGAAAACCGACATCATCGATATGCGCCCCGGCGAGATTCGCTATCGCGGCTACCCGATCGAGGAGTTGATCGGCAACGTCGGTTTCACCGACATGGTGTGGTTGATGACCCGCGGTGAACTACCCGGCCGAGCGCAGGCCGCGCTGCTGGAAGCGGCATTGATGAGCGCCGTCGATCACGGCCCGCAGGCCCCCAGCATCGCTATCGCGCGGATGGCGGTCACCTGCGGCAGCAGTCTCAACAACGCCATGGCCTCCGCCGTCAACGTGCTCGATGACGTTCACGGCGGCGCCGGCGAACAGGCCGTCGAGCTGTACCAGTCGATACTCGAAAACCAGATTGGCGGACGCAAACTGGAAGCCGCCGTCGAGGAAGGCATCGCCACCTGGCAGCGCGAGCGAACCAAAATCATTCCCGGCTTCGGTCACCGCTTCCATCCTGTCGATCCGCGCGCGCCGAGGCTCCTGCAGCTGGTCGAGGAGGCCGCCGCTCGTGGCGAGGTGGATGGCAATTTCGTCGCCATCGCCCGTGAGGTCGAACGTCAGTTGATCGCCATGAAGGGCAAACCGATTCCGCTCAACATCGACGGCGCCACCGCCGTCATCTACGCCGAACTGGGCTTCCCCGCCCCGCTCGCCCGCGGGCTGTTCTGCCTGTCGCGCTCGGTGGGCATCCTCGCCCACGCCTGGGAGCAGCAGTGTCAGGGCGGACGCAACAAGGGCCCAATGCCCAAGGGCTGGCTGTGGCCCTATGGCGGTCCGGCCAAGCGCCCGGTGCCGGACCGGGAGTAATTTCCCCGCTCGATCGCGGCCCGCTCAGACTTCGTGAAATACGCGCCCTGCCGTGGTCGCGTTGATCACGCCGATGCGAATGACGAAGTCGCCGAAGGGTTCGTCGGCTTCACGCTCGGTCGCATAGCGCTGGATCAGCGGCGTTAGTGTCTCGAGGATTGTCGCTTCATCGATGTTCTCGCGGTGGAGCTTGTTCAGCCGTTGGCCGCTGAAGCCGCCGCCGAGATAGAGGTTGTAATGCCCCGGCGCCTTGCCGACGAAGCCGATCTCGGCCAGGTACGGCCGCGCGCAGCCGTTGGGGCAGCCGGTCATGCGCACGATGATGGCGTCGTCGGCGAGCCCAGCCTCGCGCATCACGGCGTCGAGCTTGTCGATCAGCGACGGCAGATAGCGCTCGCTTTCCGCCATCGCCAACCCGCAGGTCGGGAATGCCACGCAGGCCATGGCGTTGCGCCGTAGCGGAGAGGTTTCCGCGACCAGCCGATGACGGTCCAGCAACGCGTCGATGGCCTCGCGCCGGGACTCGTCGACCTGGGTAATGATCACGTTCTGATTGGTGGTCAGAACCAGATCGCCGTCGTGCTGCTCGGCGATCTCGCGCAGACCGCTGCGTAACTGCGGGCCATCCGGAAAGTCAGCGATACGTCCGTTCTGGACGAACAGCCCATAGTGCCAAAGGCCGTCGTCGCCCTGAATCCAGCCCAGCCGATCGCCGTTGTTGTCGAAGTGATAATCGCGCGCCGGTGCCAGCGCTTCGCCGAGATGCCCTTCGACCTCGGCCTTGAACGCGTCGAGCCCCATCTCCTCGACGGTATATTTCAGTCGTGCCTGCTTGCGGTCGCGACGATTGCCGTTGTCGCGCTGCACCAGCATGATCGCTTCCGCCACGGCGGGCACGGCTTCCGGCGTGCAGTAGCCGATAGGATCGGAAAGGCGCGGGAAGGTCGTCGGTTCGCCGTGGGTCATGCCCATGCCGCCGCCGATGCAGACGGTGAGGCCGCGAAGCTCGCCGGGCTCGCCATTTTCCCCCTGCTGAACATCGGCAATGAAACCGACGTCGTGGGCAAACAGATCGACATCGTTCTCCGGCGGAATCGCCAGCGCCACCTTGAACTTGCGCGGTAGATAATGGCGCGTGTAAAGCGGCTCATGTGGATCGAGTGCCGGCGAATCACTTTCCGCCGGCGCACCCGTGCGTTCCTCGGCGCCCCCGGCGACACGCTCCTCACCCAGAAAGATTTCGTGATAGGCGCGGGTGCTGGGCAGCAACCGGGTGCTGATTTGATGACTCAGTTCGTAGACCTGACGATGAACAGCGGAGCGATGCGGGTTGGCGGTGCAGATCACGTTGCGATTGACGTCGCCGCAGGCAGCGATGGTATCCACCATCGCCTGGTGGATCGTCTGCAGGTGCGGTCGCAGGTTTTCCTTGAGCACGCCGTGATACTGGAAAGTCTGCCGTGTGGTGATGCGCAGCGTGCCGTTGGCGTAACGCGAGGAGACGTCATCGAGGGTCTGCCACTGGGCCGGCGTGACCAGACCGCCGGGCAGGCGAAGGCGCACCATGAAGCTGTATAGCGGTTCGAGCTTCTGATGCCGACGCTCGTCGCGCAGGTCGCGGTCGTCCTGCTGATAGAAGCCGTGAAACTTGGTCAGCTGGGTATCGTCCTCGGCGACGGCGCCGGTGGCGCGGTCGGCCAGACCCGCTTCCAGCGACCCCCGCAGATAGTCGCTCTCCACCTTGAGCCGCTCGTTGGGATGCAGCTCATCCAGGGGTACGTCACGCAGTTTGGCGATGATGTCCATGTCGGCTCCTAATAGATGTCGCGCTGATACCGCTTATCCTGCTGCATCTGGCGCAGATAATCGTCGGCGCCGGCTTCACCGTGCCCGCCCTGTTCACGGATAACGTCGCGCAAGGCCTGATGCACGTCCGGCGCCATGAATTCGGCATCGCCACAGACGTAGACATAGGCGCCCGCTTCCAGCCAGGCGTAAAGCGTTTCGGCCTGTTCGCGCAGCCGGTCCTGAACGTAGACCTTGTCGGCCTGATCGCGGGAGAACGCGACGTCGAGTCGCGTGAGCAAGCCCCGCTGACGCCACTTGAGCCACTCCGTCTGATACAGGAAATCGCTGCGAAAACGGCGATCGCCAAAGAATAGCCAGTTGTCGCCGCCGGCGCCTCGCTCCTCGCGCTCCTGCAGGAAAGCGCGAAACGGGGCGACGCCGGTGCCGGGGCCGATCATGATCAGCGGCGCCTCGTCATCGTCCGGCAGCTTGAACTGCTTGTTGCGGTCGATGTAGATCGGCACGCGGTCGCCGGGCTCGATGCGGTCCGCCAGGTAACTCGTGGTCACGCCGTTGCGAGCCCGGCCGTGGGTTTCGTAACGCACCACGGCGACGGTGAGATGCACTTCGTCGGTCGCCGCGGACTGGCTCGAGGCGATCGAGTAGAGCCGTGGCGGCAGCTTGCGCAGCGCCGCCGAAAACTGAGCGGCATCGATCCCCTCGACCGGAAACTGCTCGACCACGTCGACGATATGGCGTCCCTGCAACCAGTCGCGCAGCTCGTCCCGGGCTTCTTCACCCAGCAGACGCTGGAGCTCCGGCGCTCGAGACCACTCCGCCCACTGTTTCAAAAACGGCCGCGTCAGCGTGGTCACCTCGAAATCCGTCAGCAGCGCGTCGCGCAGCACGCGCCCCTCCTCCAGCGGCGATTCGGCATCGAACTTGAGCATCTCGATCAGCTCATCGACGTGGCCAGGGTCGTTCTGCGGCACGACGCCGACGGCATCGCCCGGCAGATAGTCGAGCCCGGAATCTTCCAGCGACAGCTCGAGATGCAGGGTCTGCTTGTCCGAATCGCGCCCGTTGAGCGGCTGACTGGTCAGCACCTCGGCCAGGAACGGCTGCTTCTTGGAGTAGCGCGGCTGACCGCCTTGCGAAGCGTCGGTTGCGGCGACCTGAGTCGGTGGCGGCGTGGCGAGATCGCCGGACAACGACTCGAGCACCTCTTCGATCCAGGCTTCGGCCGTCTCTTCATAGTCTACGTCGCAGTCCGTCCGCTCGTGGATCGCTTCGCCACCGAGCTCCGCCAGCCGGGCGTCGAACTGCTTGCCGGTCTCGCAGAAGTGCTCGTAGCTGGCATCGCCCAGGCCCAACACGGCGAAGCTTAGCCCCGCGAGTTTCGGCGCCTTGCGCCCCATCATCAGCTCGTGGAATTCGAGTGCCGGGTCGGGCGGATCGCCGTCGCCCTGGGTGCTGACGACGACCAGCAATCGCTCGACCTCTTTCAGCGTCTTCTTGCCGGCATCGGCCATGCTCGCCAGCGTGACGTCGAAGCCCTGGGCGCGGGCACGCTCGGCGGCCAGCTCGGCCACTCCTTCGGCATTGCCGGTCTGACTGCCGTAGAGCACGGTCAACGCGGCAGATGCCGCTGGCGCCGGCGCATCCCCGATCTGCGGCGATCCGGCGGCCTGGGCGTTGAGCCCGGCCAGATAACCGCTGAGCCACTGACACTGGGAGGCATCCAGATCCGCCAGCGCCTGCTGCACACGCCTGGCCTGATCGGCACTCAGGGGGCTGTTGGTGTCGGTCAGCGAGTTGGGAGCCATCCATGACCTCTCGGCACATCCGGTAACCGATAAACCGGTGATTGAACGTAGTTGAACGAAACGGCGCAAAGCGCGCTCTCGAAATCGACGCGCTCTCGAAACCCACGCACTATCGAAATCGATTGGCTAAAGCCTAGTCGGTTAACCGCTGAGTGTTGGGGCGAGTTGAAAGAATCAAAAAGTCCGATCGGCGCTGTGCTTATTCCATCGAACGATCAGCCGTTGTTCTCTCGGCCGAGCGAAACTTTGCGGAGTCGCCCCAACATCGCATACTCGGATTTTTCCTGACGCGGAGGCAACCATGGCCTATCGACTTTTCATCGCCAACAAGAACTACTCTTCCTGGTCGATGCGACCCTGGGTACTGCTGCGCGCGCTGGAGATCCCGTTCGAGGAGGTGCTGACGCCGTTCGAAAGCGCCGGCAAGCAGCAGGCGTTCACGCGTTTTTCGCCCACGGCCAAGGTGCCCTGCCTGCACGATGGCGATCAGGTGGTGTGGGACTCACTAGCGATTCTGGAATATGTTGCCGAGGATCACCCGGCCGCGTGGCCCGGTGATCGTGCCGCCCGCGCCTGGGCGCGCTGCGCCAGCGCCGAGATGCACTCGGGCTTTGCGGCGATACGCGACGAGTGCTCGATGAACTGCTCGTTGACCATAGACCTGGACACGCCGAGCGAAGCGCTCGAGAAGGATCTGACCCGGCTCGAAGCGTTGTGGCAGGAAGGATTGGAGGCTTTCGGTGGGCCCTGGCTCGCCGGCGAGGCGTTCACCGCCGTGGATGCCATGTTCGCCCCGGTGGCGGTGCGTATGCGCGGCTACGGCATCGAGCTCGGCCCCGATGCCATGGCCTACGCCGAGCGCCTGCTCGCCCACCCGGCGGTGACCGAATGGGTTGAACAGGGCGTCGCCGAGCCGTGGGTCGACGAGCCGCATGAAGCCGACTGCATCAGGGGCCGGCGGGTCATCGAGGATCGCCGCGCGTAGATTCTGCTCGGGGACGACCGCCGGCGAAGACGCCTTCGAGCAGCCATCGCCGGCTAGCCCCCATCAACGGCTAGCCCCCATCAACGGCTAGCCCCATCACCGCTTCCATCGTGATCGCCCATCAGGGCCTGGAGGGAGTCGACCGGCGATGTCAGGATATTGCCTAATGACTCCGTGACCGCCTGCCACACCACCTCGCTCATATCCACCTGGGTGTTCCCCTCGACGGTCGTCTCGATGGGAATATCCAGATTGATCACCCCTGACTTGGCCTGCAGCAGTCCGATCAGGTTTTTCAACGGCAGCGACGTCGCGTCCTGGTCAATCTCCTTGCCCAGCTTCAAATGCTTGAGAATGATGTGGTTCTGCGCGGTCAGGCGGCTGCCTTGCAAATGATAGTTGAGCTCGAGATCGGCGGTGCCATGGTCGATGCGGTAGCCGCCGAAGCGCCGGATATAGGGCGCGAACTGGGACAGCTCGAGTTGTTTGGTCGTCAGCCGCATGCGCGCGTCGAGCGGCTCGCCGAGATTGATATTCCCCTCGACCATCACCGGTGTGCCTTCGCTCTCCATGCCATCGAAGCGATAGTGCGCGGGTTGATCGCTGCGCGTATCCAACTGGGAAAGCTGACCGTTCAGCCCATCGACGTCGAGCGCAACGGTCGGCGACATGTGCCGATCCTCGAAATCGAACGTTCCTTGCTTGACCTCGAGACGCTTCAAAGCGAGCGCCATGCCGGCGTCGTCGTTGCGGTTTTGAGAGGCGCCGTTTCGGTTGGCATCTTTCAAATCATTGCCCTCCTCTCGAGAGGCAAAGGCGGTCGTGAGATTGAACTGTCCGTCGTCATCGATCAGGGCCGTCAATCTGGGTGCGGTGAGCACCGACGAATCGATCTCCAGGTGGTCGTCGAGGGCAAAATCGACGCCCTCGAACACGCCACGATCCAGAGAAAGCAACGGCTGATCCTGTGAGTCGACCGTTGCCAGATCGTCGAGTGACACCTTCCCTTGATAGGCGATCAAGGCGTTCGCCGCGGTACCGAAGCGCAGCTGACCGTCGAGATCGATCCGACCTTGATCAATTCGCGCCGGCATCCCCGCGGTCAACCAGGGGTCAATGGCGGAGGCCGCTACCTTCTGCGTCGTGATCGCGAGATCGCCGGTCAACGGCATCACCCCGAAACGCCCCTCGAGATCGATCTTCCCACCGCCGACCGTGCCAGAGGCTTGCCCCTTCATCGGCGAGTCGCCATCGCGCTGATAATCGTGCAGCGTCAAGCTCACGCCAGTCGCGGCGATGGAAGCGTCCTCGCCAGTCCCCCGATCCTGCCAGTCGATCTGGCCGTCGCTCACGTCGATACGCTCGATGGTTAGCGATGAACCGTCATCGGACGAAGCGTCGCCCGAGGACGAGTCCGCGCCCAGTGTGGCCAGATTGAGCGGCCCGGATTGCGTCGATACCAGATGCAGGTTTGGCGAGTCGAGGTGTACCTCCGAGATATGAATGCCGGATTGCCACAACGTTGTCCATTCGAACGCGACCTCACCGGAGGCTATCTCGATCATGGGCATCTCGCCGTCGCCGACCCGCAGCGTCGAGAATCGAGCAGTGGTCGTGAACGGGTTGAAAGTCACGCGCTCGATCTTGACGGGCGTCCCCAGCGAGTCGGTGAAACGATTTTCCGCCCACTTCGTGAGCGCCCATGGCCCGGCGAGAAAGACCAGCAATAGCACTACGACAATCAGAGCGAATACGCCGACCCAACGGCGGCGGGCAACAGTGGACATGGATACATTACCTTGTGTCGGCAGGGAGAATCATCGAGGCAGATGATTCGAGAATCGCCGTCAGCTAGTCTGAAGCTGGCGCTTCGCGCGGTAAATACGCCACATCGTGATTAGATTGGTGCCGAGCGCGATGAGTTCGGCAATGGCGCCGCCGATCGAACCGATGATCAGCGCGTTGGCGAGCCAGCTTAGCGCGACGCCCGCCAGTAGCGCCCGCATCGGCAGGCCCCGTAACAGAAACATCGCCAGCGTGCCGAACACAGCGGCAAGCAGCGGGAAAATATCGTACCAGGACTGCCAGGTCGCGATGGCGACCGCCGCCGTTGCCGCCAGCACCAGCCACATGATCCCCTGGCGCCGCGGAAAGCGCCGCGCCAGCCAGATCCGGACGACCACCAGGCCCGACATGCCGGCCGCGACCGCCTCGCCGAACAGCAGGAAATGCACCGCGAAGGCCACATTGGCGAATATCAGATAAAGCAGCAGCCGGTCGTCCTGACGGCTGGCAAATGCCGCGATGATGAAACCGAGAGCGACGAACCCACCCAGTTGAGCGGCGATCCAGGTCGGGCTGTAAGCGTCCATGCGGCTCCTCATGTCCAGCCAGGATTGGCGCGAAAGTCCCCAAGCTTAGACGATTAGGGCCGTGAACAATGCCTCCGCATCATGTCGTTTTACAAATGCCATGAACTGCCAGCGCCTATTCCGAGCCCGGAACGAGCCCGGAACGAGCGCGGGACGATCTCAAGCCGTTCCATTATTTCGATGTCGTCTCGGTCACGATGGACCTGTCAACGGACAGCTTATTTGAAGTTCACAGGCCATCGTGACAACATCCAGTCAACCAAGATTAAAACTAAAGTTGACTAACGATATGAGACCTTCTCGAACCTTTAGCGCTTCGCCGCGTCACGACTGGCAGCGAGACGAGGTCCAGACGCTGCTGGAACGTCCGTTCAACGAGCTGCTATTCGAAGCGCAAGGCGTTCATCGCCAGCATTTTGATCCCAATGCGGTGCAGATCTCCACGCTGCTCTCGATCAAGACCGGCGCCTGCCCGGAGGACTGCAAGTACTGTCCGCAGTCTGGCCACTACAACACCGGCCTTCAGCGCGAGAAGCTGTTGCAGCTCGAAGCCGTACTCGAAGAAGCGCGCAAGGCCAAGGCCGTCGGTGCCAGCCGTTTCTGCATGGGCGCGGCATGGAAACACCCGAGCGCGAAAGACATGCCGCTGGTGCTGGAAATGGTGCGTGGTGTGCGAGCCATGGGGCTCGAGACCTGCATGACGCTGGGGATGCTGAGTCGTGACCAGGCCGAACAGCTGGGAGAGGCCGGGCTCGATTACTACAACCACAATCTGGATACCTCGCCGGAGTACTACGGCGAGATCATCACCACGCGCACCTACGCCGACCGCCTGGAAACCCTCGACCACGTGCGTCGGTCCGGCATGAAGATCTGCAGCGGCGGCATTCTCGGCATGGGCGAAAGCGTCAACGATCGCGCCGGTTTGCTGCAGCAGCTCGCCAATCTGCGAGTGCATCCCGAGAGCGTGCCGATCAACATGCTGATCCGAATCCAGGGCACGCCGCTCGAACACGTCGAGGATCTCGACCCGATCGAATTCATCCGCACCATCGCCGTCGCTCGAATTCTGATGCCACATTCTCACGTGCGTCTGGCCGCCGGACGCGAACTGATGAGCGACGAAACCCAGGCGCTGGCGTTCTTCGCCGGGGCCAATTCGATCTTCTACGGCGAAAGACTGTTGACCGCGCAGAACCCGCAGGCAACGCACGATCGACGACTTTTCGAGCGTCTCGGCCTTCACCCCGAGACCCGTGAAGACGTCGACGACGACGCCCACGAAGTCGCCCTCCAGCAGCGCGTGACCCGGGCTCGGATCGATGCCATGGTCTCGGACGCGACGGCGCGGGCATGAGCACAGTATCCGCCGATTCGCTGGATACCGTGCTGGCGATCGGGCCGAGTTGGCGCGCGAGACAGGCCGGTCGGCTGAAGAGTCGGCAGGGCGGCAAGGAAGCCGCGGCGCTCACACTTTCCGCCGCGCTCTAAGGCGCCAGGCTCTGATGTAGCGCCATATGCCCGCCCAGCGCCCCCGCCGCGACCTCGAGACTGCGCTTCACGCTCTCGCAGGCCCATACTCATGAAGAGATCGACCGGCTGTTGAGAGCGCTGTTCAAGACCGCGCGTCGGCTATCGTCCGCCAGGAGAATATTGGCATGAGCCCCCAAAGACTGCTGCTGTTACCCGGCTGGGCTATCGGGCCCGCACCGCTGGAACCGCTGGCAGACGCCTTGCGCCAGCGGTTACCGGACTATCACGTCGAGTGTGTGCGCTATCCCGCCCTGACCAGCCACCGGCCCGAAAGTTGGGTCGCGGCGCTGGATCATCAATTACCTCAAGACGCCTGGCTGGCCGGCTGGTCTCTCGGCGGCATGCTGGCCACGTTGCTGGCGCAGTGGCGCGGCCGGCATGCGCGAGGCTTGATCACGCTGGGGTCCAACGCGAGTTTCGTCACGCGTTCGGGCTGGCCGCAGGCGATGACGGCGGAATCCGTGGGAGAGTTCCAGCGCGGCCTGCGAGCATCGCCTACCCGCACGTTCCGGCGGTTTGCCCAGTTGAGCGCTCAGGGCGGTCGGGATACTCATCGGTTGGGTCGCCAATTGATGGAAGCCCTGGCCACGACGCCACTGGACCAAGCGCTGGCCGGGCTGAGCGTGTTGTCGGCGCTCGATCTCCGCGAGCTGTTGGAGGCGCTGAAGATCCCGCAGTTGCATCTTTTCGGCGACAGTGACGCCCTGGTGCCGGCAGCGGCACGTGAGGCCATCGCCGAACGTCTACCCGAGGCCGGCCGCACGGCGCTGATAGAAGGCGCGGGCCATGCCTTTCCGGTGGAACGCCCGGAGGAGACCGCCGATCTCATGGCGACGTTCATGATCTCGGCTGACGGCTCTCGACACGCCGCTGACGGCTCTCGACACGCCGCTGACGGCTCTCGACACGCCGCTGAAGGCTCTCGACATGTCGCTGAAGGCTCTCGAGGGCCGGGCTCATGACTGCCGCCCCAGGGACCGAGCCTTCGTCAGCCGCCAGCAAAGCCGCCTGACGCTGTATCGATGAAAGGCATCGCCCTCGTCTTTTACATTGCCTGCTAAACTCCTGTCTCGGGCTTCATTTCCACATCTCAAAGTTCCGTTGACCGCCCACAAGGAGAAATCATGTCTCATAGCGATTCCCAGACCCACATCAAGACCGAATGGATCGAGATCACCGCCGAAGACGGCAAGACGTTCAAGGCGTATCAGGCGCTGCCGCACAAGGGCAAAGGCCCCGGTATCGTGCTGATCCAAGAGATCTTCGGCGTCAACGGCCACATGCGTGGCGTCGCCGAGCAGTACGCGATGGATGGCTACAGCGTCATCGTGCCCGACATGTTCTGGCGCGATGAGCCGGGCGTGGAGCTCGGCTACGACGGTGACGACTGGAAAGAAGCCGTGGCTCACAAGCAGGCGCTGGACTACCCCACGGCGATCAGCGATCTGCGTGCGACGACCAAGGCGCTACGCGCAAGCCCCGTCTGCGATGGCCCGGTAGCGTCCGTGGGCTATTGCATGGGTGGCGTGCTCTCCTATCTCTGCGGTCTGGACGCCGGCGTCGACGCGGCGATCTGCTACTACGCCGGTGGTATCACCGAATATCTGCCGCGCGCCGATGAACTCAAGGTGCCGGCACAGTTCCACTTCGGCGCCGAAGACGACCACATTCCGCTCGAGCACGTCGAGCAGACCCGTCAGGCCTTCGCCGGCAACGACGATATCGAAGTCCACCTCTACGACGGTGCGGAACACGGCTTCAACTGCTGGGCACGGGCAAGCTACAACCAGCACGCCTCGGCACTGGCACACGGCCGCACGCTGGCGTTCCTGGCCAGCCACGCCCAGTAAGACCTTTACGGCGCGGATGACATCGTTTCAGCGCGAGTCCGCAAGGGTTCAGGAACCGTGAAAGTGCGGCAGAACGTGGGCGGCCAGTTCCTCGATGATGGCATCGGCTGGCCGCTCCTCGAGACGTAGATTCAGAGAGACGTGGTGAACGCCCATCTCTCTAAGTGCTTCGAGTTTTTGGATGAGCGCATCACGGCCAGTCCGGTAACCTAGATCGATCGGCGTCGCCGGTGCGCCAGCATCGGCGGCCAGATCGAGGCGCATCGCCTCGCCGAACCCGCGGAACCCGCCGGGCGCGCTCTGTTCGACGGCGGCGCGCCACATCCGATAGCGATCGAGCTGCTGCGCCGGCTCGCGATGATAGGTCATCCAGCCGATGGCATTGCGGGCGATCCAGTTAACGCTCTGACCGCCCGACCCGACCGCCAATAGTGGCACTGGAGCCAGCGGCACCGGCCGCAGCTGGAAATCCGGCGAATCGGTATCACGCCGATCCGGAACGACCTCCTGTGGCGCACTCAGCGCCTTTGCCACGACCTGCCAATGATCCGCGAACAGGCGCCGCCGCTCGGCGACATCCTCACCGAAGGCGGCGAATTCGGGCGGGCGATCGCCGGAGCCCAGGCCGAGAATGAAGCGACCGTCCGACAGCGTGGCGACCGATGCCGCCGCCTTGGCGATATGCAGCGGATGCCGCAGTGTCAGCACGATGGCGCCGCTGATCAGCGCGATCTGCCGCGTTTCCGCCGCCAGCGCACCCAGCCAGCTCCAGGGGTCGAGATGCCCGACCGGATCGGGGTAATGGCTGCTGTTGAGCGGCACATCACGAATCCACAAGGCGCGGAACCCGCTATCGTCGGCGAGTCTTGCCAGGCGTCTCTGCTCGGCGATGTCGATCACCGCCTGATCGCTCGGCATCATCGGCAACGCCAATCCAATCGACAGCCGGTTCGAGGTCAATACGCGTCCGGCGATCGTATTGTCGGCATCACTAGATGACATGAACTCCTCCTTCAGCCTTCGTTTGATATACCGGGGCGCACTATTGCCAGGTAGCGGTGTCAGGCTCGGAAGACGATGATAGCGCCAATTCGGCACTTGTCGTTTGCGCCATCTACGACTAACTTCCCTAGGGCGTGTCAGGAAGGCATGCTCAAACCATGAATTACATAGGGACAGACGCCATGGGAATTATTGCGTGGATCATCTTTGGCTTGATCGCCGGCGCCGTTGCCAAGCTGGTCATGCCGGGTAAAGATCCGGGTGGCATCATCGTCACCATCATCATCGGTATCCTCGGCGCCGTCATCGGCGGCTGGATCGGCACGGCGCTAGGCTTCGGCGATGTCTCCGGCTTCAACATCGGCAGCTTCGTGATCGCAGTTCTCGGCGCGATCGTACTGCTGGTGATCTATCGCGTCGTTCGCAAGTAACGATCGCCGCGCTCTCAGACTCGACGGCTCAAGCCGTCGAGTCTGACGCATTTCTGCTCCGATTCCTGAATTCCGGCTTGGCCCCTGACTCGTCAAAGCTCGCTGCCGTCGTCGGTCAGTGGACATATCCCTCGTCACTCGCCGATATCCTCTACCTGCGAGCGAAGTCCGACACAGCCTTAGGCGACAAAGCCTTACGCGACAAAGCCCTAGGCGATACAGCCCCGCACGACGAATTTTCATGCTCTGCATGACATAGCCTGCATCACAAAGCGCCAGGTAATACACTCCTACGCCACAGCGCTCTACTTATCCGACACGTATTCCAGGATCTCCCGCATGCCCAACAATGCGCATTTCTATGAGCCGAGCCTTGGTCACGGGCTACCCCATAACCCCTTCAAGGCGATCGTCGGCCCACGACCGATCGGCTGGATCTCATCGCAAGATCGCGAAGGCCGGCTGAATCTGGCGCCCTACAGTTTTTTCAATGCTTTCGCCGACACGCCACCGATCATCGGTTTCTCGAGCGCGGGCTACAAAGACAGCGTGCGCAATATCGAAGCGACCGGCGAGTTCTGCTGGCAGCTCTCCACACATGCGCTCGCCGAGGCCATGAATCAAAGTTCGGCGTCGGTGGAACCGGAGGTGAACGAGTTCGAACTGGCAGGTCTGACGCCCCGTCAATCACGGGTCATCGACGTACCGCACGTCGGCGAAGCGCAGGTCGTGTTCGAGTGCCGGCTGACGCAGTCGATTCGCCTCGAATCGGCCGACGGCGAGAAGATCGACAACTGGCTGGTACTGGGTGAAGTGGTCGGCGTGCATATCGACTCGACGCTGCTGAGCGACGGCGTCTACCAGACCGCTGCCGCCCGCCCGATCTTGCGCGGTGGCGGGCCTGCCGACTATTTCGAGATCAGCCCGGATCAGAACTTCAAGATGTTCCGCCCCGGGTAGCGGTATCTCGCCAAGAGCTGGGTTGGTGATAAACCAGCGCGCCGGGCCCGTGTCAGTCGGCGTGAGCGACGCTGGCGTCGCTGTAGAACCGCCAGGTATTGCGGCCGGCCCGCTTGGCCGCATACATCGCCATATCCGAGAACTGTACCGTCTGCTGGGGGTCGTCAGAGTCCAGCCCCAGCAGCGCGATACCGATACTGACACCGACGGTCACTTCGACGCCTCCATCTGCCTGAAGCGGAGTGCGGAGACGTTCCAGAAAGCGCGTCAAAATCGATTCGACCTCGTCACGCTCGTGGCAACCCTCGAGCAGCACGACGAACTCGTCGCCGCCGAGACGGGCCACGTAATCGCGCTGCCGCACCAGATCCGCCAGAATGGCACCGACATGGTTCAAGGCACGATCCCCGACCTGATGGCCGTAGGTGTCGTTGATCCGCTTGAAGTGATCGAAATCCAGCGTGATCAACGCGTGGCAGCGTTCGGGATACAGCCGATGATGGCGCGCCATCACCGCCAGCCGATGATCGAAACCGCGGCGGTTGCCGAGCCCGGTCAACGGATCGGTCATCGCCATCCGCTCGGCGGCATCCGCTGCTTCCTTGCGCTCGGTGATATCGTGCGCCACGCCTTGCAGGCGCCCCGTCTCGAGCGGGCTCAGAATCAGGCTGACCCAGCGCTGTCGGTCGCCGTCCTCCAGCGCCACTTCCCACTGGCGTTCATGCCCGCCCTGATCATCGCCGGTGACGAAGGATTGCGCATCACTGTCACCGTCGCTGACCAGCGCAGCGAAGGCGATCGGATGCCGCTCCAGATTGGTCTCGCCGGGCATGCCGAAAAGCCGTCGAAATGCCGGGTTAGCGGAGCGGATGAACCCGCCGCCGTCGAGTTCGAAGATACCGGCCTCGACGTTGTCGAAGATCGCCCGGTAACGGCGCTCTTCGACTTCCCGCTCGAGTCGCAGCCGGCGCTCCTCGCTCAGACTCTGGACGAGGTTGTCGATCATCGCATTGACGCTGATCACCAGCTGGCCGATCTCGTCATCGCGGTTGCCCTTTGGCGCCTGCAGTTGCTGGCCGGTTTCCGCTTCCAGCTCGCTCAAGCGATGCGATAGCCCGGTAATTGGCCGGGTGACGAATCTCACCACGACCAACACCACGCACAGGCCGATGCCCACCAGTTGCAGCAACAACGCGCCGCCGATGAAATTCGAGGCCTGCGCCACCAGCTCGTCGATATAGGCCTGATCGGGCTCGACCGTGATCTCACATACCGAGGTGCCCGGCTCGAACGGCGAGAAAACGTCCCGCGTGACGGTGGTGGCGTCAGAGTCACTCTGATTCGTTCGACCGCTGGCGAGCGTCGTGCCATCGGCGGCCTCGATCCTCGCGGCGCTGACGATATTGTTGCTGAGCAGGCCGTCGGTGACCTCCTGGGCCAGATGACGGTCGCCCAGAAAACAGCCGATCTGCGCGGTGCGCTCGACCGTCGTCAACAGCTCCTGAATGCGTGACTGCTGCTCCTGCTGAACACTTTCGGCGCGCAGGTAAACCGCCAGCGCGAGAAAGACCACGCCCAGCAACGTGACGATGAGCAGGATGATCGCCGTCGTCCGTAGCGCCAGTCGTGTATGCAGAAGCAGCAGTAGACGAGGCATGGCTCACTCGCCCAACATCAGCACGACATGCATATCGTCGGGCACGTGGGCGCTGTCGACATAGCTCAAGGCGTTCATATTCTGGATCACGAGCTGATGCACGTCATCGCCCGAAGCGATCTGCTGGGGCGGCGAGGCTTCACCCGAGAACACCAGCCTGGCCCAGTAGGAGTTGATCTCCGCCAGGTCCTTGTTGACCAGCGCGCGATAGAACCGCGCCTTGAGCGAGGCCGAATCGACCGGCAGCGCCACATTACCGGTGGGCAGCTTACGATAGCGTCCCATGAAGATATTGACCGCATCGCTTCGGGTCAGATGATCGATGCCGCTACTGGCATTGACCACGACCGCGATGTCGGCGCTGGCCGATGACGTGAGAAGCAGGGTGATAGACAAGGTAGAGGCAGTGAGAAGCCTTTGGACTCGGTTCATGGACGCTTTCCTAGAAAATGAAGTCCAGACCGAGGCTGAAGATCGATCCCCAGCCCCCGTTCCAGTCACTATCGATGTCTCGCCACAGAAATCCGGGGCGCTGAATATGAACGCGATCCAACTGCGCCTTCAAAGCCATGTTGGCCGTGACGTCATAGCGCGCGCCCACCGAATAGGTCTGTTGCTTGAAATCCCCTTCACTACCACCCTCGCCATCAGAGGTCGTCTCGACCTGCGAATAAACCAGATAGGGCGTGACGCGACCGATCCGATAGCCCGTCGAGACGAAGCCGGAATCGACCGCACCGTCCGCGCTGGTCTTACTGCGATTCCACATCGCCTGAATCTGCAGCGGACCCTGATCATAGACCGCCCCTAGCGAGTAGAGCCTGAGCCGGTCGAAGCCGAAGGCGTCGCCCAGCACATCGTCGGCGGTCAGACTGATATAGGGATTGAACGAGAGCATCTGGTCGAGCTGATCCGGCACCTCTCCCGAGAAAGAGATATCGGACTCGACTTCGGTGTACCCCACCCGGAATCGCCAGGGTCCCGTCTCGTAATCGAGATGGCCGCCATAGACCTTGTCGACATCGAAATGGGCCTCGATGCCCTCGCCGATGAAGACATCGCCGTCGGAGCGGCCGGTATAGAGTTTGAGCAGCACCAGATCGCTGCCGACCGGCTGCTTGAAGGTGACATCGACACCATCGATGTAGGTCAACTGCAGCGTGCCGAAATGGTCCACCGGCGGCCGCACCCAAGGGTAGGCATAGCCGACGTAGCGCGAATCGGAGAGCTGATAGACGTCCCAGCCCAGCCGGCCCACGCGCAGCTGCAGGCCGGGATCGGGCCGATAGCGCAGATACGCCCAGCTCACTTCGGGGCTGAAATCGCCGCTGTCGTGGTAGCGGCTGATGCCCTGCACCACCGTGTCCAGCTCGTCGGTGAAGCGGTAACCCACCTGCGCGCCCAACATCGAATCGGTGCGCGCGCTCCAGCCTTCGCCGGCGCCCTTGGGCTGGCTGATATCGCGGGTGAAATCGGCTTCGTCGAGGTTATTGTGGATCAGCCCCAACGTGCCGAACCCGCTGAACGTCAGCCGCCCGTCGTCGGTCAGCGGTCGGGCCTCGGCCGAGCAGGCTAGCGCTGCCATGGCCAGCCCCAGACAGACCGGTAGTAATCGTTTCATGCCACATCTCCGACGGAAGCGCTGGAAACTTCACCGTCGCAAAGGAAAATTAGGATAACCAAGGCTATTGTCGGCAGATCGCGCCCTTTCTGAAGGGCTGATCCACCGCCGTTCGGCTATTCAGACCCTTTTTGACCCAAGGGCGCAGCGCTGCGGCGTGTTAGACTTTGTCCCTATATACCTTCCCTGTTTATCGGATGGAGTCAGGCGCTCAATGTCATTGGAAGAACTGCACCTCAATCTGCGCAACCTCACCCCCGAGGACTATCCGCAGCTCAAGCGACTGATGGATGCCGTCTACGACGACATCGGCGGCGCCTGGTCGAAGCTGACGATCGACAAGCTGATCGGCGAGTTCTCCGACGGCCAGATCATCATCGAGGACGACGGCAAGATCGTCGGCGTCGCGCTGACCGTGCTGGTCGACTACGACCGCTTTTCGAACCCGCACAAGTACGACGAGCTGATCGGCCATCGCGAGATCATTCTCAACGACGCCAACGGCGATGCGCTCTACGGCCTCGACGTGCTGATCGACCCGGCCTATCGCGGCTACCGTCTCGGTCGGCGCCTCTACGAAGCGCGCAAGGACCTGTGCCGCTCGATGAACCTGCGCGCGATTCTCGCCGGCGGCCGGATCCCGAACTACCACCAGCACGCCGATGCGATGTCGCCCGCCGAGTACATCGATCGGGTGGCGCGCAAGGAGTTCTACGACCCGATTCTGTCGTTCCAGCTGGCCAACGACTTCCTGGTCAAGCGTCTGCTGACCAAGTATCTGCCCGAAGACGAGAAATCGATGGGCTACGCCACCCTGCTCGAGTGGAACAACATCCTCTACGAGCCGGCCAGCCGGATCATCGAGACTCGCCGTACCCAGGTTCGCGTGGGCGCCGTTCAGTGGCAGATGCGCGAATTCGACTCGGTCGAAGCCGTGTTACAGCAGGTCGAGTTCTACGTCGACGCGATCTCCGACTACCAGAGCGACTTCGCCGTCTTCCCGGAGCTGTTCAACACGCCGCTGATGGGGCTGACCGACCAGACCGATCAGGTCGCCGCGATTCACTTCCTGGCCGGGTTCACCGAGCGCTTCAAGACTGAAATCTCGCGGATGGCAATCTCCTACAACATCAACATCGTGGCCGGCTCGATGGTCGAGATCGGGGAAGACGGTAAGCTTTATAACGTTGCTTACCTGTGCCACCGCGATGGCGAGATCGACCGTCAGGCCAAGCTGCACATCACCCCGCAGGAGCGGCGTGACTGGGTAGTGGAAGGCGGCGACGAGCTGCAGGTGTTCGAGACCGATGCCGGTCGTGTCGGCATGCTGATCTGCTACGACGTCGAATTCCCCGAGCTCCCGCGTCTGCTGGCCGAGCAGGACATGGACATTCTGATCGTGCCGTTCTGGACCGACACCAAGAACAGCTACCTGCGCGTGCGCCACTGCGCCCAGGCCCGCGCCATCGAGAACGAGTGCTACGTCGTGGCCTGCGGCAGCGTGGGCAACGTACCCTCGATCGAGAACCTGGACATCCAGTACGCCCAGTCCTCGGTGTTCTCGCCGTCGGACTTCGCCTTTCCTCACGACGCGGTCATGTCGGAAACCACGCCCAACACCGAAATGGTGATGTTTTCGGATCTTGACCTGACCAAGCTCAAGCTGGTCCGTTCCGAGGGCGCGGTGACCAATCTCAAGGACCGTCGTCTCGACCTGTTCGACCTGCGCCTGCGCGACTGGTCGTGGAAGTCCGGGGGCCGGCAGGAAGAGAGCTGAGCGTGACATGAGTGCCTGGAGAGACGGGGAAAAGAGCGGGTGGCGGGGCTGGTGGAAAGCCCGGCGACAGGATTGGAAGGATAGTCGGCGCGAGGCCCGGCAACGCTCGCGCCCGCCGTTCGATCCCGAGGCGTGGCGGAAGATCCGTTACGGCTTGCCGCTGCTGGCCGATCTCGATGACGCCGATGCCGAACGCCTCGGCCCGCGGGCCTGGCAACTGCTTCAGCGCAAGCGCTGGGTGGCTGGTGACGACGTCGAGCTAGATCAACCCGCCATGCTGGCGATTGCCGCCCAAGCCGAGCTGCTGACGCTCGGCTGGTCGGACCGCGACGCCAGCGCCGCCTTCGACAACGTCACCGAGATCATCCTGCTACCGGATAGCTTCCATCGCCACGTCGAGGAGATGGACGACTTCGGTGTGATGCACGAATACATGGATGAACGCGCCGGGGAAACCTCCTGGCGCGGCCCGGTGGTGCTGGCGATTCCCGACGTCGCCGACAGCGGCGACTACACCGGCTACAACGTCATCATTCACGAATTCGCCCACAAGCTCGATCTGGGTAACTCGCAGGATGTCGACGGCTTCCCGCCGCTTGCCGCCGCGAGCGACGTCACATCGAAAGAATGGCATCGCGTCTTCACCGCCGTCTGGGACGACCTGCAAGCGCATCTCGAACGTGGTGAAGACACGCCCATCGACGACTACGCCGCCACCCACCCCGGCGAATGTTTCGCCGTCTGCTGCGAACTCTTCTTCACCGCCCCGGATCAACTGGTCGATGTCTACCCCGAGCTTTATGACCTGCTGAAGCGGTACTTCCGCCAGGAGCCATTGGTGCGGTTTGAGCGAAACTATCCGGCGGAAATCGATCAGCCGTAGGATTGATCCTTCACGCTTCGCGATACCGTTCGGCACGTATCACTCACCACCTCGCCCTACTGACCATGACGCCCAAGCCAACCCTGACTAGAGAATTGGTCTCAGAGGCGTTACTCGGAGAAAACATTGGTTTACATTGGTGCAGATACTAATCAGGCGGTGCGGCTAGAAAACGCGGCTAGGGTATTGGCATAAGAAGATTAAGGCGGCTTGCGACCCAGAGCGGACATGGCGCAAAGCAGTAGGCACGTTCAAGAGTGTTGAACGTATCGGCGCGTTCATCCACTATCAGAGCATTCCGTCTAATACCTGTTATCCAACTATGATCACTTACTATGAAGAATCGAGATAACCACTTGGGAATTGATCGCACTGAGGACTTTGTCCTATGGCGTTACATGGATCTAACCAAGTTCATGTTGTTGCTGTTGAGCAAATCGCTCTACCTACGTCGGGCGGACCTGTTCGAGGACAGATTCGAGGGCTCGCTATCTTTAGGTACGATAAATGCGATGAGGACATCTAACTTTCCACTGATGACTAGAACCATGCTTCAGCAGCACTTCGAGTCTCGAATATACCAATGTTACGTGAGTTGCTGGCACGAGGCTCCGCATGAATCCATGGCCTTATGGAAGATCTACGGTGACGTGGGTGCGGTCGCTATACGTAGTAGCTACAGACGACTGCGATCTGCGCTCCCTTGCCTTAATGATGATGCAATCAGTTCTGGCCAAGGCGATGTGAAGTTTGATGAAACGGGTCGACTTCAGGTGGTGCAGCACTTAGATATCGGAAGGATCAGATACCTCGACTACGATACAGAAGTAGTACCTAACGCTTACGTCTGGTCCTCTTTGCTTTGCAAACGCAATGCATTTCAGTACGAGAAGGAGGTCCGTATTTTTGCGTTGGCCGATAGTGCTCGGGAAATGGAGGTTCTGAACCGGGAACGCATGAACGGGAATCATGATGGACACTCTCATTCGGCGATTGCCAAGACAATGTATCCCCAAGGCATTGAGGTTCCTATCAACTTGCATAATGTAATAGAGGCGATTTACGTGTCGCCCCTTGCCAAGCAGGAAATGATGACTGTTATTCTTGATGCTTGTACGAAACACGGGCTTAGCGCAGACCTAGTTCGTCCGTCCAGCCTCGCCGGAGAACCGCCGAGGATCTGATGGTGGCGTTGGATAACAAGACGCTTAAACTCGTTCCGGCCCCTGCGTGGCCTGCACTGGACAGCTACTGCTGCGCAACGGCTGCCGTTTAGCTTGTCGATAGATGAAACCACTAGAGGGAAAATATGATTGATTTTACAGAGCTTCCCTCAGATGGGACTATGTTTGAGCAACTTGTTAGAGAGCTGTTCATTCGAAGTGGATTCGAAGTTCACTGGACTGGTGTAGGGCCTGATGCCGGTAGGGATCTAGTTGTCACGGAGCAAGCCAAAGGTAGCCTAGCTCCATTCCAGAGGAAATGGTTGGTGAGCTGCAAGCATTATGCAAACTCTGGAAAGTCAGTTGGACTGCAAGACATTACAGACATAAGAGATGCTTGTGCGGCTGTTGACGCTGAAGGCTTTATCCTAGCTTGCTCTACCCAGCCATCTTCAACAGTTGTGAGAAGATTAGATGAGATTCATAGAAATGGGAAGGTGCTAACCAAATATTGGGATGGGGTGGAGATCGAGACGCGGCTTAATACTCCTTCTACTTTTCCTCTCATTAGCCTGTTTTTTCCCAAGAGCTCCGAAAGCTTTAAGTGGAAAATTTACAATACTCATACGCCGTCATTTTGGGCAGCGAATTACAAAGATTACTTTTTATATCTTAGTTCTAGAACCGCAAATACTTTTCCGGCATTAAAGGATGTTGAGGAAATAATCCGGCGGTTAGAAGCTATAAAGTTACCCGAAGGCAGTGATTGGAATCAGCATATTATAAGGCCCAGAGCAGTATATTTTGATAACAAGCATGAGAACTTCACTGTCTTTGCCGATTATTTGTACCCTCATAACAAAGTGGGTTCCGTCCTTTCTCCGCGCGAGATAAACGAGTACTTACAGGATGGGATGGGTCTTTATTCCGATGCCGTAGGTATGTGGTATATCACTAATTGGGACATGAAGTATGTATCATGCATGCAACTAAGTGATCACTTCCACCTAGATCACAAGGATTACTACGAGCCATATATGGATAGGTATAGGATAGGCTTTTCCAGAGGTGAGTTTATTAGTGACATGTAAAAACTAAAAAAGATCATCTAACAATGCTAATCACGGCGACAGCTTTTTCCTTGCGGCTTCGCCTTCACTACAAAGCTGCGCGTGTTAGCGACGTTATACATCAGGAAGATCTCAATGGCCGCTTAGGCCGAAAGCGGACCAATTAGCCATCTCACCTGATCAGACCGTTCAGAAGGCTACCCACTTTCCCGATAGGGAAAATCGGAGCGCCATCGGCCCACCGCTTTGCTATTTTTCCCTATCGGGAAAACCCGGTTATGCTGGTTTCGTGTCGGCTCGTTTTGCCGCGAAAGGCTTGATTTGACACCCATCTGCGCCAGCTTTGAGGCCCCATGCGAAAGATACTGCTTGTCGACAACGGCTCCCTACGTCCTGCCGCGACGCTCAACCTGCGTCGTCTTGCCGATGCCTTGAGCCAGGCCACGGGCGAGACGGCCGAGGCTGCATCGCTGCTGCACTCGTTCAAGATTCCGCCCGAGCAGCTCGGTGGTCGCAAGGCGGATTCCCTGGGGCCGCTGGCCGAACGATATGCGGCCGAGGGCGTGACCGAACTGCTGATCCTGCCCTTCTTCTCCGGGCCCAGCCAGGCGCTGACCCGCTACCTGCCGGAGCGTCTGGCCGAGGTGCAGGCCAGCTACCCGCAGCTCTCGGTGAAGGTCGCCCCGCCGCTGGTCGATACGCTGCTGGCGCCGGATCTGCGTCTGGCCCGGCTGCTGGCGGAGAACGTGCGCGAGCGCATGGCCAACCTGTCGCGGCCCAAGGTCGTGCTGGTCGACCACGGCAGCCCGATCCCGGAGGTCACGGCGGTGCGCAACTATCTCGCCGGGCAACTGAGTGCGCTGCTGGCCGATGAGGCCGAGTGTGTGACCTTTGCCTCCATGGAGCGCCGTGACGGCGACGCCTACCGCTTCAACGAGCCACTGCTGGAGACGTTGCTGGCCTCACCCGAGCTGGCCGAAGGCGACGTGATTTTGTCCATGCTGTTTCTTTCCCCGGGCCGTCACGCCGGTGAAGGCGGCGATATTGCCGAGATCTGCACCCAGGCGATGTCTCGCGCCCCCGGCCTAAACGTCGTGACGACCCGACTGGTAGGCGAGAACGATGCCATCCTGGACATCCTCGCCACTCGCCTACGGCAGGCGCTGGCCGGTGGGCCACTGTTGATGGAACTGCCGGCGACCAACTCGAAAGGCGCATGATCCGCGCTTCAGTTTGAACCGGCAGTTGGCAGGGTGCGCCTATGCCTTCGCCGCCAGCACGCGCTCGAACTCCTGCCGCCAGGTCTCGGCATATCGCGCCGTGTCAGCGGGAAATCGCCCCAGTTCTACCGCCAGATCGAAGAAACCCTGCGCCGGCAGCCCTTCCCCACGGCGACTGACGACCAGCGCGGCAACGAAGGGTCGGTTCTGTTGGGCATCCTGGTGCATCAGACTCTCCAATGCCTGAGCCACACGCTGAATGGTACGCGGCGGCTGCAATCCCAACGCTTCGGCGAGTTGTTGGTAGGTCATTGGCAACGTCTCGCGAGGCGCTGTTTCGAGAAGCTGACGAACCTTTGCGGGCAATGAAAAGTTGTCTTCCATGCAGGCCTCAGGCGTTCGGATCGAAGAGCTTCACTTCACGAATGTCGACATGCTCCCAGACCCGCCCGGTCATGTAGGGCTCGGTCTCGAGCCAGGCGTCCAGCTCCTGCCGGTCGCTGAAGCAGAAGTGGGTATTGGAACCGATCATGTTGCCGTCATCGTTGAGAATCGCGCCGCCGCTGAGGAACTTCCCCTTTTTGGCTAGCTCCCGTACGCCTGCCAGATGCGCATCGCGCTTGGCCAGCCGGCGCTCGAGCGCGTCGTCGTCGGTGTAGTCGTAAGCCACCACGGCGTACTGTTTCATGCGCTTCTCCTGTCGTTCATGCGCCTCTCCTATCATTCATGCGTTTTGAAGATGACTCGTATCATGCGTCAGCCCTCCTGACGAGACAAACCGGCATTGAAGACAAGGCTGGGCGAGATTGCAGCCGCTTCGGCATATTCAAAAGTCATGCCGGCGCGCCAAGCGCTGGTAAAGCCCGTGAGCACGAAGCGCACTTGTCCTGAGCATGGATATCTCACCCTTCGCCAATCAACTGTGGTCGAGCTGACGAACCGTCATTGTGAGCGCTCGAACACGCCTCCTTCTGCGGGGACGAGCTTGTAGGCAGAGGCGTGACGCCGGACTTTTCCGACACCTTGTGTATGAGACCCAGCGACCAGCGTCTCTTCTTCCGCAAGCCGCTCGAGTAATGCGAGTCGAGTTTCGATCGCACGCTCGGGATCCAGGTCGACGACGACACTCCATTCGGGGTTGTTGAATTGCTGGGCCGCCGAATGCATGAGGTCACTCCACATGAGCAGACGTGCATCGCCATCTTCGAGCAGCACACCGTTGTGCCCCGGCGAGTGGCCGGGCAGAGGCACGAAACTGATACCCGGCCGGATAACCGCGTCGTCGGCAAGGACCTCGATTCGGCCTTGGTACTGCGCCTGCATCAGAAGCGCAACTTCATGATCACGCGGGTTGGCGGCGGGCACATGGTCAGGGTTGGTCCAGAATGCCATCTCTGTTTCACCGACATAGATCGTGGCGTTCGGATAGATCGCCTTGCCCTCGGCTGTCAGCAGCCCGCCCGTATGGTCCTTGTGCAAGTGGGTGATGACAATCGCATCGACGTCTTCGGGTGCATGCCCCAGGGCGCGGAGCTCGTTCAGGACTTCTCCGCGATCAGGGCCTTCTTCAAGGCCTGGACCGGCGTCCAGCAACCAAAGATGGTCATCCCATTCGATGGCAAAGGCGTGGAACGGCTCGAAGGATGGACCTTCTATCGGCAACCCGGCGGCGGCGAAATTGCGCTGGCCCTGTGCCGAGGCGACCGCCGGCATGAAGTCGGCGGTGAACGGAAAAACGCCGCCCAGTAGCCATGTCATCTTGAAACGTCCAATGTGAATTGCAGTCGTCATCCAACTCTCCTTCTGAGATTCAATGTCAGTGCGGGTCTTGCGGGACAAGCTTTAATCACGCCGATCGATGGGCGCGATCCATTGATAAATCAGCGCCATGACTGCGCAGATGGCGGCGAGCGCCATGACCGCCGACCAGCCGCCGACGCTCCATGCCCAACTGGCGGCCGCCGAGCCCACGGCGCCGAGAGTGAACTGGCCCGCCATGAACACGGTATTGAAACGACCTCGGGCCGATCCGGCGGCGTTGAACACGAGGGTTTGATTGGCAATGAGCGCGATCTGAAGACCGGTAATCATCAGGACGACACCGACGGCAAGGCCTGCCAGATTCGCGACGAACGCCATCACGAAAAAACTGGCGGTGATGAGCAAGACGCCCACTCTTACCGCGTTGCCGAGATGGTGTCGGCCAAAAATTCTGATGCCGTACGGCGCGAGCGGTACGCCGACCAACGCGAGAATGCCGTAAGCACCAGCGACACTGGCGCCGAGTTGGAATCTCGGGGTCTGGAGGAACAAGGCCAATATGGTCCAGAACGCGCTGAACCCGAGGAAAAGCAGGCTTTGTATGATGGTCGCTCGACGCAACGCCGGGCTGGTTCTGAACGAGTGCGACAACGATAAGAGCAGTTGCCCGTAGCTCTCTTGCGTCTCCGGTACGCTGGAGGGGAGCCGGGCCGCCAGAACCACCGTCATCCCCGCCGCCATGATGGCGCCCAGCATGAACATGGCGCGCCAGCCGAAAGATTCCCCGACCACGCCGCTGATCGTGCGCGATAGCAAGACGCCTACCAGTAGCCCGCTGGTGATGATCGACAGCACCCGTTCTCTGGACGACGGCGATGCCAGTTCGGCGGCAAACGGAATGATCTGTTGTGCCATGGTCGCAAACACGCCGACCGTGATGGAGACGAGAGCCAGGCTGATGAGACTTTGGGTGATCGCCATGGCCATCATCGCGAGCGTCAGGCCAATACTCTGGAGCAGAATCAGCCATCGTCGATCCAGCCGATCGCCCAGGGGGACGAGAAGTATCAAGCCGATGGCATAGCCGATCTGTGTCGCGGTGGCCACCAGGCTCACGCCGACGTCGACATCAAAATCCCGGGCGATCAGCCCGAGTAGCGGCTGATTGTAGTACTGGCTGGCCACCGCAAGACCGGTCGCCATTGCCATCAAGAAAACCAGCCCTCGTTGCGGCGTTTGTGAATGCGTTGATATCGGACTGTCGCGCTCGCATTGCGATGATTGATCGCCGCGACAAGTCGCTGACGCCGCGCGAGATCTTCGACCGATCCGTGGTATTCTGAACGTTAGATTCATCATCATTACCAATGGGCCACGGCCATTTGATGGACGGCGTAAAGCGCCGCCGCGACTATGCATTTGGGTTGGCTCAAGACATCTGGCGGATCGGGGCGTCGTTCAGCCACGCCACGAGATTCTCGACGGCTTGCCGGTAGAACAAGCGATACGTGTCGTGTGTCACGTAGCCGATGTGCGGCGTGCTGATGACATTGCCGAAGGTACGAAATGGGTGATTCTGCGGCAGCGGTTCTTGATCGAAGACATCCAGTGCAGCGCCGGCAATGCGGCGCGCTTCAAGGGCTTCGATCAGGGCCGCCTCGTCGACCAGCGGTCCACGCGACGTGTTCACGAGCCATGCCGAGCGTTTCATTCGCTGCAATTCCTCGGCACCGATGACGCCTCTGCTGCGATCCGACAAGATCAGATGCAGCGACAGCCAGTCCGCCTCTTCGATGAGTGTCGATTTGTCCACTCGCCTGCCCCCTGCGGCCTTTGCGTTTTCCGACGTCAGATTCTGGCTCCATGCGATTACGCGCATGCCAAGTGCATTGCCGACCGCTGCGACGCGCTGGCCGATCTTGCCGAGCCCCATGATCCCGAGTGTCGAACCCTCCAGATCACGGCCGACGCTGACCTGCCAACCGCCTGACCGAACGTCGGCGACTTCTGCGGGAATATGGCGTGCGGCAGCGAATATCAACGCCCATGTCATTTCAGGAGCGCCGTTACCGACGCCGTCCGTGTACGTCACAGTGATCTCACGGCTGCGGGCTGCTGGGAGATCTATCCCGGCGTTATGCGGCGCGTTGGAGCCGATGTACTTGAGATGAGGCAACCGCTCGAGCAGTGCCGCGTCGATTGGCGTGCGCTCACGCATGATATGGATGGCATCGAACGGCCTCAGTCTTTCAACCAGCGCTTCGAAATCGGCGAGATGATCGTCGAATGTCACCACCTCCGCGCGTCGATCGACCTCGGACCAGTCAGCATGGGTTCTGGCAACGCCCTGATAATCATCGAGGATGGCAATCTTCATGGGATGTCCTTTTGCTGGAAAGCGCGCGTAAAGGCAGCGAATCGACTACCGGCCGCGCTCTCACCCGATATTTGATCGACAGGCTGACAGCGAACGAATATGTTTTACATAGACAGGAATTTACGGCGGGCGTACAAAATTGTTCAGCTCAATGAATTGGGACGATCTGCGTGTCTTCTTGAGCATTGCCCGCTCTTACACGCTGGGTGAGGCGGCGCGTTCGCTTGGCGTGAGTCATCCGACCGTCGGTCGTCGACTCCAGGCATTGGAACAGGCCGTGGGCCAGAAGCTCTTTCAACGAAGCCCGGAGGGTTTGGTGTTGACCGAGGAAGGTGAGTCGGTCCTCGCGCTCGCCGAGCAGATGGAAGAGAGCGCGCTAGCCGTCTCGCGACGCCTCTCGGGGTCAACAGGAGAGATCAGCGGACATTTGCGGATTGCGTCATCCGACTGGTTCGGCGCCTGGGCGCTGCCGGCGCTCATTGCACGCTATACGCGGGAACATCCGGCGGTGACGGTCGACCTCCTGACGGGTAGCCGGCTCGCCGATCTGGCCCATCGGGAAGCCGATGTGGCTTTCCGTGTCGTGCCTTTCGATCAGCCGGATATCGTTCAGCGTCGGCTAACGACGGTCAGATTTGGGGTCTATTCGGCTCCCAGCCTCCCTGCCCCCGAGGAAGGTAACGGTGAAGGCGTGACGATTTTCGAGGACCTCGCGACGCCGACCTACCCGAATCCCGACTGGTTACGATCCCGTTTCCCCAATGCGCGGGTGGCATTCCGCTCGAACAATCGTACGGCACAAGCACGGTTGGCCGCCGAAGGTGAGGGACTCGTCTTGCTTCCGCTATCCATCGGAGAGAAGTCACCTGAGTTGCGCCGAATCACGCTGTCCGAAGAACCACCGGGTCGCGATCTGTGGATCGGCTATCACGCGGACCTGCGTCGGCTCGCCAGACTGCGCGCTTTCCTGGAACTCGCGATCGAAGTCCTGGCTGATTGAAAAATTACCCCGAGTACCTCTCGCGCCGTCCCCGGCGCGAGAGGTCACTGATATCGGAATATCTTGAGGTTTTTTACTGGGACGCCCATTGTCGGCAAAGCTCGAAATGACTCCTCAGATATCCGGCGTCATACGATCGAACTTGGCTTTACATTTTCCGAAGAGGCCTTCTGTCCGAGACATCAATCTGCGCACTTATTATTCGCCGATCTGTTGCCACGATAAGTATTTGTCTCCCCACTCTTTCATGGCATCAAGCACAGGGGAAAGAGTCAACCCAAGCTCCGTGAGTGAGTACTCTACGCGAGGAGGAACTTCCGCAAACACTTCGCGGGAGATGATGCCATGTGCTTCAAGCTCTCGAAGTTGCAACGTCAAAGACCGTTGAGTCACACCCCCGATAAGTTTACGAAGCTCCCCAAACCGTTTCGTCCCACTCAATAAATAGTAAATGATAAGCGGCTTCCATTTACCGCCGGCTACGGCAACGGTTGCTTCCACAGTGCATCGGTATTCGTGCATATCTTGATTTTTCATCGTTCGAAAATCGCCATTAGTATAAATTTTATACCTATGTATAAACAATGTACCTACTTTTCAGCGTGCATGAAAGACTCCAGAATCCATCCCCGCAGCGGCTAACAGCTTTGTCGCGTACATTTCTGATATAGGGCGTGGAGAGAATACTGATGAAAGCAGCCTACTATGAGGCCCAGGGAAGCGCCCGGGAGGTATTGGTTGTCGACGAGTTGCCGACTCCGGAACCCGGTCCGGATGAGGTCCGGGTGCGCATTCAGGTTTCCGGATTGAATCCGACTGATATCAAGGCGAGAAGCGGCTTCTCAGCGGAAATGCCCTACCCGCGAATCATTCCTCACCAGGATGGCGCAGGCGTTATTGATGCTGTCGGCGCCAATGTATCACCCGAAAGACGTGGTGAGCGGGTTTGGGTTTATGAAGCGCAGTTTGGCCGAGCCATGGGAACGGCAGCAGAATACGTTGTACTACCATCGAGCCAAGCCGTTCATTTGCCTGACGCGGTATCGTTCGAAGTGGGTGCTTCGCTTGGCATTCCAGCGTTAACCGCTCACCGCTGCCTGTTTTCCGATGGCAGTCTCGAAGGTCGGCGAGTATTGATACATGGTGGTGCCGGAGTGGTCGGAACAGCAGCAACTCTGTTGGCAAAATGGGCTGGCGCGTGGGTTTCAACAACGGTGACGAATGCTGATCAGGCCACTGTAGCAAAGGCAAATGGTGCGGACCTGGTGCTCGACCGAGCATCGGGAGATGTTGCGAATCTCGTTCTAAAAGCAACCAATGGACTCGGCGTCGATCACATTGTCGATGTCGCTTTGAAGTCCAATCTTGACATCAACCTGGTCTGCTTGTCTCAAGGCGGAGTTATTAGCGCCTATGCCACCGATAGCGCGATGGACGAATTATCCATTCCGTTATTGCAATCCATGATCCATGGATGTGTCTTCCGCTTCGTCTACATCTACAACGTGCCTGATGAGGCAAAACAGAATGCAATCAAGGACATCAATTCCTGTCTTTTAGCGGGGAGGTATTTTCCCAAAATCGGGTTGAACTTACCTCTAGAAAGCATCATCGATGCTCACGAGACACTGGAGCTTCATAAAGTCATAGGGAAAGTTCTTGTACATATCTAAATCGACAGACTTGAGTGCCCGCTCTCGCTCTTTACAGAGATAAACCAGGCGTATTGCTGCATCAAGTCCGTGTCTCTTGGAAGCAAGTGGCCAGATGGTCGATCAGGGCGCGAACTCGTGCGGGCTGGTGGTGGCGATCGGCGTAGACGATTTGCAGGTCGAGTCGTGTCGTTTGGTGATCGGCCAACACCCGTACCAGGCGGCCGTCGTCCAGCGGCTCGTCGAGCACGAACATGGGCGCGTACACGATGCCGAGACCTTCGATCGCCGCACGAACCAACAAGGTGATGTCATCCGAGCGCATGACGGCAGGGCCGTCGATCACGTGCGCACCATTCTTACCATCACTTACCGTCCAGTCGCCGGGCGAGCGGGCCGCCGTGAACACCAGTCGTGGTAGCCGGCAGATGTGCGAAACCTCTTGCCGCGCGCCAGGCGCCAACAAGCTGGGGGCACAGCCAAGGCCCATGCGGATACTGCCGAGCGGGCGGGTATGCAAAGCAGAATCGGGGAGTTGACCGATGCGCACGGCAAGGTCCAGCCGACCATCGACCAGATCGACATAGCGCTCATCCGTGTGCAGGTTCAGCGTGATCCTTGGGTGAGCGCTGCAGAACGCAGCCAGCATCGGCGCCAGCGTCAACGTACCGAAGGCGCGCGGCACGCCGAGACGAATCTCCCCGGCAAGCTGACTGCGGCCCTGGCGTGCTTCGGCGTCTGCCTCGGCCAGCGCATCGATAATGCGCTCTGACGCCACCAGGTATTGCTGGCCGGCCTCGGTTAGCGACAACGCGCGGGTGCTGCGGTGCAAGAGTCGTGTTCCCAGTGCCGATTCGAGCGCGCTCAGGTATTTGCCGGCCATGGCCGGCGACAACTCCAGTGCTCTGCCGGCCGCAGCAATACTGCCGTGCTCGACCGCCGCAATGAAGACTTCGATTTGTCGAAAACGATCCATGCCTTTTATTCCATCGCTTAATGATCGACGCCAACTCATATTTATCTCATTCTATCATCTGGCGATCGCACTCATGATGCTGGCTCCGCTTACCTATTCGGAGTACAAGCCATGACGATCGAAACAGACAACGCCGTTCTTCACGTTGCGGAGCATGGTGCTGGGCAGCGCACGCTCGTGTTTCTTCACTACTGGGGCGGTTCTGGCCGCACATGGATGGAAGTAACGGCGGCACTTGGGAAGCGGAACCTATGCCTCATGCCGGATCTGCCAGGCTGGGGTCAATCCGGCCCGTCGCGCAGTGGATATCGGATTGCGGATCTGGCCGAGGCGGTTGGCGGGATGATCGAAGCACGTCAGCTCCGTGATGTCGTACTGGTCGGTCATTCCATGGGTGGCAAGATTGCCCAGTATCTCGCGGGCCAGCGGCCGGCCTGGCTGAAGGAGCTGGTGCTGGTGGCATCGTCCCCGGCCCTGCCAATGGATGTTCCGGAGCCTCAGCGTCTTGCCATGCAATTGGCCTATGACAGCCGCGCGAGTGTCGAAGAGACGCTCGATCATGTCCTCACCGCGACGCCCGTCGCCGGGGTGATGCGCGAACGCGCCATTGCCGATAGTTTGGCCGGCGATCCGGCTGCCAAGGCCGCCTGGCCGGCCGTGGCCATGCTCGAAGACATCAGCGAGACGACACAACGCATCAATGTGCCGACGCTGCTGTTGACCGGTGAGTGCGACCGAGTGGATCCTCCAGCCGTGCTCGCCGACCGGCTCGTGCCCTTTCTACCGACCCCGGAAGTACAGGAACTGGCAGGTATCGGCCACTTGCTGCCGCTGGAAGCGTCGGCGGAAGTCGCAGCGCATATCCAGCGGTGGCTTGACGAGTTGGACAACAGAATCCGTAAATGATGGATACTAGGCTCTGTACGAAAACTGCCTACGCTCGCCGACTTTTCGTACAAACCCTAGTGTGGCGATTCAGAAATTAAGGTCATAAATTTTAGTCTATGCTTGATCATGCATGCCAACTAAAGAGGCAGACATGAGAACAGGCCGCCCCGCGACACCGATTGTGCTTACGAAAGCAGAACGCACCGAACTGGCCCGTCGCGCCAATCAGCGCAAGGGACCGTTCGATTCTCGTATTCGAGCCGAGATCATACTGGCCTGTGCCAGTGGTGAGCCGGGAACCGCTATCGCTCAACGTCTCGATATCGGCGTCCATACGGTCTCTCGCTGGCGAGTCCGCTTTGGTCAATGGCGGCTCGATGGCTTGAATGATACCTCCCGCTCAGGGCGGCCGCGAAGCATCCGTGACGAACAGGTTCAGGAAGTCATTGACCGAACCACCCAAACCCGGCCTGAGGATGCCAGCCATTGGAGCACGCGAAGCATGAGCAAGGCGGTGGGCATCTCTCCGGCCAGCGTGCAGCGCATTTGGCACGCCTTTGGATTGGAGCCGCATCGGGAGAAGACGTTCAAGCTATCGACGGATCCGGCCTTCGTCGACAAGGTGCACGACATCGTTGGCTTGTACATGAACCCGCCGGATCGGGCACTGGTGTTATCGGTTGATGAAAAAAGCCAGATTCAAGCGCTGAACCGCACCCAGCCCGGACTCCCACTGACTGTCGGCAAACCTGCAACGCGCACCCATGACTACCAGCGTCATGGGACGACGTCGCTGTTCGCTGCCCTGGACGTGGCGACGGGTGAGGTCATTGGACGTCTCAAGCGTCGCCATCGTAGCGCGGAGTTCATAACGTTTCTCAATGCCATCGACAGGGACGTGCCAGCGGGCCTGGATGTCCACCTCATCATGGACAATTATGGGACCCATAAGACGGACAAGGTGAAAACCTGGTTGTCGGAGAGGCCGCATTATCATGTCCATTTCACCCCCACATCGGCTTCATGGCTGAATCTGGTGGAGCGCTTTTTCTCGACGATCAGCGAGAAATGGATCAAGCGGCAAGCGCACACTAGCGTAAGCGATTTGGAAAAATCGATCCGGCATTATCTGACGATTTACAACGACGATCCCAAACCGTTCCAGTGGCGAAAAACGGCGGATGACATTATCGCCTCTGTTGGCAGGGCGGCTGCCTCACTGAATCGGTAGAAAGACATGCTGATTAATGAGTCTAACTTGTAAAACACCACACTAGGGGCTAGTCATCGAAGCATACATCGACGCCTACCATATAACCCTCACAAGGCTATCACCATGATCGATCTTCGCAGCGACACCGTCACCCGCCCGAGCGAGGCGATGCGCCAGGTGATGTTCGATGCGCCGCTGGGCGATGACGTCTGGGGCGACGACCCTAGCGTTGCACATCTGGAAGCCTATATCGCCGAGCGTACCGGCAAGGCGGCGGCGCTATTCTTCCCGTCCGGCACCCAGAGCAATCTGGTGGCGCTGTTGAGCCATTGCCAGCGCGGCGACGAGTACATCGTCGGCCAACAGGCACACACTTATCGAATGGAGGGCGGCGGCGCGGCGGTGCTGGGCGGCATTCAGCCGCAGCCGATCGAGAACGAGGCGGACGGCACGCTGCCGCTGAACAAGATCAAGGCGGCGGTCAAACCGATCGATCCGCACTTTGCGCGCACGCGACTGCTGACGCTGGAAAACACCTTCCACGGCCAGGTGCTGGATGCCGGTTATGTCGAAGAGGCCACGACGCTGGCGCGGCGCTTCGGGTTAGCCACCCACCTGGATGGCGCGCGGATCGGCAATGCGGCGGCCGCGACCGGCGCCAGCCTCAAGGCGCTGTGCAAGCCGTTCGATACCATCTCGATCTGCTGTTCGAAAGGATTGGGCGCGCCGGCGGGTTCGGTGCTGGTTGGGGCGGCGGATTTCATCGAGACGGCGCGGCGCTGGCGCAAGGTGGTAGGTGGCGGCATGCGTCAGGTCGGCATGCTGGCGGCGGCGTGCGAGTACGCGCTGGAGCATCAGCTGGCGCCGCTGGTCGAGGATCACGCCAAGGCGGAGCGCCTGGCGGCGGGGCTCGCCGGTATCGACGGCATCACGGTGACGGCGCAGGCGACCAACATGGTGTTCGTCGAATTCACCCGGCCGGAACTCGATCCCGACCATCTCCATGCCTGGCTGAAGACGCGCGACATCCTGGTCGGTGCGCTCTACGCCCCGCGCTTCGTCACCCATCGCGATGTCTCGATGGACGATATCGACCATGTCGTCACTGTCATCGCCGAGTATTTCCAGCGCTGACGGCCAGACTCAATCAACCCGAGTCGAAGAGGACGTGCTGGGACGAGTCGGCGTCGAGCGCGAGTTCGAGGAAGTACCGGGTGCTCGCTCGGCGCCGCCATCCCCGGCAGTTGCCCCGGGATCGCAGACACGTCGTGCGGTGGAGACGGTCGAGCCGCCATCGCTGCCATGGCAGATCGAGCCGCCACCGCTGGGCCGCTGTTGCCGCGTTTCCCGCGGGTAGCTCAAACCGGGAACGACATGGACATCCAACCGCTTGGGCACGTAGTAGGCGCGGCCATCGCGGTCGTTATCCGGCAGCCTGATGCGATGACCCGTCTGGGGATCGACGACCGAGACGCCATCCGCCACGGCGGGAAAACTGATCAGCGTCGCACCGGTCAGCACCGAACCGGCCAGTATCAGCGCGAAGCGGGTCGTTGCCAGCCGGTTGCCGCGCCGGGCGCGCGTAGAGCGTGTTTGCATGGTCCACCTCCGGTGGCGATATCTCATCTCAGCGTAGCGCAGCGCCTGGCGCGCGCTAGAGTCAGGGCTTGAATCAGGCTAAAAGCGAGGGATTCGAGAGACTTACGGCGGGGATTCACTGGTCTGGGATAGCCAGTCCCACAGTGCCGTCGCCGCTGGCCGCAACTGGCGCCGGCTGGGGCGGACCAGCCAGAACGCTTCATCCGTCGCCATATCCAGATCGAACGGCGCGACCAGATCGCGGCTGGCCTCGAGCAGGCGCCGATGCGACAGCGCGACGCCGCCACCGTAGGAAGCCAGTGCCAGTGTGGTCACGTGCGTATCGCAGATCATCGCCTGGCAACGATGCTCGAGTCCGGCGAATCCCGCTTCCACCAGCCAGCGGGGCCAGCCCGCAGCGAATCCGGCGGCATGCAGCAGCGTCTTGCCGGCAAGATCCTCGGGCGTGTGGAGCTCCGCCGCCAGCGCTCGGGAACAGACCGGCAGCAGTCGCTCTTCGCCCAGGCATTCCGCCGTCACGTCGTTCCAATCACCATGGCCATAGCGAATTTCCAGGTCGGCACCCTCGGCGCCGAAATCGTCCGCCCAGATCGCGCTGACCAGCCTTAGCGTAATGTCGGGGTGCATCTGCTGGAAATGAATCAGCCTCGGCGCCAGCCAGGTCTGCTGCATCGCCGGCGTGGCGCGTAACGTCACTGGGGCGCCGGGGCTGGGGCCGAAGACTTCCGAGGTGCCCTCGGCAAGACGGGTGAACGCGCCCTGAACGCTGGGCAACCACGCCTGCCCGGCCGGCGTCAGCGCCAGGCTGCGCGGGTAGCGCACGAACAGCGACTGGCCGACGCGATCCTCGAGTAGCCGGATCCTCTGGCTGATCGCCGACTGGGTGACGCCGAGCTCGCGCCCGGCCTCGGTGAAGCTCAAGGTTCGCGCCGCGGCTTCGAACGCCTGCAGCCATAGCACCGGCGGTAAGTCCGACATGACGCTCCCAAAATCATCCGTTGGTCCAAGAGGCAAAGCCGCTCATTAGCCAAGCTTGGTCTTAGCAGCCAGATTAATCGTTTGTCATGTTCCGACGCAATCCGCATCCTAGTGACACGCAATAACACACGTTACTAACAGAGATGGTAATTCCCGCCATCGAGGAAGTGCCCTTTTGTCATCCGCTAACGCCTTCAACGACGCTTTGACCGATCATCATGGCAAGACGGCCATCGACATGGCGGAACTGCGCCGCTACCGCCAGGGCAACGGCGCCACGGACGCTGCGCTCGACAGCGCCGTCCAGGAAGCTCGACGTCTGACGCTGGCCTGGTCCGATGGCCGCACCGGTCAGTTCCCGTTGATGTGGCTCCGCGACCACTGCGCCTGCGACCAGTGCCGCCACCCGCTGACCCGTGAGCGTCTCTACAAGCTACTCGACGACCCTCTCTGGGAGCGCTTCGCCACTGACGAGGCGCTGGCATCCTTTGAGTTCGATGACCGCTCGCTGACGCTGACCTGGCAGGATGGCCACGTGTCGCGCTTCGACGCCGGCTGGCTGCATCAACGCTGCCCGGGTCACGAGCTGACGACCTTGCTACCCACGGCGACGCCATGGGTCGAGGCGTTCACGCCAGCGCATATCAACCATGCCGATTTCGTCGGTAACGGCGACGGCCGCAGCCGCTGGGCCAGCGCCCTGCTGCGCGACGGCCTGGTCATGCTCGATCAGGGCCCCTGCGAGCTGGAAGAGGTATCGCGCATCGCCGAAAGCATCGGGCCGATGCGTTCGACCAACTTCGGCGGCCGCTTCGACGTGCGCTCGGTTCCCAACCCCAACAACGCCGCCTATACGGCGATCGGTCTCGAGCTGCATACCGACCTGCCCAACTGGCGCCAGCCGCCGGACATCCAGCTGCTCTACTGCCTGGAGAACGATGCCGAAGGCGGCCAGTCCAGCTTTGCCGACGGTTTCGCGGTCGCCGAGATTCTGCGCGAGGAAAACCCCGAGGCCTTCCGGGTGCTGTCGGAAACGCCGATCGACTTCCGCTTCCAGGACGATGGTCATGATATCGCCGTGCGCGAACCGGTAATCGACCTGGACGGCGACGGCCGCCCGCGCGAGATCCGGTTCAACAACTGGATTCGCGACACGCTGAGCCTGCCGGCGGATCGGATCGAAGCGTGGTATGACGCCTATCGAGCCTTCTGGCAGATCCTGCGCCGCCCCGAACGCCGGGTCGAACTGACGCTCGAGCCGGGCCAGATGATCGCCTTCGACAATCGCCGCGTACTGCACGGTCGCAACGCCTTCGACCCCAATACCGGCAAGCGTCATCTCCAGGGTACCTATCTGGACCTGGACATGCTGCAATCACATCTACGGGTGCTGTCTCGGTGAGCCGACGATCAGCACGGCGTTGATACAAGCCGCCCACGCCATGAATTCATGGCCGGGCGGCTTTTCTGCGTGTATCCCCCCGCGCGTCGCGGCCGGACAGCGCTCGTTGGCTGGAAAGCAGGCGCTCTCGATGGGATACGCCAATTGAGGGAACGACAGGAGACAATAAATGAAACGACCGACGACGATTTCCGCCCTGACGCTGACCACCGGACTGCTGCTTGGAACCGGCTTCGCACTGACCACCGCCAGCTCGGCGATGGCGGCTGACAAGCAGATCAACTTCGGTGTGCCGGCGTGGCCCGGCATTACCGTGAAGACTGAAATTGCCCATCAGCTGCTGGCGCCGCTGGGCTACCAGAGCAAGGCCCAGGACATCGGCCTGCAGGTGATCTACCAGGGTCTCGACACGGGCGATGTCGATGTCTTTCTGGGCGCATGGCTGCCGGCGCAGAATCCGATGCTGGAACCGCTGGAAGACGACGGCAGCATCACCCGACTGGCGACCAACGTGACCGGGGCGCAGATGACGCTGGCCGTGCCCGACTACGTCTACGACAGCGGCATCAAGTCGTTCGCCGATCTCGATGCGCATCGCGACGAGTTCAACGGCGAAATCTATAGCTTCGGCGCCGGCTCTGCTGCCAGCGAGATTCTCAACAAGGCGATCGATGAGGATACCTGGGGCTTGGGCGACTGGACGCTGATCGATACCAGCACGGTCGGCATGCTGAGCGCGGCCAAGAGCCACATCGCCAACGAGGAGCCCATCGTCTGGGTCGGCTGGACGCCGCACTGGATGAACCTCGAACTGCCGATGCAGTATCTCAGCGACTCCAAGAATCTGTTCGGCGAGGGCAACGGCGCCAGCGACGTGCGCACGCTGATGGCCAGCGACTACGCCGGTGCCAATCCGAATCTGGTGACCTTCTTCAATCAGTTCTCGTTCTCTGCCGAAGAACAGAGCTGGATGATCAAGCAGTACGGCCAGGAAGAAAAATCGATGGAGGAGGTCGCCAAGACCTGGATCGAAGACCATCCGGATCGCATCGAAGCCATGATGAAGGGTGTGAAGACGCAGGATGGCCAGCCCGCATGGCCGGCGGTGAAATCGGCGTTCTCGCTGTAACGTCGAGGCGGAAGGATCGACGCCCGAAGCGTCAACGGTGACAGCAAAAAACCGTTACAAATTGATGGCGATTTTTTTGGAACCTCGTGGAACTAAAGGGAGCAGGCCGCACTCTGAGTCAGTGTTCCCTTGAATGATCCCTTACTTGCCTACCATCCCCTGGTAGGCATTTTTTTGTGCCCTACTATCCCTGGCGTATCCCTGGCGGTCACCCTTCGGGCCGTCGCTGGCGCGACGTCTCAAAAATTTCTCCCGGAAGTTTTTGTCCGGTGGTCTGGCATTCCGCGCTGCTGGCCCTCGGCCATCAAGGCAGTGGCGGCACGCGCCCTGTCATTTCGTTCACCATGAAATCGACGAACTGCCGGATTCGGGCGCTGTCCCTTGCGCGTTCGGCGTAGAGCAGGTGGAAGTCGGCGCGAATCCCCTGCCATTGGGGCAGCAATGCCACCAGCTCGCCCCGCGCCAGATGCTCGTGAACGTCCCACCAAGACCGCAGCAACACGCCGTGGCCGTCCAGCGCCATCCGGGTCATGGCTTCGGCATCGTTGCTGGCAAGCCGGCCTTGAACGCGAACGGCGCGCGGGGTGCAAGCCTCGTCGGTGGCCTCGAACCGCCACAACGAATAGTCACTATCGATTTCGCGCACGATCAGGCAGCGATGCCGTGCCAGATCCTCCAGCCGCTCAAGCTTCGGCGCCTGCGCCAGATAGCCGGGCGCAGCGCACAGTATCCGGCGATTGGCGAGCAGACGTCTGGCTATCCAGCGCGATTCCGGCGGTTCCCCGACACGGATGTTGATATCGAATCCCTGCTCGTCGAGCCCCGCGGGGAAGCTGGTCAACTCCAGCAGCAGCTCCAGTTGGGGATGAAGCGCGGCAAAACGCGAGATCAGCGGGGCCACGTGGCGCCGGCCGAAGCCGAACGTGGCGTTGATTCTTAGCCGACCCGACAACGCTGCGCTCTGATCTCTCAACGAGTTTTCCAGATCGCCGAGGTCATCGAGAATCATTGCGCCGCGTTTGAGGTAGCGCTCCCCTTCCGCCGTCAGCGCCAGGCGCCGCGTCGTCCTCGCGGCCAGCGATACGCCCAGCCGCGACTCCAGCTGCTGCAAACGCTTGCTGACGGCGGACAGGGAGAGACCCAGCTCCCGGGCCGCACCGGTCAAACTGCCTGCCTGGGCGACCCGCTGAAAGAAGGCCAGATCATCGACCGGCGACATAAGATTCTCCACTTGAGCGAAACAGTCGCTTCGATTCTAGCCCGATTATCCCGAGCCGTTCAGTAGCTACACTGCAGTCAGCGCAGAAAGAAACCCAAGCCGAGGCCAAGCCGATGTTCGAGGGATTTCGCGAATTCGATATCGAGGTGGAAGACAACGTCGCCATTCATGGCGTGATCGGCGGCGAAGGCCCGCCGCTATTGCTGCTCCACGGTCACCCGCAGACCCATGTCATCTGGCATCTTCTCGCCCTCAGGCTCGCCGAACACTACACCGTGATCGCGACCGATCTGCGCGGCTATGGTGATTCTGGTAAGCCAGCGGGTGAAGAACATCATTCCAACTACAGCAAGCGTCGGATGGCGCTGGATCAGGTCGCGGTCATGCAGGCGTTGGGGTTCGAGCGTTTCTTCCTCTGCGGCCACGATCGCGGCGGTCGGGTCGCGCATCGGCTGGCGCTGGATCACGCCGATCGGGTAATCAAACTAATGGTGCTGGATATCGCGCCGACGCTGGCAATGTACGAGGCCACCGATCTGACTTTCGCCACTGCCTACTGGCACTGGTTCTTTCTGATTCAGCCCGCGCCGCTACCGGAATCCTGGATCGAAGCGGCGCCCGCCGATTATGTCACCCGGATCATGGGCGGCCGTCATGCCGGCCTGGCGCCGTTCGATCCGAGAGCGATCGCCGAGTACCAGCGTTGCCTGGCGCTTCCCGGTGCGGCCCATGGCCTGTGTGAAGACTATCGCGCCTCCCGCACCATCGATCTGGAACACGACCGCGCCGATCGCGATGCCGGCCGGCATCTGACGGTCCCACTGGACGTACGGTGGGGTGAATTCGGCACCATCGAACGCTGCTTCGACGCGCTCGCCGAGTGGCGGGCAGTCTCCAGTGACAGCGTCGAGGGCGGTGCCCTGCCCTGCGGCCACTATCTTCCCGAGGAAGCGCCGGATGCGGTCTTCCAACAGCTCATCGACTTCATGAGGTAACTTGATCATGGCTCAACAGAAAGCCCAGAAAAAGGCCCACAAGATTGCCGTCATCGCCGGCGACGGCATCGGTATCGAGGTGGTTCCGGAAGGTCTGCGCGCGCTGGAGGCGGCCGCCAGGCGCTTCGATATCGAGCTGGAGTTCGAGCATTTCGAGTTCGGCAGCTGCGACTACTATCTCGAACACGGCAAGATGCTGCCGGATGACTGGTTCGAGATCCTCTCGCGCTTCGATGCCATCTTCTACGGCGCGGTGGGCTGGCCGGACAAGGTGCCGGACCATATCTCGCTGTGGGGCTCGCTGCTGCAGTTCCGGCGCCACTTCGACCAGTACGTCAACCTGCGACCCTGCCGTCTGATGCCGGGCATCAAGAGCCCGCTGGCGGGCCGTGAGCCGGGCGACATCGATTTCTACGTGGTCCGCGAAAATACCGAAGGGGAATACTCGAGCATCGGCGGCAAGATCTTCGAGGGCACCGAACGGGAAACGGTGATGCAGGAGACCGTGATGACCCGAACCGGCGTCGATCGGGTACTGAAATACGCCTTCGAGCTGGCCCAGAGCCGGCCGCGCCGGAAGTTGACCTCCGCGACCAAATCCAACGGCATCTCGATCACCATGCCGTACTGGGATGAACGGGTAAAAGCGATGGCCAAGAACTACCCGGACGTCAGCGTCGACCAGTTCCATATCGATATCCTGACCGCCAACCTCGTGCTGCATCCGGACTGGTTCGACGTCGTCGTCGCCAGCAATCTGTTCGGCGACATTCTCTCCGACCTCGGCCCCGCCTGTACCGGCACCATTGGCGTGGCCCCTTCGGCCAACATCAACCCGGAAGGCAAGTTCCCCAGCCTGTTCGAGCCGGTTCACGGCAGCGCCCCGGACATTGCCGGCAAGGGTATCGCCAATCCCATCGGCCAGATCTGGTGCGGCGCGATGATGCTCGAGCATCTTGGCTTCAAGGAAGCCGGTGACGCGATGGTCAGCGCGATCGAGGAAGTGCTGGCAAGCGATGACAAGTCCGCGCTGACGCCGGATCTGAAGGGAAAAGGCACGACCCGGAGTCTGGGCGAGCAGATTGCCAGAGCGATCGGTTGACGGAACGGCGGCGGCGATCTGGATCGCCGCCGCCTGCTATCTCACGCCTGTCTCGGGTGACCAGGCCTACAATGTCTGGGCGCGGGAATCATGCTTTCGCTGTCAAAGATCAGGTTCTCGATAGAGGCTCAGGCTCTCGATACAGGCTCAGGAATCTGCATACTCGGTCGCCAACGCGCAAGGCGGAACCGCCTCCTTGACGGATTCCTCGAACTGCGAGGAGAGCGATCGGATAATGTCGCGGTAGAACGATTTCAGCTCCGGCTTGAGCGCCTCTTCTGCTCGATGCTGATCGATATAATAGGCTGCTCGAACTCCATTGAACTGCTGAATATTCCCGACACGCAGAAACGTCAGCCCGAACCGCCCGAGCAAACGTGCCAGCCGCGGCTCCATGAGCGCCAACGCGTGGCGGCGTTGTATCAATGCAATCATGACGGTCGAGGCCAAATAGACGGAAACGCCTAATAGCGAGGAGACCTTGTAATCATGGTCCGTGATCGGATAAATCAGTTCTTCACTTTCCGGCCCGGCATGCCGCTTCCGGTAGCGGCCTAGAATGGCAGCGCGTGATACTTCGCAGATCAATTCCCGAGGCAGCACATCGGGCGTGAGCTCCTGATGACAGAACTCATCACGGGAATTCGATTCGATAGGCAACTCACCCAGATCACGACCGGGGTAAACCACTCGGATACAGGCGACGGCCTCCTGTGACTTTCGATGACGAATGAAACAATGAAGTGAAGATCGATCGAACTCGTCATATTCCAGTTGCCGCACCGGCTCTCCCGGCATGGCATGGCCGAACTCCAATGTATAGACCTGGTAGCGAAGGCGATACACGGACTGCTTGTCAGCCTCGGTCGTTGCCAACACAAATTCGAACTGCTGATGAAACTGCTCGTACAGACTCATCCAATCGCCCCATGATTAAAACAGCACAATCAATTATTATGAAATTGTTTAAAAAGGTTGCGGCTTTCCCAACCAGTAACCTTGAATATAATTCACACCATACTCTTTCAAGATAACATAAACTGCTTCGCGGTCGACAAACTCGGCCACCGTCTGCTTGCCAAAGCCTTTCGCGATTTCGACGATAGCCCTCACGATCATCTGGCTGCGCCTGTTTTCTGGCAGATCCTGAATAAAGGAGCCATCAATCTTGATGTAATCCACCGGCAATTGATCGAGGTAGTAAAAGCTGCTGAAACCAACGCCGAAATCGTCCAGAGCAATCGCACATCCCATATCTCGGATATCCTGAAGGATGCAGCGTGCCGTGGAAAAATCGGTAACCGCGGTCGTTTCCGTCACCTCGATGATGAGCCGTTGAGCGGCGACATCATTCGCCTCGAGCGAGGCTTTCAAGAAATCCGTCAGCGTTTCATCATGCAATGACTGGCCTGACACATTAATCGCCAGTCGCCGATCCGTACTGCCCCAGGATTTCATCATTTTCAGACTTTCCGAAATAACCCAGCGGTCGATAGTAACGATTTGACCGCTTCGTTCGGCAACCGGTATGAATGAGCCTGGCGAAACGATCCCTTCCCCCTCGGAGGGCCGCATTCGTAGCAGAACTTCATGATGCGTCACTTCAAGCCCTTCAACGTTCGCAATGGGCTGACCCCACAGTTCAAAGCCATTGTGCTCCAGCGCATGTCGGATGCGCTCTTCCCAGTAGACCCGTTCCTGTAATGCGCCTTTATCGGTTTGTGATGACAATAGATGCCAACGCTGCACCGGATCCTCTTTGGCGCGATACATGGCAAAATCAGCACTGGCCATCAGCTCCTTGGGGGTGGCGCCATGATCCGGATAAAGGGCTATCCCTATACTCGCAATGGCTCTATGTCGCTGTCCATCCACATTCAGGCTGATTTTCTCCAGACTCTGGGTAATGGTTTTAGCCAGAAAGACGGCTTGTTCGGGAGAGGCATTTTCCATCAAAATGGCAAATTCATCGCCACCCAATCTGGCGATCGTACCGGAATGGGTCAACTGCTTCTGAAACAGTTCGGAAATCATGACCAATAATTGATCCCCGGCCTGGTGACCACCCAACTCGTTGACCTCTTTGAAACGATCCAGATCCATGTAAAGCATGGCACCGTGCATATCAGAGACGACCGCATGAGTTAGTACTTCTTCAAAATATCGCCGATTATATAGCGCCGTCAGCGGATCCCTATTTGCCAGCCACGCCAGCCTCACTTCCGCGATTTTCCGATCAGTAATGTCCAGGCCAACCGATATCGTTGCCGTCTTGCCATGAGCCCAGGTACTCAGTGGCGTGTGATGCCAGGCAATCGTTCGACGTTCCCCATTCGGAGTCATCAGGTCGCTCTCCTGCTGACCGTCAGTGAACTCTCTTGCAAAGGGCAGGAAGTGGCCCGTAAAAGCACCACCCAACAGCTTCGACTCGGAGGCGTCGAGCAGCTCCATGGCGTAGTGATTCGTCATCAATATTTCGTCTTCACCACCATGCACGACGACAAGAACCTGAGCCGTATTCATCAGCCCACTAACCAGGTCTCTTTCCCGCTCGAGTTCGCCTACCTGCTTTCTCAGCATCTGCCCACGCGCGCTTACTTCATTCTCCAGACGTTCCAATTGATAGGAAAGCTCAATAGCGGTATCCGCCAACACATCGATTTCGTCTTGAGCCCGGCTCTCCGAGTGACGCGCTACCTGAGCCCTCAGCTCCTCGAACTCACCTCGAGCCAGTCCAGGCAAGTGCTGACTTAACAATCGAATCCGGAAAATGGGTTTCCAGAGAATGAAAAGAAGGAAAACTTCCGAACACAACCAACCCAGCAAGGCCACCAAAAAAACCACCCTGGTCATTGATTGAATATCTTCCAGTTGTTGGGTCACATCCTCAATCGACAGGAAATAGCCCGAGCTACTGGCTTGATTCTCACGCCCCGTCTTCAACGGAATGATGCTTGCCTCGTATTGGCGCCCCTGGTATTCGACGTTCTCCGGATTGACAGCCAATTCATCAACCGAGACCTTTTGAGAAATTTTCTTGATCACAGGCAATACGACATTCTGGTGCGTCAATGCCAGAGAGTAGGAGTTCCAGGCATGTATTTCGCGTTCCGAGTCGTTGCGCTCCTCAGATCCTTTGCGCCGGGTGAGCAGCGCGATATCCCCTCCGGAACTCCGCTGAAAATAGCTCATCACATCCACTAGCGATCGAGATACCATCAGGATTCCGGCATTTTCCCCCTGCACCAGGATAGGAACCGCGGCAAATTGCAGACAGGAGGTTGCACACAGCAGGAGATCGTTCGGCTTTTCAGACTCGACGACTTGTAATAACCAACTGATAGGAGGTGTTCTATCGGCACCCTTCATTCTTTCGCCGTAAAAAGCCAAAGGTTTACCTTGCAGATCAAAAATAGCCAATTCGTTGATACCGGCGTCCAGCTGCAGCGTCGGCCACTGATTCTGAAGCGACTTTGCTATTTGATCCGGGTCCAGCGATGACAAAGCCAAGTTGAGCGACCCCGAGGCAGCGGCTACAGCCGCCAGTTCCTTCAACCCGTTAGAGGCACTCTGCAAGGAAGTTTCTATTTGATGACGCTGATCCCTCTGACTAGCCTGCTGATCATTCTGAAACTGATCCATCAGACTCTTGTAGCTAATCCAGGTAATCAGCACAGCCAAGCCCAGCAGCACCAAACTGGTCAAGGCAAATGCGCGCCATTTCAGGCTGAGACGGTAAGGACGAGGGCTGGATTTTTTCATCAGAAGCTAAATGAGGTCTGTAACAGCAGCATGTTCCAATACTGGTCTGTATCTTTAGCTTCATTATCCTGTCTCGGTAACCAGGCGGTGCCATTGACATTGTGGAGCTCGGCCTGGAATCTCCAGTTTGGCGTTGCCTTCCATTGCACACCCACCGTCATATCCTTGGCAAATCGTGAATAATCCTCTCCTTGGCCGGCAGCCGCGTAGCGTCTTCCGTTTGGATCACTTCTATCGGTGACGGTATAGTCATACCTCAGCAGTCCTTGCCAGCGACTGGAGAACCGATATTGATACTGGACATATAGGCTCTCTCCATTTGCCTTTCCGTTATAGGGGGATACCTGGAAATCTTTCAGCTCTCTTTTTTGATATTCATATTCCGTCGTCAAGGTCCAGTTTTCGGCATTATATTGGAGAGACAATATGATTGGCTGAAAGACAAATTCCCCTTTCACCTGATGATTCTGTCTGGACTGGTAGTCGGATCTCACCTGGGCCATGCTCAGCGCTGCGTTGATTCGACCGCCATCGTGAGAATAGAGAATCTGCCCGATGGTAGAAAGCTTACCCTCTAGTGACGGATTACTGGGGGAAAGTGAAATCTCGGCATCGCTATTGATCTGAGGTATTCCCACGCCACCCTGTAAATAGATGGTGCCGTTGGAAAGTCGTTCCTCGTCATAGAGACTTAGCCCATCGGACGCGAGCCCTAGAGAACGGCTTCTATCGAAATAAATGGACTGAGGAAGCAGGATGCCGGGCCGGGTGGATGGTGCATCACGCGTCTGGTTATAAAATCCGAACGGGTTCTTGAATCGCCCCAGCTGTACTCCAAGCACCCTTCTTTCATCCGCGATCAGCTGGTAATCGACGACACCGTAATCGAGCTTGGGCTGCCAGCCGTCACTGTAGTTTCCCGCCTTTCGGCTGAGTATCTGTCCCGCGACCAGCAAATGATTGTAAGGGCGGAGCGACGCATTCAAACCCAGCTCGGTATACTCGAGGCTACCATTATCGTCACTGCTAGAGCCGAAAAAATTATTGTCGTCAGTCACGATGAGTGCCTGGCTCAAGAACCCATGAACCTGAAAGGTATCCGACCTTTCAATGGGGTAGGCATTAGCAGCCCACAGTATGGATACCGCCGTGTGAGCGACGATGAGTAAAGGATTCGATCTATTCAATGTCGAGCACCCGAACCTGATCATTCAGGCTTGATTGTTTGATATACCCGATACTGCCTGGTGTGGACGCCACGGATTCAAGCATCTCCGCCTCGTCCTCCACCTCATTGGGTGCCTGACCCGTTCCGGAAAATACCGCGCGATCCCAGGCTAATCGTAGTTGATGCGGATAAACTCCGAGAATCTTCTTCGAAAATTCTTCATGAACCGGATGATCATCGGGCAGGACAAAGACGTGTACCGCCTGTCCATCCGGCAGCGTCCTCTGACGCATCGCGAAGATTGCCCTGAGCGTTTCCAGGGGGAGAGACGACTGCTGCACGGTGCGATTGGCAATGACGATGACCGCCAGCTCGTCTCCACGACTGCTGAACGAAAAAAGCGCGAGCAGCAGCAGTCCACCGGTCAGCATCCGCCGCATGCGTCATGACTCCCTGACCCGCGTGCTTTTGTCATTGCCATTGTCAAAGACAAACCCCGATCCGAAATCGATTCAACCCAGAAAACACCGAACGACGACGCTTCAATTCATCGCGCAAGGTGGCAGATCGGGACGCCGACCGGGTCAGGAATGGAGGCAGCAACGGCTATTATCTCGCTGCGCAAACTGCAAGCGTTAACCTCCAGCAACACATCTTTTCCCGACCGCTACTTTTCCATTTACTACCCTGCCTGGGTCCCGCAATCCAGAGCTCACCCGATATCTTTAGGCCGCTGATTTCACAGCATACTCATGTCGTTGCAGTTCGCCCACTAGTCATATTAGTCATTGATGCCTTTTGGCGACAGTCGAGGAGGCAGCGTGTCGCGAAACGCATCAGTCACGCGCTCTCCGAAGCCGACTCATATCCATTTGCCGGACTTCCGTGATCCCGAGAAGGGCCATGTCCCGCGTGATCTCATCCTGCATCAAGCGAATCGCGTGGCTGACGCCGGCCTCGCCAGCGTAGGCGGCCGCGTAATTGAAGGGGCGGCCGAAGAAGACGAAGCGAGCGCCCAGCGCGAGGGCCTTCAGTACATCGGTGCCGCGTCGGAAGCCGCTATCGATCATGACGGGGAAATCGCCGACCGCATCGATCACCTCCGGAAGCATTCGTAATGGAGCAACCGTACCGTCCAGCTGCCTGCCACCATGGTTGGAGACGATGATCGCATCGGCACCTTGCGCCTTGGCCCGTCTGGCATCCTCTGGATGCAAAATGCCTTTGACGATCAGGTTACCCGGCCAGCGTTCCCGCACCAGCGCGAGATAATCCCAGTCGAGGTGCGTACGGCCGGAGAAGTCGCGATTGACGTGACGAGAGATGACCGGGATACCCCGAGTCGCGTGATTATTCTCGAAATGCGGAATGCCATGGTGACGAAGCGTTCTGTAGAACGTGCCATAGAGCCAGCGCGGCTTGACCAGGCCATCCAGCGCCAGGCGAAGACTGGGACGAATCGGCGATGAAAATCCGCTGCGCCGATTGTTGTCGGGGTTGGGGGGAACGGGATAGTCGACGGTGATGACGAGGTTGCGGAAGCCGGCTCGCTCGACACGGGTGATCAACGCTTCGATGCCCGGCCTGTCTCCCGGCAGATAGGCCTGGAACCAGTCAGTGCCATCGGTTCCGGCCACCTCTTCCATCGGGATCAGCGACGAGCCGCTCATGATCATTGGCACATTGGCCCGAGCCGCTGCTTGCGCCAGCGCCAGATCCCCCCGATAGGCGGACAGTGCACTGATGCCCATGGGAGCAATACCGAACGGGGCAGCATAGCGTTTGCCCAGCAGTTCGGTGTCGAGCGAAATGCGGGAGACATCGGTCAGCGCCCGCGGCAGGAAACTGTAGTCGTCGAAGGCCGCACGATTGGCAGCCAAGCTCTTACCATCTTCCGCTGCGTTGGCGACGTATCCGTGAATCGGCCGCGGAAGATGGCGCTTACCGGCGCGCTCGAGATCCAGGAAATTACGTATGCGAGACAAGCGGCGTTGTTGGCGCGTCACGGGTGATCCTTATCGCAGGAGAGAGACATCGAGGATACGAAAGCGACGATTACCCTGCGACTCCTGGCATCGCGAAACCGCGCTGCGCCAACGCGGCCAGCAATTTGTCGCGCTGGCTGTCATCGAGCGAGACCAGCGGCGGCCGCAAGCGGTCCCAGATGGAATCACCGCTGAAATGCGCGGTGGCGGCCTTGAGCGCCGGGATCATCGGCACGCTTTCGAAGATATCGCGAATCTCATTGAGTGCCTGCTGCCGCGCATCGGCGTCTTCATCCTGCCAACTGGCGCCCAACGCCGAGATCGCGCGGGGATTGACGTTGGCCGTCGCGCTGATGCAACCGGCGCCACCGGCCCGCAACGTCGGCAGCAGGAAGCGTTCGCTACCGGCATAGACCTTGAAGCCTTGTGATCCGAAGGCATCGATGACGGCCTGAGTATTGGCCCAGTCGCCCGAGCTGTCCTTGATTCCCGCCACGACCTCGGGATAGCGCTTCAGCAAGCGCTCGATAAGACCCAGGCCGATCGGCACCTGCGCCACCGGCGGGATATGGTAGAGATAGAGCCGCAGCCGCTCGTCGCCGACCCGCTCGATCACCTCGCAGTAGAACCGGAACAGCCCCTCCTCCGAGACGCCCTTGTAATAGAACGGCGGCAGCATCAGCACACCACCGACGCCCTGCGCCACGGCATGACTTGTCAGCGCCACGCTGTCGGGTATCGAGCAGCAGCCGGTCCCCGGCATCAAACGGCTCGTGTCGAGCCCCGCCGCGACCAGGTGATCGAGCAGCTCGCGGCGCTCCGGCACCGACAGCGAGTTGGCCTCGGAGTTGGTGCCGAAGATTGCCAGACCGACATCGTTGGCCATCAGCCAGCGGCAATGATCCACGAAGCGCGCGGCATCCGGGGAGAGATCATCGCGAAACGGCGTGATGACCGGTGACAATACGGTACCGCAGGGCGCATTCGGCGACATGGGCGCAGACCTCAAGTTGGGCAAATGAAATAGACATGTGGCAGGTAGTCAGAACGGCGGGCCAAGGCCCGCCGTTGTCACTATCGATCGCCGCAAGTTGGCGGCCGACTCAGGTTATCGATCGACTCAGGTTATCGATTGATTCAGGACCACGGCTCGGCGGCATAGCGCGCCAGCGCTTCCTCGTCGAAATTGAACCCCAGCCCCGGCGTCTGCGGCAGCTGCAGTCGTCCGTCGCTGAAGGTCAGCTGCGTATCGATCAGTCTACGGAAGTTAAGCACTTGATCGTCGGCAAAGAATTCGACGAAAGGCGCATTCGGCGTCGAACCGACCAGATGCACGTGAAGATCATGGAACCAGTGCGGACAGATTTCCACGCCGTAACTCGCTGCCGTGGCCGCGATACGCCGGAATTCGGTGATCCCGCCACAGACCGCCGCATCTGTCTGCAGGATCATCGCCGCCTCCTTGTCCAGCAGCTCCTTGAAGCGCCAGCGACCGGCTTCGATCTCGCCCGTCGCCACCGGGATCGGCGTGCGCTCGGCCAGACGGCGATGGTTGTCGATGTCGTCCGGGCTGAACGGCTCCTCGATCCAGTAGGGCGAATAGGGCTCGGCCATCCGCGCGAAGGCCAGGGCCGAAGGCAGATCGTGCCAGGCGTTGTTGGCATCCATCATCAACAGCACGTCAGGGCCGATCGCCTCACGAACGGCCGCCAGGCGCGCCTCTTCGCCGGCCAGATCTTCGCGCCCCACTTTCATTTTGACCGCCTTGAAGCCCTTGTCGACATAGCCAGTCATTTCCTCCGCCAGCTTGGCCGGTGTCTTGCCGTCGAGGTAATAGCCGCCGCTTGCGTAAGCCGCCACACTCTCTTCGTCGCTGGCGCCGAGGAACTTGTAAAGCGGCAGGTTGGCAGCGCGAGCATTGCGGTCCCACAGCGCCACGTCGAGGATGCTTAGCGCCCGCATCACCGAGCCGGTGCGCCCATGGAGCAAGCTTTCCTGATACATCTCCTGCCACAGGCCTTCGACGCGATGGGTGTCCTGCCCCATCAGAACCGGCTTGAGCAGATCGCGCACCGCCTGCGTCACCAGATGGCCGGCGTTATTGCCTCCATAGCAGAAGCCGATACCGCTGACGCCGTCGTCGCCGGTCACCTTGACCAGCGCGTAATCGCGCTTGAATACCTGACGATTGGAAAAGCTGGTCGGGTTGTCCAGCGCGACATTGACCGTACGCGCCTGTACATCGGTAATTCGAGTCATCGGTCATCTCTCCGGGTGGTTGGCATGCCGAGGCATCAGTCGTGTTTCAGGCGACGCTTGAACGGCACGCGCAGCCAGCGAAAGAACGGTGTCGCCTGCAAGATCGACAGCAGCGCGAGGATCAGCAGCACGGTGGCGATCGGGCTCTCCAGAAACACGCCGAAGCTGTCGTTGCCGATCAGCATCGATTGCTGGAAGCTGGTCTCCATCACCGGACCCAGGATCAGACCGATCACCATCGGCGCAGGAGATACTCCGGCCTTGCTCATCCAGTAACCGAACAGACCGAAGCCGAGCATGAGTCCGACATCGAACAGGCTGTTGTTGATGGCGAAGGCGCCGATGATGCACAGCGTGAGAATCGCGCAGGCGATGAAGCCATCGGGGATCTTGGTCACCGACACGCTCATCTTGGTGAACGCCAACCCCACCACCAGCAGCGCGATGTTGGCGAGAATCACCGCCCAGATCAGGGTGTAGGTGACATCGCCGTAATCGGTCAGCAGATTGGGGCCCGGCAGAATGCCCTGCACCATCAACGCCCCCAGCAGAATCGCAGTGGAAGAGCTCCCCGGGATTCCGAGTGCGATAGTGGGAATCAATGCGCCACCGACCACGGCATTGTTGGCGGCCTCCGGCGCGGCGACCCCGGCGATCTCTCCCTTGCCGAACCGGCTCTTGTCCTTGGCGAAGCGCTTGGCCTCGTTATAGGCAAACCAGCTGGCCGTATCGCCACCGGTACCTGGAATCAGCCCCACGATGATACCGATGCCGCTGGAGCGCAGGATATTGGGCATCAGCTGCTTGATGGTGCTCCACCGCGGCATCAAGCGATCGGTGATGCGGCTCGCCACCTTGCCACCCTGGTGCGAATTCTCGATCAGGGTCAGCGCCTGGGGCACCGAGAACAAGCCGATCAGCGCCACCGTAAAATCGATCCCGCCGAACAGATTGATCTGATCGAAGGTCATCCGTGGCGTGCCCGTCGTCAGATCCATCCCGACGGTACTGAGCAGCAGACCCAACCCGCCGGAGAGCAGTCCGCTGATGACCGAGCCCTGGGCCAGCGAGCCGATGATGGTGATGCCCAGTACGGCGATCGCGAACAGCTCGACCGGACCGAACTCGAGCACCAGCGTGCCGAGGAGCGGCGCCGCCGTCAGCAGCGCGATGCCACTCAGCAACCCGCCGAAGAAGGAGGCGAACAGCGACACCCCCAGCGCTTCGCCGGCACGGCCCTGCTGCGAGAGCGGAAAGCCGTCGAGAACGGTGGCAGCCGCCGACGGTGTACCGGGCGTGCGCAATAGAATCGCGGCGATGGAACCGCCATAGGACGCCCCCACATAAAGCGAAGCCAGCATGCTCAGCCCGGTCGCGGGGTCGAAGCTGAATGTCAGCGGCAGTAGCAAGGCCAACGCCATCGTTGCCGACAGCCCCGGCATCGCCCCGACGAACAATCCCAGCAGCGTCCCGCCAAGGATGCAGGCTATGTTGTTGAAGCTGAGCACGTTGGTCAGCCCGATCATCACCAAAGAGGAATCCATGCGCGTCTACTCTCCTGCGCTCGATTTGAGCAAGGTGGGCCGCCGGTTGTGACGAGTGCTTACAAGCTGTCTTTGATGAGCGCTTATAAAAAGCTTGGCAGCAGTGGAATCGGCAAGCCCAGGAACTGCACGAACACCAGACAGATCATCGCGATCAGCACCGCGCCCGCGATCAACGCGAAGGTCCACTTCACCGTGCGCAGAATCGCCAGCGCCAAGGCCATGAACAGCGCCGTGGCCAGCACGTAGCCGAGTGTCGTCATCACCGCGACGTACCCCACCGCCAGCAGAAAAATGGCAGCGACTGCGGTCCAGCGCTTGGGCGCCGGCGGCACTTCGTTCGCTTCGTCCGTCGCTACGGATTGATACGCTTTAGTGCCTTCTGTCTCGCGAAAAGCCGAGGCACGGCGCTGCAGACGCAGCTCGCTGGCGACCATCGCCAACGACAGCAGCGCCACGGCCACCGAATAGATCATCGGCATCTGGGCGGCGGCTCGAGGATATTGGCTGGCATCGAAGAAGAAGACGCCGGCCACGACGATGCCGAACAGACCCAGCAGCAAACGACTGACATTCATGACGCCCTCCTCCTCGATGGTTCGTCAGCCGCTCAGCGGCCGACCTCGTCCTTGACCGATTCCCAAATGTCGCGGTAGTCGCTCTCCATCTTGTCGATCATGGCGCGGTAGTCATCGCCGGTAACGACGTCGAGATTCATGGCCCGTTTTTCCGCCTGGGCCTGGAAATCGGGATCCTTGGCCAGGGTCTGGAACGCTTCGATCAGCTGCTGACGAGCCTCGTCGGGGATACCCGCCGGTGCGCTGTAACCGCGCGAGGAACCGGCCACCACATCGACGTCCTTTTCCTTCATCGTCGGCACGTCCGGCAGGCTGGTCAGCCGCTTCTCGGCAAACACCGCCAGTGCCCTGAGATTGCCGGACTCGATCTGGCCGTAGACGTTGCCCACGTTGTTGAAGCTGGCATCGATTTTGCCGCCCATGGCCGCCGTCGCGGAGGGGCCGTCACCCTGAAACGGAACCTTCTTGAACGACAGACCCTTGGCCTGCTCGAGCAAAATGGTGGTGAAGAAATCGTCTCCCCCCACGCCGGAATTGCCAATGGTAACCGTGCCCGGGTTCTTCTCGGCGTCCTCGAGCAGGTCCTCGATGGTCTGGTAAGGACTGTCGGCATTGACCACGACGATGCCCGGGTCGGTGACCACATTGGCGATCGGGGTCAACTCGTCGGTGCTGTAGGTAATGGCATCGTTCATGATGTAGTTGGTCATCAGCATCGGCGTATTGGTGATGCTGATGGTGCCGCCATCCTTGGGCGACTGCTTGGCCAGACGCGTCCAGGCAATGGCACCGGTGGCGCCGGGCATGTATTCGTTGACGAAATCGACGCCGAGGATCTCGCTCAGGCGCGGCTGGACCAGTTGCGCCAGGGCGTCACTGCCGCCCCCCGGTTTGAATCCCTGCAGTACGGTGACTTCATCGCCTCCCACGTAATCGGCGGCTTGCGCCAGGGGAGACAGACTGATGGCCATGGCGGTGATCGTCAGCCAGTGGCGAAGGGCTTTGGCGTGCATGATCGATTCCTCTCTGACGGAGTCTGGTTATCGTTATCGTGCTTATTCGTTGTCGTACCTGTCCTTGTCGTACCTGTCCTTGTCGTACCTGTCCTTGTCGTACCTGTCCTTGTCATGCCTGTTCTTGCCGTGACTGAAAGAACGTATTAATTTATCGATCATATTGTCAATAATATTGACGCCAATAGAGACTAAAGCACTAACGTCCTACAAAACGGCGCTAAAAGCTGAAAAACTGGCATCATCCGAGAGGTTGACGCAGCAGAATCGATTCTGCACGTTTCGATCATGATTCTTGGTGGGAGTCGTGCCGAAGCGCCACTTGCCCCACTCCGATCGGCTGCAGACAATGGCCGACAGATCGACGGGAACTTCATCATGACGGGAAACGCTCATGCCAAAGCGAGACATCGCTAAATCGACCATCCCCGCTAGCGGTCAGCGGCTCGCCGACGAGCGTGCAGAGGCGACTGCCGAAGCGGTCAGCGTCGCCGATATCGTCTCGGCCATCGAAGAGGACATCGTGCTGAATCGGGTGCACCCGAAAGAGAGACTGGTCGAAGAGGACCTGATGCAGCGCTTCGCCGGCAAGCGCCACGTGGTGCGCCAGGCGCTATTTCAGCTCGAGAACGCCGGTCTGGTGGAACGGATCAAGAATCGTGGCGCCTTCGTCAAATCCTACACACCCGAAGAGGTGGAAGGGATCTATGTCATGCGTGAGCTGCTGGAAGAGGCCGCCGCGGATCGCATCCCGATGCCGGCCCCGCCCGCGTTGATCGATGCGCTGACCGCCATCCAGTCGCAGCACGGTGCGGCGGTGGAGAGCGGGGATCTGCGTGCGGTGTTCCATCACAACATCGCCTTCCATCGCACGCTGTTCGCGGCCTGCGGCAACGACTATCTCGCGGACACGATCAACGAGTTCGCGCAGAAGGCCCACGCCATTCGTTTCATCGGCACCACCGATCGCCAGGCGATCCTGCTGGCGCGCGATGAGCACCTCGCCATGATCGACGCGCTCAAGCAGCAGGATCGTGCCGAGCTACACCGCCTCTGCTACCAGCATCTCCAGCCCTCGAAAGAGCGTTATCTGCATCTCTACCGGCTCCGGGAAGGCGGCTGATACGAGTGATCGGCCTCGAGGCCCGCCATCACTTCGGCACCCGACGCTGGATGTTCGGCGGGCGCAGAAAGGTGAAATCGCAACCCTGATTCGCCTGGGTGATCTGCTCGAGAAACAGCTTGCGATACCCTCGCTCGGCGGTCAGGGCAATCGGTCGCCAGCCTTCCCGGCGCCGGGCGAGTTCCGCGTCATCCACCAGCAGCTCCAGTCGTCTTTCGCTCACGCTCAGGCGAATCCTGTCACCGTTTTCGACCAGCGCCAGCGGCCCGCCCAGGGCGGCTTCGGGCGTCACGTGCAGCACGATCGACCCCGCCGCCGTGCCACTCATCCGACCATCGGAGATTCGCAGCATGTCGCGCACGCCTTGGCGGGCCAGCTTGCGCGGGATCGGCAGATAACCTGCTTCGGGCATCCCCGGTGCCCCAACGGGCCCGATCCGTTTGAGCACGAGAACGTCCTCCGCTGTGACGTCCAGCTCCGGGTCGTCGATTCGCGCCGCCATGTCCTCGGCGTCTTCGAACACCACCGCCCGGCCCTCGTGCTCCATCAGTCCGGCATCGGCCGCCGACTGCTTGATGATCGCGCCATCGGGCGCCAGGTTGCCGCGAACGAAGGCGATCCCGCCGGCCGGATAGAGCGGCGAGTCGAAGCGATGCACCACCTGCTGTTCGAAAGCCGGCACGGCATCGATCTCTTCTCCCAGCGTGCGCCCGGTCACGGTCATGGCGTCCAGGTGCAACAGCGGTTTCAGTTCGCGCAGCACGGTCGGCAGCCCGCCGGCACGATGCAGATCCTCCATGTAGTGCTGACCCGACGGCTTGAGATCGACCAGCACTGGCGTCTCGCGGCTCATCCGATCGAAAGCCGCCAGGTCGATATCGATGCCCATGCGTCCGGCGATGGCCGTCAGGTGAATGATCCCGTTGGTGGAACCACCGATCGCCAGCAGCACCCGCAGCGCATTCTCGAACGCCTTCTCGGTCAGGATCCTGTCCGGCGTCACGCGCGTCCTGGCGTTGATCACGGCTTGTCTTCCGGTCGCCTCGGCGACGCGCATGCGATCCGCGGTCACCGCTGGCGGCGAGGCGCTGCCCGGCAACGCGATGCCCAGCGCTTCGCTGATACACGCCATGGTGCTGGCCGTGCCCATGACCGAGCAGGTACCGACACTGCCGACCAGTTTGGCGTTGACCTCTTCGATCTCCTGATCGTCGATCTCCTGGCCGCGATACATGCCCCAGTATCGACGACAGTCGGTACACGCGCCCACACGGACGCCGCGGTGGCCGCTGGTCAGCATCGCGCCGGTCACCAGCTCGAGCATGGGCACATTGGCGGAAGCGGCGCCCATCAACTGGGCGGGCACCGTCTTGTCGCATCCGCCGATGAGCACCACCGAATCCATCGGCTGGGCGCGGATCATCTCCTCGGTATCCATCGACATCAGGTTACGCAGGTACATGCTCGTGGGCGTGGAGAAACTCTCGGCGATCGAGATGGTGGGGAATTCGATCGGCAACCCGCCCTCCAGCATCACCCCACGCTTGACCGCCTCGATCAGTTGCGGCGCATTGCCGTGACAGGGGTTGTAGCCGCTGCCGGTATTGACGATACCGACAATGGTGCGATTGAGCGCATCGTCGCTGTAACCCGCCCCCTTGATGAAGGCCTTGCGTAGAAACAGCGAAAACCCGGCGTCGCCGTAGTTCACCAGGCCCTGATTGAGCCCGGTCTGCCGCTCGTCGGCCGGGATGTCTTTCTGCCCGTCGTGCCGCTCGTTACTGGCGTCGTCTGCCATGGCATCCTCGTCGTCATAATTATTGATAATATTATTGACACAAGTAACCACAGTTGAGACATCATGGACATCCGACTTAAGCCGTAACTGCCCTCGCACGAGGATAATCGTGAAGGATTTAGCAGCCGCTGTTCATATCACCTAACCTTATCTGTGGCAGCGGCCCTGACCCGTTGCCGACACCCGCCAGGACCGCGAGACAAGGATGAAGAAGATGACGCTTTTTGAAGACCTGCGTGAAAGTCACGACAAGCAGCGCCGCCTGCTGGACCTTCTGGTCAAGACCCACGGCGACAGCGAAGGCCGCGACGAGCTGTTCAAGCGTGTGCGCGCCGAACTCGAAAATCACGCCGTCGCGGAAGAGCGTGCGCTGTACATCCCGATGATGGAGCACGATATGACGCAGGAGAAGGCGCGTCACAGCGTTGCCGAGCATCACGAGATCGACGAGCTGATCGAGACGCTGGAAGAGACCGAGTACGACTCTCCCGGCTGGCTGGCCAGTGCCAAGAAGCTTCAAGATCTGGTCAATCATCACCTCGATGAAGAAGAGCAGGAAGTCTTCCAGCTGGCAGGACGCGCCCTGAGCGACTCGGAAAAAGTCTCCCTGGCCAAGACCTATCGGCACGAGATGGAAGCTCGGGAAGCCAGTTGATGAACTTACCGCCCCTCTCGGGGCGGTCGTTATTGCTCACGACGAAAGGAATCGACGATGTCCCATGACAAGGTCATTTTGATCACGGGCGCTTCGAGCGGCATTGGCGCGGCAACCGCGAAGCTCGCGGTCGAGGCGGGCTACCGCGTTGCCCTGGCCGCTCGCAACACGGACAAGCTCGACGCCTTGGTGGCTTCACTCGGCGAAGAACGCGCGCTGGCGCTCAGTTGCGACGTGACCTCCGCCGAGGATCAGCACCGGGTCGTGGCGCAGACTCTCTCCCGTTTCGGGCGTCTCGACGGGCTTTTTGCCAACGCCGGCATGGGCGGAACGCCCGGCGGTTTCAGCGGCGCCGATGCCGAGGTGTGGAAATCGATGATCCTGACTAACGTCTACGGCGTCGGTCTCTCGATCCAGGCCGCGCTGCCGGCGCTGCGCGAGAGCCACGGCCACGTGCTGCTGACAGGCTCGGCCGCCGGGCGTACCACCATCGCGGGCTCGATGTACAGCGCCACCAAATGGGCGGTCACCGGTATCGGCCACAATCTTAGAGAAGAGCTGCGCGGCTCGGGGATTCGCGTCACGCTGATCGAACCCGGCATGGTAGACACGCCGTTTTTCGATTCGCCGCCCGAACAGGCGCTCGAAGAGCAGGATATTGCCAACGCCGTGATCTACGCCTTGAGCCAACCGGAACGGGTCGATGTCAACGAGATCCTGATTCGGCCGACACCGCCGCGTGACGATGCATGACGACACGGACACCTGAGAAGTTGCCGAATGGGTAGAGAATGCAACTTTTTCTCATCGCGGAACTCTCAGCAACAGCCGTAAAAGGAAAGATATTCATGCTGTTGCCGACCAAAGCCCCGCGTTACCCCCGTCTGACCTGGCTCGCGCCGTTCACGTTATTGGCCGGCTGCACCGGCGTTCCCGAGGGAACGCAGCCCGTCGACGACTTCCAGATCGATCAGTATCTGGGCCAATGGTACGAGATCGCCCGTCTCGACCACGGTTTCGAGGAAGGGCTCGAGTGCGTCACGGCGGAGTACAGCCGCCGTGACGACGGCGACATTCGCGTGATCAACCGTGGTTACGATCCGGTCGAACAGCGCTGGGAAAGCGCAGAAGGCCGCGCCAGCTTCGCCGGAGACCCTAATGTCGGCCATCTCAAGGTGAGCTTCTTCGGTCCTTTCTACGCCGGCTACAGCGTGCTGTCGCTGGATGACAGTTATCGGCATGCGCTCGTCGCGGGGCCGGATCGAGACTACCTGTGGATACTGTCACGCGATCCGACGTTGGACGAACCCACGTATGCGGCTCTGATCTCCCAGGCCCGCGAACTCGAGTTCCCGGTCGATGAACTGGTTCAGGTCTCCCAGGATCCGGACGATTGCCAGCGATCCGGTAATCTTGGAGAGGTGTCCGGCCGAACCTGAAGTCGATAGCCGCAAAGAATGTCTTTGCGGACCCGATGCTCATGCTTTGGTCGACGTTCAAGGCTCCTATCTCGCACTCCCTGACAGGCGTTCTATAGTGCAAATAGCACCCTGAGCCTGGAGCCGCCCAATGACTCTCGATCGTCGACAGCTACTGCGCAACTCTGCCTTGATCGGCGCATCCGTCGCCTTTTCGCCCAGCCTGCTGGCCCAGACGGCAACCGAGCCTCCCGCTCGCTATCCGGACGAGGCGTGGCAGGTGCTGGATGATCGCTTCAAACCCTATTATGTCTTCAATACGCCGCTCGAGCGCCACTGGTCGGAAGGGCTGTGGCTGGAGGGACCTGCCTGGAACGCCGTCGGGCGCTACGCCGTGTTCAGCGATATTCCCCGCGCCCGGCAAATGCGCTGGGACGAGATGACCGGTCAGGTCAGCCTGCTGCGCGAAGGCGTCGGTCACTCCAACGGCAACGCCTTCGACCATCATGGCCGTCTGGTCGCCTGCGAGCATTCCCCGGCGCGCGTCGTACGCTACGAGTGGGATGGCACCACCACCGTTCTCGCCAGTCGCTTTCAGGGCAAACCATTGAATGCCCCCAACGACCTGGTGATCCTGCCCAACGACGGCGTGATCTTCACCGACCCCGGCTATGGCGCCCATGTCGATTATGAAGGCGAGAAGCGCCCGCTGGAGGTCAAACCGGCGATCTACTACGCCGACGACACGCTGGAAGCGCCGAAGCTGCTGTCCGACGAGCTGGGCAAGCCCAACGGCATTGCACTGTCCGGCGACAAGCGTCAGCTCTACGTCAGCGATACCGCGCCTTCCCATTTTCCGGATCGGCCGGCCACGGTGTCACGCTGGGCGCTCTCCCAGGACGGCCAGTCGCTCAGCAACCGCGAAACCGTGGTGTCGAGCCAGGACAGCGAAACCTACGACGGCATCACTCTGGATCAGGACGACAACCTGTGGGCGGCAGTCTCCGGCGGCGAGGGTCATGACGGCGTCTCGATCTTTGCCCCCAGTGGCGACCGCATTGGCCGCATCCTGCTGCCGGAGGTGTGCGCCAATCTGTGTTTCGTCGGCGAGCATCGCAACCGGCTGCTGATGACCGCCAGCCGTTCGATCTACACCCTCTATACCGGAACTCGCGGGCTTGCTTGAAGCCTGACGGACACCTGAGCGAGTCGTGCATGACCCTGGCAAGCCCGCGAGACGGGCGGGCCTGTCGGATCACGCTCCTCGAGACGCTCGCCGTAGCAGAAGACAGGAACGAAGACTTCACGGCCGACAATGTCGAGAGCCGGGGTTTCATCACCTGGGTTTCATCACCTGGGTTTCAAGATCGGACCGCTTTTTTTCAGCGTATCGACGAGGCAGCTTGCCGGAGACTGCTAACGGGGTAAGCTGGCTGCTCCTTGATAGCAGCCGAAAACTGGCGAGAGTCTACCGTGTCGAACTCACCGTTCTCCTTGTCCCCGTTCGTCATTCGAGCGTTTCCGACGCTGCGAGCGCACCATGCTGGATAAGTGGCTCACGGCGACACTGGACGACGCATCGGTCTCAAGCGATGACCCATCGAGCCCCTCCTTTCGGGAGAATTCGGACGAGGGTCGTCTATCCGGCGGCCGTTATCGGATCCACGGCGAGGGCATCCTCGAACTGACGCCGGACGTCGTTGCCGCAGACGCGCGTAGCGTGGTGATCTCCGCCGGCATCCATGGCAACGAGACCGCCCCCATCGAGCTGGTCGGCGAGCTGCTCGCGGCGCTCGAGACCGGGCGTCTCAAGCTGGGCGCGCCGCTGCTGATCATCCTCGGCAACATCCCTTCGATCCGCGCGCAGAGCCGTTTCGTCACCACCAACCTCAACCGTCTGTTCCGGCAGGATTGTGATCAAACGGGCGATCAGACAGGCGATGAGCCGGAACGAGCGCGCGAGCTGATGCGGGCGGTCGACGATTTCTTTGCAAGACATCCCGATCACCGCCTGCATCTCGACATGCACACCGCCATTCGTGACAGCCGTTATCCGCGCTTTGCCGTCGTTCCCTTTACGGAAACGGTGCCCCGTGTCGAGAAACCGCCCCAGACGCGGTCAGAGATACAGCCTTCGTCGAGTTGGCAATCGCTAGCGGCCGCGGGTATGCAGGCCGTATTGTTCCAGCATCAACACAGCTGGACCTTCTCCCACTATTCGCGCCATTACCATGCGGCCGAGGCCTATACTCTCGAGCTGGGCAAGGTGCGGCCTTTCGGTGCCAACGATCTCGACGCCTTGAGTGGCATGCGGACGTGGCTCGCCGCCCTCGCCGAAGGGCGCCCGTCCACAGGGGGGAAGCTGGATGATCTTCGTTTCTTCCGGGTCGCTCACGAATTGATGCGCACGAACGACACCTTCCGCCTCGCGTTTGACGACGACGTCGCCAACTTCACCGAGTTTGCCGTCGGCGAAACGCTCGCCGACGACGAGGAGAGTGGGCCCTTCATCGTGCAGGACGCACCGCTCTCGGTGGTCTTCCCCAATGCAAACGTCGAGCTGAATGCGCGGGCGGCATTGCTGGTCCGGCCATGCCCGCTGCCAGACTCGCACTAGCGATTCACGACATTCCCAACAATGACAACACGCTCAGGAGTTTCTCAGCATGAACAATAAGTTACCGTCCGATTACCGCGCATCCATCGCGCCACGCTGCCGCTCGAATCCGGCGTTGTCTGGAACCTAACGGCGAAACTGCTAGAATCGCCGGATTTTTCGCCGGGGAGTCGGCGTCGCCAGCATCATCGAAAGATGGCACCCTCGACAGCAAGACGGGCCATCAGACGCCGCGCCGCTTCCCGCCAGCCAACCCACTCGGTGGACAACATCATGGCCGCGACCCCCATCCCCCTGGAAGCACAGGGCATCAAGAAGCGCTTCGGCGACGTCGAGGTACTCAAGGGGATCTCTCTCCAGGCTCACAAGGGCGACGTCATCACGATGATCGGCGCGTCCGGCTCCGGAAAGAGCACCTTTCTTCGCTGCATGAATCTGCTGGAGCAGCCCGATGAAGGTGAATTGATCGTCCACAACGAAAAAATCAACTTTCGTACCACCAAGAAGGGCCGGGAACCGACGGACTGGAAGCAGGTAGAACGAATCCGCGCCAAGCTCTCGATGGTTTTCCAGAACTTCAATCTCTGGTCGCACATGACGCTGCTCGAGAACGTTATCGAAGCGCCCGTCCACGTGCTCGGCAAGCCCAGGAAACAGGCGATCGAAGAGGCCCGTGCCCTGCTCGATCGCGTCGGCCTGCTCGATCGCGCCGACTACTTTCCGACCCAGATGTCCGGCGGCCAGCAGCAGCGCGGCGCGATCGCCCGGGCGCTGGCGATGGATCCAGAAGTCATGCTGTTCGACGAACCGACCTCCGCACTCGACCCGGAGCTGGTCGGCGATGTGCTCAAGGTCATGCGCGATCTCGCCGACGAGGGCCGCACCATGATTCTGGTCACCCACGAGATCGCCTTCGCCCGCGACGTTTCCAGTCAGGTGATCTACCTGCATCAGGGCGTGGTGGAAGAGACCGGCACGCCGGCCGATGTCCTCGACAACCCGCGCTCCGAGCGCCTGCGCCAGTTCCTGGCGCCCAAGCACTGAGGCGGAAACCATCATGATCGACCTGCAAGGCTACGGTCCGCGCTTGCTCGAGGGGGCGCTGGTCACCGTCGAACTGGCGGTGCTATCGCTGATACTGGCAGTCATCCTGGGGCTGTTGACCGCCAGCGCCAAGCTGTCGCGCAATCGACTGATCCACGCGCTCGGTACGCTCTACACCACGCTGGTGCGTGGCGTGCCGGATCTGGTGCTAATGATGCTGCTGTTCTACGGCGGCCAGATCGGCATCAACATGCTCACCGACCAGCTCTACTACGCCTTCGACATCGACATCTTCATCAACGTCAACGCCTTCGTGGCGGGCGTCATCACCATCGGCCTGATCTTCGGGGCCTACATGGGCGAGACCTTCCGCGGTGCCTTTCAGGCGGTCGAAGAGGGGCAGATGGAAGCCGCACGCGCCTACGGCATGAGCCCCCTGCTCGCTTTTCGGCACGTACGTTTCCCGCTGATGATGCGCCATGCGCTGCCGGGGATCGGCAATAACTGGATGGTATTGCTCAAGACCACCGCGCTGGTCTCGATCATCGGCCTGACCGACATGGTCCGTGTCGCTGCCGAAGCGACCAAAGCGACCCACGAACCGTTCATGTTCATGATTCCGGTCGCGATGGTCTATCTGCTGATCGCCACGCTTTCCGAGTGGGGCTTCGCCAGGTTGACCAAGCGCTACAACACAGGCTTCGGGGAGTCCAGCGAATGGAACAATTGAGCGGCTGGTTCACCGAACTGCTATCCGGCAACCTGATCTTCACGGCCAATACGCTGAGCTTCTACTGGGACGGCCTGGTCACCACCGTGCAGCTGGTCTTTCTGTGCCTGCTGCTGGGCCTCATCCTGGCGGTACCGCTGGCCATCGGCCGGGGTTCGAAACGCCGCTGGATCAAGTTGCCGATCTACGCCTACACCTATGTCTTTCGAGGCACGCCGCTGCTGATCCAGCTCTACCTGGTGTACTACGGCGTCGTCTTCTTCGACGGCATCCAGGACAGCATCTTCTGGGTGGTGTTCAAGCAGGCGTTCTTCCCGGCGCTGATCGCGTTCACCCTCAACACGGCGGCCTACACCACCGAGATCTTTCACGGCGCGATCAAGAATACCGCCAAGGGCGAGATCGAGGCGGCCCGCGCCTACGGCATGTCGCGTAAGCTGATGATGCGACGCATCATCCTGCCCAGCGCCTTCCGGCGCGCCCTGCCGGCCTACGGCAACGAGGTGATCTTCATGCTGCATGCCAGCGCGGTGGCAAGCGTGGTCACGATCATGGACCTGACCGGCGCGGCCTACTATGTCTACGCTCGCTTCTACGCGCCATTTCAGGCTTTCATCTTCGTCGCGCTGATCTATCTCTGCCTGACCTTCAGTATCATGTTCGTGTTCCGCAGGCTGGAGAAAAGACTGCTGGCGCATCTGCGCCCGCTTGGGGGCTGACCGCCCACGACTGATCTTCAAAGGAGTCACCGCCCGACGCTCTGCCATTCATCCCAAGTTACTGATCAAAAGTTACTGATCAAAAGTCACCAATCACAAGAGAGAATTCCTCATGAACAAGTGGATCACCAGCGCGCTGATCGTCGGCGGCCTTCTCGCCGGCCAGGTCTCGAGCCAAGCCGTTGCTCAGGACGGCGATAAGCATGACGCCATTCGTCTGGGTATCGACGTGCCTTACGAGCCCTTCGTCATGCGCGATGCCGACGGCCAGCTCGAAGGCTTCGAAATCGATCTCGGCAACGAGCTCTGCGCCCGCGCCAACCTCGACTGCAGCTGGGTCGAGCAGAGCTGGGACGGCATCATCCCCGGCCTGCTGGCGCGCAAGTACGACGCCATTCTGTCGTCGATGGCGATCACGCCGGAGCGCGAACGCCAGGTGATGTTCTCGCTGCCCTACTACAACACGCCCAGCGTCTGGATCACCGCTCGCGATCGCGATATCGACATCGACGACAAGGACTCCCTCAAGGGTCTCTCCGTCGGCGTGCAGCGCGGCACCATCCGCGACGTCTACGTCACCCAGGAGTATGGCGACGTGCTCGACATCCACCGTTATGGCTCCTCGCAGGACGTGGTCAACGACCTCAAGTCCGGCCGCCTCGATCTGACCTTCGAAGACTTCCCGATCGCCAACGACGCCATCGATTTCCGTAAAGACGACAGCCCCTACAAGCAGCTCGGCGACAGCATCAAGACGCCGACGTCGATCTTCGGCAAAGGCGCCGCCATGGCGTTTCGCCAGCGCGATAAGGATCTCGCGGCGAAGTTCGACAAGGCGATCTGCGAAGTCTATGCCGACGGCACTTTCGACAAGCTGATGGAACAGTACTTCGACTACGACCTGTCGGTGCGTCCGAGCGAGAAGGACTGCGCCAAGTAAATCGTCATCATCCGCCCGGCACGCAGGCCGTCATGCCAGCGGCCGGGCTTTCGATCTTCGAGCCGAGGAAGCGTCGTGGAACATCAGAAGCATGCCTTGATCAGCCCGGTGCCCGGCACCGAGCGCCATATCGACAGCTTTCATTTCGGCCCTGCGGATGCCGAACGGCACATCTATGTGCAGGGCGCGCTGCATGCCGACGAACTGCCCGGCATGCTGGTCGCCTGGAACCTGAAGCAGCGTCTGGCCGAACTCGAAACCCTGGGCCAACTGGCCTGCCGCGTGACCATCGTGCCGGTCGCCAATCCGGTGGGGCTGGATCAGCAGCTGATGGATACACCGCTCGGCCGCTACGATTTCGAGAGTCTCACCAACTTCAATCGCCGCTACGTCAACGTCGCCGCCGAGATCGCCGAGGGGCTGGACGCGGCGCTGAACGGCGACATCGCCCACAATCGTGACGTGATTCGTGACCGCTTCGACGCCGCACTGGGCGCGGCGCTCACCGAAACCGGATCGCTCACCACGCTGGAGTCGATGCGACTGACTCTGCAGCGCCTGGCCTGTCGCGCCGATTTCGTGCTCGATCTGCACTGCGATTTCGACGCCGTGGAGCATCTTTACACCACCCCGGCAGCGTGGCCGGTGTTCGAACCGCTGGCACGCTACTTCGGCTCCAAGGCCAGCATGCTCGCCACCGATTCCGGCGGACAGTCGTTCGACGAGTGCTTCACGCTGGTATGGGAACAGTTGCAGCAGACCTTCGGCGAGCGTTTCCCGATCGATTACGGCTGCCAGTCGGTGACGCTGGAACTGCGCGGCCAGCGCGACGTCGATCATCAGCTTGCCGATCACGATGCCCAGGCAATCATCGATTGGCTGCGACATCTGGGCCTGGTGGCCGGCGAGGCACCGGCGTTGCCCGAACTGGCCTATCCCGCCACCGAACTGGCGGCGATGGATTTCCTGCACGCCCCGATCGGTGGCCTGCTGGTGTTTCATGCCAAGCCGGGCGCCGCCGTCGAGGCCGGGCAGCTGATCGCCGAGATCATCGATCCGATCAGCGATCACGTCGAGCCGGTCCACGCGCCGCAGGCCGGCATGTTCTACGCGCGCAGCCAGCGTCGCATGGCCACCGCCGGGATGATCGTCGCCGATATCGCCGGCCATCAGAGTCACCGCAGCGGCTACCTGCTGGCGCCGTGAATCAGACGTTGACTGGTATGATATTCAACCGTGTAAGCTTTCGTTATGCTGCGGTTGTCGTCCACTGGATATCGCGGGCCTTCCTCCATCGGGATAGCCGCGAACGAACCGGGGGCCAAGTCGCAATCCACAACAACACACGCATCCCAACAGAGAAGCGATCCATGAAAAAACTGCTGACTACCAGCCTGCTCGGCGCCGCGTTGATCGCGGGTGTCGCCCAGGCTCAGGATACCGAACAGCTGCGTATCGGTGTCGATGTCCCCTACGAGCCGATGGAATATCGCACCCCGGATGGCGAGCTGACCGGTTTCGATATCGAACTCGGCAACGCCATGTGCAAACAGATCAAGGCCGATTGCGAGTGGGTCGTGCAGGCGTGGGACGGCATCATCCCGGGGCTGCTGGCGCGCAAGTACGACGCCATCATGTCCTCGATGACGATCAACGACGAGCGTCGCCAGACGGTGCTGTTCTCCGATCCGTACATCAAGCCGCCCTCCGCATGGTTCGCCGCCGCCGACAGCGGTATCGATTCGGTCTACCCCGAAACGTTGAAAGGCAAGACCATCGGCGTCCAGCGCGGCACGCTGCAGGACAACTACGTGACCGACATGTACGGCGACGATGCCAACATCAGTCGCTACACCACTGCCGATGACCTGGTGCTGGACATGGACGCCGGACGCGTCGATATCGCCTTCCTCGACTTCCCGGTCGGCAAATCCACGCTGCTGGACAGCAAGGACGGCGACTACGTAAGCGTCGGCGACATGATCAGCGAGCCGGAGAAATATTTCGGCGAAGGTTTCGGGATGGCTTTCCGTCCGCGCGACAAGGAGCTCGCCCAGCGTTTCGACGATGCTCTGGCTACGCTGAAGGACAACGGCACCTACGACAAGATCTACGACAAGTACTTCAAGACCCAGCAGTAAATGCTGCCGGTTTGAGAGCAAGCGCTTCAAGACCCGGCAGTAACCGCCTCCAGGGTTCGCTTTCATTCGCCCTGGAGGCTTCGGAGTTTCAAAGTTTTACAGCTCCGATATTTGACGATTCTGAAGTCTCGAAACCCCGATCCCCGTATCGGGGTTTTGCGTTTCAGGGCCGCTACAGGTCTTCGACGTTGTGGCAAACGCGTCCTCGAAGAGGGCGATGTCGGCACCAACCGCGCGGCTCGCGAGCATTTCCTGATGCCGACGGGCCCGAGAGCGAAGAACAGCGCGACGTGAACGGCGGCGATTAAGACACCGCAGAACGAGCCGAGAATTCGCACTACCCGTCTCTGTCGACCGCTACGTAAGACAGCAATTGTTTACCGTTCTGAGGTGGAGAGCCGATCTGGCGATCCGTATTCTGCAGGCAACGCTCAGCCGGTCGGCAATAGAAGGCTCTTTTCAAGGCATCGTATAAAAAGACGAATTGCCCGTAGAGGCTATCGCGTCACGTCGCAGGGGGACTCATGGAACAGTGGCTCAATCCAACACCGGAAGCGATAGCGCTGGGCCTGGGCCTGTGTTCGCTCGCCATGGTCTATCGGTATCTTTCCCGCACCATAGTGCTCGCTACCCTCATCATCTGGTCGACGCAGTGGATCGAGTGGCCGTCTACCGCGACGGGTGTCACCACGGCGGTCATTGCTCTGGTGGTCACGCTCGCCACGCTATTGGCCGTCTTTACCATGGTGCTCGAGCAGCGTCTGCCGGCCTGGCTCGCCACCTCGATGCCGCCCGGCGGCCGCGGCGCGGAGGTTGCCGTTCAGGTAGCCGCGCATCCGGTCAGTGGCAAACTTCAGATATTCCATCTTTCGCGCTGGTTCGAAGCCGTCTTGATCGATCCGGCCAACCCTCCCCTGCGCGACGGCGAGACCGTCTATCTGATCCGCTGGGAAGCCCGACGGGCCTGGGTCAGCCGAGTCCGCAGCCATGCCCCGACACCCCCTGCCCAGAAGCGCTGGCAGTGGCAGCTGCGGCACCGCGAAGTGGCACCTGCAGCACCATCGGTCCGCGGCCGGAATCGAAGAGCCTTAACGGAAGCCACCGTTCAAGAGATGACTTCGAGCCAACGTCGGCGCCTGTCATCGAAACGAGTCTGGCGTCAGATCTAAGCCGGTGATGGCCGCGCAAAACGGGCCACCAGCCTGGCCATGGCCGGTCCCACCAGAACGACGGTAAATAACCTTAGGGTCTGCAACGCCACCACCAAGCCCACGTCGGCATGGGTATCGATGGCAATGATCGTCATCGAGTCGAGACCGCCGGGGCTGGTACCCAGGTAGGCGGTAATGAACTGGGTGTGCATCAATAGCGTCATCAGCCAGGCTGACAGCGCGCACAGCGCGATCAGCACCAGCGAGGCGAAGATCATCTTGCCGAGGGCGCGCGCGATGTTGTGTACGGTCTCCCGATCGAAGCGCAAGCCGACGTAGGTGCCGATGATGCCATACGCCACCTCGAGTAGCGGCTGCGGCAGTACGATGGTGATCACACCGGTCAGGTGGAGGACGCTCCCCAACACGACGGGGCCCAGCAACGCACCGGCCGGCAGTCGCCGGTCGAAGATCCACACGCCGATGACAACGACCCCGAGCGTCGCCGCAAAGCTTCCCAGCGCCCCCAGGCTGGCCGGCAGATTGGCCGCATGGCCGCCACCACTGTTATCCGTCACCCCGAGATAGTGGCTGACCAGCGCTCCCACCAGCACGACGCAGACCACCCGCACGTACTGCATCGCCGCCACGATCCGCGGATCCGCATCGCTCTCTTCCGCCATCGCCACCATTGCGGCAGCCGCGCCAGGCGTCGTGCCCCAGGCAGCGGTCGAGCCCGGCAGCCCACCGTAGCGCACCAGTCCGATACCCACGATCAGGCTCAGCAGCAGCGTGATGGCGGTCGCGATCAGCATCACCGGCCATGAATCGAGAATCTTGAACAGCACCGACATCGTCAGCGTCTGCGCGATCAATACGCCGATCACGCCCTGGCTGAGCTTGAAGCCAATGCGCGGCAGTTTCAGGCCGCCGATCATTACGCCATAGGTGATCGACACCGCCATGGGGCCGATGAATCCGCCAGCCGGCATGTGTACCGCGTTGAGCAGGCGGTTGGCGATGACACACCCGACGACGAGCAATAGCCAACGGACCCACGTCGGAGGAGACAGGCGAGGTGGATGCGAGCGAGGCGCGGGAGAATCAGCGGGCAAGGTCGAACTCCGGTAAAAGGCTAATGGTATCAAGTTCGAACGATTTCGGGCAGCGTTTGTCGACAATCCTTGCATCCATTATTGGGCTATCGATACCGGCTCGTCGAAGATCAGCCCCCCTTTACGTCGCTACCGTGGAAGGCTGCTACAGTCAGAGAGCAACGCGATGCCATCCCCACCCCGTGGAGACCGACATGCTACGTAACCTCCTGACCTCATCCAGTGCTGCCTTGCTGTTATCGCTGAGTGGCGAATCGTTCGCCCAGGCGCCGGTCCAGAGCGGCCTGCCCAATGCACCGGATCAAACTCCGGCGTTCGACGGACAGACTCGCGCTCCCGCACTCGAGGACGATATCGACCTGTCGATGAAGACGATCGCCAGGGGCCTCGAACATCCTTGGGGGCTGGCCTTTGTCGACAATGACATGGCGCTGGTGACCGAACGAGCCGGGCGCCTGCGCGCCGTCGACCTGCAGGCCGGTACGCTTTCTCCGCCCATCGAGGGCCTGCCGAAGATCGACACCCGCGGACAGGGCGGTCTGTTCGACGTGAGCCTCGACCCCGACTTTGCCAGCAACCGTCGAATCTACTTCAGCTACGCCGAACCCAGAGGCGACGGCGAAAATGGCACCAGCGTCGCTCGCGGCGTCCTCAGCCAGGACCACAGCCGGCTGACCGATGTCGAAGTGATCTTTCGTCAGACCCCGGCGTGGGACTCCACCAAGCATTTTGGCTCTGCCCTGGCATGGGACGACCAAGGCCGGCTCTACGTGACGCTGGGAGAACGCTCTTTGCCGGAACCGCGTCAACTGGCCCAGGATCTGAATACGCATCTGGGCAAGGTGGTGCGGATCGATGCGGACGGTTCAACGCCCGATGACAACCCGTTTGCCGGTGGCCACGATGCAGGTGCCGAAAGAGACGGGCTGGCCGAGATCTGGTCCTACGGTCATCGCAACGTTCAGGGGGCGGCGTGGGAATCGAACAGCGGCAAACTGTGGACGATCGAACATGGCCCCAAGGGAGGCGACGAACTCAACGTCCCTCAGGCCGGCAAGAACTACGGCTGGCCGGTGATTACCTACGGCGAGGATTACAGCGGCGCACCGATCGGCGATGGGCTGACCGCCAAGGAAGGGATGGAGCAACCGATCTACTACTGGGATCCGGTCATCGCCCCGGGCGACATGACCTTTTATCGGGGAGAGCGCTTTCCCGACTGGCAAGGCAATCTGATCATCGCCTCGCTATCTCCCGGCGGTCTGGTCCGGCTGACGCTCGACGGTGAACGGGTGACCGGCGAGCAGCGCCTGGCATCGTCTCTCGGTCGGGTCCGCGACGTGGCGGAGAGTGCCGACGGCGCGCTGTGGGTGCTGACCGATTCCCGTGACGGTGCGCTGATCCGGATCACACCCGAGAACGAGTGAGGTGAAGCGAAGGATCCCGGCTCAAAGCGGCAGATGAATGACGGCGCTCTGGATACCGTCGGCATCGATCCATAGCTTGCCCAGCGTGATCGGCAAGCGAAAGCGCCGCTTGCCCGCCGCGCCAGGATTGAACCACAGCTGCCGACCGGCATCGGTTTCGCGCCACTCGTTGCGCGGCTTGTGTGAATGCCCATGGAGAATGGCCTCACAGTTCATCCCGGCATCGATATCCGAGACATCGTGTACCAGCTGCAACGCTCTGCCATTGATCACGAGCCGGCGATGCGAAGGCAAGGCCGCGCATTCGCCCTCGCGATCGATGTTGCCTCTGACGGCGAGCACCGGAGCGAGTTCAGAAAGACGCTCGAGAATAGCGGGATCGCCGACGTCGCCGAGATGAATCAGCAGAGGGCAGCCCGTCAGCAGCGTCAGTGCCTCGTCGCGCAGCAGGCCGTGAGTGTCCGAGATGACGCCGACGGGGGCGTCGATCTCGAACGTTTCCGTAAGTGCCGTCATGTCATGCACGCTCCCGAACCGTTTCCGGCTGTCGATGGCGCGAACCCAACGGAAAACGGCCCCACTGGGGCCGTTTTCACAGGGGCGTCTTCTTTATGCAAGACTCGGCTTCAGGCGCCGCCCGGGTTGGATTTGACCTTGGAGGTTTTTTCCATGCTCTCGTAGCTCAAGTTGCCCTGAGCATCGACGTGGCAGGTCAGATTGTACTTGGCGTTACCCTCGCCGAGCAGATCGACCAGCAACTCGAAGGTATCGCCCTTCTCCAATTCGCTGGCCTTGTAATCCTTGGCGTTGGAGTCATAGATGGAATTGCCGTCGAACTCCTTGCCGTCGTCATCCTTCTGCACAGCGAGATCCCGGCACTCTCTGGCCAGTTTGGGAGCGCCCTTCGACTGAACGTCTGTCTCGTGGGCATTTTCCTGCGCGTTGGTCTGATCGCCCGACTGCTTGTCCAAGGTCGGTTCATCACTCGTCTTGTCCTGAGCCATCGCTCCGCCTGAGGCCAGCATCACGCTCAGTGCCAAGCCCATACCGGCATTCATTATCCATTTAGACGACATTTGCACCTCTCCCTGTTGTGCCATTTGCCCTCGCAGTATAGGAGAGGGCTGGATCGCTGCACGAAAATCGCTTTGGCGTAACGCTCAGCCCCACAGCCGACGGCTGGCAATGGCCGCACCATCACTCAGCGCCTTGAGCTTGGCCCAGGCGACGTCCTGGGCGACGAACTCGTAGCTGGCGAAGGTGCCGAAGCCACAGTCGGTGCCCGCGATGACACGCTCGCGATCGCCGATGGCATCGACCGAGGCGCAGATTCGGTTGGCGACGACTTCGGGGTGTTCCAGATAGTTGGTGGTGACGTCGATCACGCCGGGTATCAGCAGCATGTTATCCGGCAACGGATGCGTCTTGAATGAGACGGTCTCGTGCTCGTGACGCGGATTGCCCAGAGGAATGCTCAACGCACCGACCTTGGCGCGGTAGAGGATCGGCAGCAGATCGGCCACGGGCACGTCGTCCTGATGCGGGCCCTGCCAGTTGCCCCAGCAGACGTGCAGACGCACCTTTTCGGCGGGAATGTTCTCGAGTGCCAGATTGATCGCCTCGACATGCAGCTCGACCCGTTCGAGAAACGTGCCAAGGTCGGCGTCGCCGAACATGATGACCCGCTCCATGGCCAGATCCGGCGCGTCGAGCTGGAGGATATGCCCGGCCGCCACGATCGCTTCGTACTCCTGCTTCATCTCCCGCGCCACGGCCAGCACGTAGTCGCGGTCGGTCGGGTAATCGGGATTGTTCTCGGCACGCAGCATGGTGGTGGTCACGACGCCGGGAGAAGCCGCCGTCATGAAGGTCTCAAGCGGTGCCCGTCCCTGGGCGAGCGCCGTGGAAAAGGATGCGAGCTCGGCCTTCACCCCTGAAAGCGTCGGATCGTACTGCAGCGCACGCTGGGCCAGCGGCGTGTTCCAGACCTTGGCCAGATCCTCGGAAACACCGATCTGGCGCGCCATGTGTGCGGCATAGCCGGGAAAACGCTGAATATCCAGCGTCGGCTTGCGCCGTCCTTCGCCACCGAAGCCGGTCATGCGCTCGGTGACGTAGGTCGAGAACCCCACCCGCGGCGCTTCGCCGTTGTTGATGCTGTCGAGCCCGGCATCCAGCTGCGCGGCGATGACGCCATTCAGACAGTCGGCGACCTCGCGATCGAATACCGCGGTGTCGACCGTCTTGCCCTGCTCACGCATGACCAGCATTTTCGACAGCTCGAGGGTTCGCGGCAGGCTGCCGGTGTGGGTGGTGATGATGCGATCGCGACTGGTCTTCATGGTGTTCCCTCGGTAATCAAATGGGCGGTGATTGGTGCGTTCGCCAGCGCGTTTGCCGGCGCAATGGTCCGATCCGGCTTCAGCGAAGCAGCGGAAAACGATGCCGCCAAGGATACCCAAGGCATTCCCCCTCCGGCGCCGATAGCCCATGAAAGTTATGCAGCTTGATCATGAATCGAGCTCAGGTTTGCCGCGAAGGAGATCTGCATGCCATAAAAAACGCCCCGAGGTGTTGGCCTCGAGGCGTTCGCTGGGCTCAATCGCCGTAACTGACAGCGACCGACGATTCGATCATTCGGCGTCGATCACCAGTCGATCACTCCTCGATCGTCGAATCAGTCTTCCAGCGCTTCGGGCAGGTCGGTAACCGCGCCCAGAGAAGCGGAGCTGACCGTCTTGGCGTACTTGGCCAGGGTACCGCGGGTATAGCGCGGCGCCGGGCGCTTCCAGGCCGCACGGCGACGATCCATTTCCGCGTCGTCGATATGCAGCGTCATCACGTCGTTCTCGGCGTCGATGGTGATCTCGTCACCATCCTCGATCAGACCGATAGGGCCGCCGACGAAGGCTTCCGGCGTGATGTGGCCGACCACGAAGCCGTGGCTACCGCCTGAGAAGCGCCCGTCGGTGATCAGCGCCACCTTGTCGCCCAGGCCGCGTCCGGTAATCGCGGAGGTCGGCGTCAGCATCTCGCGCATGCCGGGGCCGCCCTTGGGCCCTTCGTAGCGGATGACGACGACGTCGCCGGCGACCACGGTGAGATTATTGATCCGCGCCTGCGCTTCTTCCTCGGAGTTGAACACCCGGGCGCGACCGGTAAAGCGCGTACCTTCCTTGCCGGTGATCTTGGCCACCGCGCCTTCCGGTGCCAGGTTGCCGTAGAGAATACGCAGGTGGCTGCTCGTCTTGATCGGATTGTCCAGCGGCTTGATGATCGCCTGATCCATCGGGTACGGCTTCACGCCAGCCAGATTCTCGGCCAGCGTCTTGCCGGTCACGGTGATGCAATCGCCGTGGAGCAGGCCTGCGTCGAGCAGGATCTTCATCATCGGCTGGATACCGCCGATCGCGACCAGCTCGCTCATCATGTAGTGGCCGCTGGGACGCACGTCCGCCAGTACCGGCACGCGCTTGCCGATCTCGGTGAAATCGTCGAGCGTCAAGTCCACGCCGATGGTGTTGGCGATGGCCAGCAGATGCAGCACCGCGTTGGTGGAGCCGCCGAGGGCGATGACCACGGTGATGGCGTTCTCGAACGCCTTGCGGGTCATGATGTCGGAGGGCTTGAGGTCCAGCTCCAGCAGTTTGAGTACGGCTTCGCCGGCGGCGCGGCTGTCGTCGTTCTTGGTCTGCGAGACCGCTTCCTGGGCCGAGGAGTTGGGCAGACTCATGCCCATGGCCTCGATCGCCGAGGCCATGGTGTTGGCGGTGTACATGCCGCCGCAGGAACCCGGCCCGGGAATCGCGGTTTCCTCGATCTGCTTGACCTCGATCAGCGACTTGTTGCCCTGGGAATAAGCCCCCATCGCCTCGAACACCGAAACGATATCGGTATGGCCGGCGCCGGGCTGGATGGTGCCGCCGTAGACGAAGATGCTGGGACGATCGAGGCGCGCCAGGCCGATCATGCAGCCCGGCATGTTCTTGTCGCAGCCGCCGATGGCGACCACGCCGTCGAAGCCCTCGCAGCCGGAGACGGCCTCGATGGAGTCGGCGATGATCTCGCGCGAGGCCATCGAATACTTCATGCCCTCGGTGCCGTTGGCGATCCCGTCGGAGATGGTGATGGTGTTGAAGATCACGCCCTTGCCACCAGCGGCGTCGGCGCCCTCACTGGCCGCTTCCGCCAGCACGTTGATATGGCTATTGCAGGGTGTCACCCGACTCCAGGTCGAAGCGATGCCCACCTGCGGCTTCTTGAAATCCCCGTCGGTGAAGCCGACGGCGCGCAACATCGCGCGACTGGCGGCCTTGCCGGGACCATCGACCACCTTGGCGGAATGGCGACGGCGGTGATCCGTATTGGCAGGAAAATTGTCGTCCGGAAAATCCTGGCTCATCGAGCGCTCCTGTTTTTCGTCTGTTCGCCTCGCGGGCAACTGGCTGCCTCAACGGGCAAAATTTGAGCGATACATGCCGGCTGGGTGATGCGGCAAAAGATGACGGTCGGCATGCATCATGGGTGCCACGGTCAGATGACAATGCACGGTCGTAAGGGCTCTTGTGAAGCGTAAAGCGACTCTTTCGAGGTGGCTCAACCACGCCCCGCGCAGAAAAAGGGTGGCCCATTGTAGCCGCCCGGAGCGCGTGCGGACATCCGACCATGGCGGAAAACGCGCCTCGCCGTCAGCCAACCCGAATATGCAATACTGGCGGGCGCCTGATCCGGCCTAGCCTTCACTCCCACCGCGACCCGAGCGAGCCTGCCATGTTCGACTTCAAGGAAATCGAAGCCTTCGTCTGGATCGTGCGGCTGGGATCGTTCCGCCTTGCTGCGCGCCATCTGCACCTGACGCAGCCGTCGGTGTCCGACCGTATCGCCAGGCTCGAATCGATCGTCGGCGAATCCTTGCTGGAACGGACTCAGCGGCCGATCAAGCCGACCCCGAAAGGCCGTCAGTTCTACCGTCACGCACTGCGGCTGATGGAGGCCCGCGAGGAAGCCATGGCCATGCTGGAGCTGGCAACGCCCTTCCAGGGCACGTTGCGTCTGGGCGTCGTCGAGTCGATCGCCCATAGCTGGCTGCCCCAGTTCCTGGCCGAGCTGTCGCGCCGCTTTCCGGAAATGACGCTGGAACTCGAGGTGGATAGCTCACCCGGCCTGGCCACCAAATTGCACAACCACGATATCGACATGGCGTTTCTGATGGGGCCGGTCAACGTTCAGGAAGTGTTCAATCGATTTCTCTGCCACTACACCATGGGGCTGATCGCAAGCCCCCGACTCGGGCTCGACCCGGCGCATTTCTCGCTGCACCGGCTGCGCGGTCTGCCACTGATCACTTTTGCCCGGGACAGCCGCCCCTACCGCGAGCTCGGCTCGCTGCTTCATCAGCACAAACTCGAACACCTCAAGCTGCACTGCTCCAGTTCGCTGTGGACGATCGTGCGGATGACGCTGGATGGCCTGGGGCTCGGCGCCATTCCTCCACGCCTGGTGCAGGACGAGCTGGCCGAGGGCAAGCTGATCGCATTGCCCATCGAACTGCCCGAGCTCGAGTTCACCGCTTCCTGGCCTCAGCATCTGGACAAGTCGCTGGCCGAGGGCGTCACCGAGCTGGCGATCGAGATCGCCCGACTCGATCAGCAGCACAACACGCCGGCTGTGGAAGGAGCAGCCTACAGCGACTGAAAGATTATTCCGATCGATCAAGATCAAAAAAATCGATTTGCCTTATCAGCAGCGGCTTTTTATTGTCGAAGGATAATCACAACCGAGTCATCGACATGACCGCCGACGCCCTGACCGATCTCTCACGACCGCTCGCCGCCCGGCAGGCCATCCGTCATGGCCAATGGCAGCGACACACCAGCGGACTCGCGCCGGGCTTTGCTCAGGCTAACCTGGTCATTCTCCCCGCCCGCTACGCCGAAGACTTCCTGCGTTTCTGTCAGCGCAATCCCCGCGCCTGCCCGTTGCTGGACGTGACCGATCCCGGCGATCCGCATCCGCGCTCGCTGGGTACCGATATCGATCTGCGCCATGACGTGCCGCGATACCTTGTCTACCGGAACGGCATCTCGAGCGCGGAGCCCACGGATATCGCCGAGCTGTGGCAGGACGATTTCGTCACCTTCTCGATCGGCTGCTCGTTCTCGTTCGAGGACGCCCTGATCGCCGACGGCCTCGAAGTCCGTCACATCCAGCTCGGTCGCAACGTGCCGATGTACCGCACTCGGGTTCCGCTCGAACCCAGCGGCCCGTTCGGCGGCAACCTGGTCGTCTCGATGCGCCCGTTCAAGCCGGCCGACGCCATTCGCGCCATCCAGATCACCACCGACATGCCCCGGGTTCACGGCGCGCCGGTGCATATCGGTCTGCCGGCATCGCTGGGGATCGCCGATCTGGCCCGGCCGGATTTCGGCGACGCGCCGGTCATCCACGACGACGAGCTGGCAGTTTTCTGGGCCTGCGGCGTGACACCCCAGGCCGCCCTGGAAGCCGCAGGCCTGCCCTTGGCGATCACTCACAGTCCGGGGCACATGCTCATCACCGATATTTCCAATCATCGACTGAAGTTCGGCTAGAACTGGAAGTACTGGCTGGAACCAGAAGTATTGGCTGGAACCAGAAGCACGGCTATAGCCCGAGCCAAGCGGGCGATCCTCGACGCAACGCCGTGAGAGCGACTCGACATCGATAGCGCGACACAACATCAATAACGAACGCCAACAACGAGGCTTACCACCATGATCTGCAAACACGCAAAATCCACCCGTCAAACCCGTATCGCGGCAGCGCTGATCGCCACCGCACTCGGTGCCGGCGTCACGACCACGGCATCGGCCGAGACATCCCTCAACGTCGTCGGCAGCTGGGGCAGTCTCGAACTGCACCAGAAATTCGAGCAGCCGTTCTGGGGCGAGACATTACCGAAAGCCAGCGATGGCGATATCACTACCCAGGTCACCAGCTTCGATCAGATGGGGATCGCCAGCGGCGACGTCTTTCGCTATCTCGGCGACGGTCTGTTCGACGTCGGCATGACGGTGGGCGACTACACCGTCAGCGATGCCCCGGAGCTCGAAGGTCTCGATCTGCCGATGATGACGACCGATACCGACAAGGCCCGCGCGGTGGCGGACGCCTTCCGCCCGATCGCCGAAAAAGCCATGAATGAGCGCTTCAACAGCCATGTGCTGGCGATCGTTCCCTACCCCGCCCAGGTGCTGTTCTGCAACACGCCAATCTCGGGTCTTGCCGATCTCGAGGGCAAGAAGGTTCGTGGCAGCGGCCGCTCGACCGGCGAGTTCCTCGAGGCCCTCGGCGCCCAGAGTCTCAACATCGCCTTCAACGAGGTCCCTGGATCCCTCGAGCGCGGCGTGATCGACTGCGCCGTCACGGGATCGATGTCCGGTTACAGCGCCGGCTGGTACGACGTATCGAGCCACATGCTGCCGCTGCCCATCGGCGGTTGGGACTACGTGATTACAGCCATCAACCAAGATAAGTGGAGCAGCCTGAGCGCCAACGAGCAGCAACTGATTCAGGCACAGGTCGACAAGCAGTTCACCGCACCGGTGTGGACGAACGCCAAGACCGAAACCCAGCGCGGCATCGCCTGCCTGACGGGCAAGGGTGATTGCCCGGCCGGCAAGCCGGCCGGCATGACGCTGGTCAAGCCGACCCAGGCCGATGTCGATCGCGCTCACAAGGCCCTCGAAGACGTGGTGCTGCCCGCCTGGGCCGGCCGCGTCGATGCCGACACCCTCGAGCAGTGGAACGCCGGCGTCGGCAAGATCGTCGACCTGCAGGCCAAGGCGCCCTGACCACCGTTAGCGCGCGCGTGTCGGCCACGGCCGGCACGCGCGGTTCCCATCACCGATGGACAGGACCCTCTCATGTCACCATTGATCCAGAGCCTGGACGGGCTGGTGCGCTTCACCCGCGGCCTGTCCCGGCTCGCCGCGCGCGTGATCGGACTCGCCCTGCTGGCCGTCGTCATCTTCATTGGCGTCGAGATCCTGCTGCGCAAGCTGGCCGGTCACTCGCTTTCCGGTGTCCACGAATACTCGGGCTACGTGCTCGCCGTGCTATCGGCCTGGGGGATTTCCCACACCCTGCTCGAACGGGCGCATATCCGTATCGACGTCGTCCATGGCCGCCTGCCGCCACTGTCGCAGCACGCGCTGAATATCGTGTCGCTGCTGGCGCTCAATCTGGTGGCGTGGACGATCGCGCTGAACGCCTATCCGGTACTGGCCAAATCGCTCGCCAACGGCTCGACCGCCAACACACCGCTGGCCACGCCGCTGTGGATTCCCCAACTGCTGTGGGCCGCCGGCTACTGCTGGTTCGCCTTCACCACCAGCGTCATCGGCTTGAGGGTGCTGGCCGCGCTGTGCCAGCGGGACGCGCCCACTCTCGATGCGCTGATCGGCATGGATAACGGCGAACTGGCCGAAGCGCCGCTGACGAAGGAGTCACGCTGATGCTCGGATTTCTCTCTGTCGGCATCATGGTGTTACTGCTGGCCGGCATCCCGGTGGCGGTCACGCTGTTTCTGCTCGCTTTCGGCATCGACCAGTTCTTCTCGTTCTTTCCGCTGACCAAGGCGCTGGGGCAGAACCTGTGGTCGGCGGCGGACTCGTTCCTGCTGATCGCGATTCCGCTGTTCGTGCTGATGGGCGAGATCATCGTGCGCGCCGGTATCGCCGAGAAGGCCTACCGCGCCATGGATCACTGGCTCTCATGGCTGCCGGGCGGCCTGATTCACGCCAACATCACCACCGCGGCGCTGTTCTCGGCGACCTCGGGCTCGTCGGTCGCCACCGCCGCGACGATCTCCACCGTGGCGCTGCCTCAGGGCGACAGGCTCAACTACGATCCTCGCCTGTTCTGCGGCAGCATCGCGGCCGGCGGTACGCTGGGGATTCTGATTCCGCCATCGATCAACCTGATCGTCTACGGCTTCCTGACCGAAACGTCGATTCCCAAGCTGTTCATGGCGGGGCTTATCCCCGGCCTGGGCCTGTCGCTGCTGTTCATGGCCGTGGCGCTGGTACTGTGCTGGTGGAAGCCGAGCCTCGGCGGCCCGCGTAACGTCGCCAGCTGGAACGCGCGTTTCCGGAGCCTGGCGTTTCTCGCGCCGCTGCTGATCCTGTTCGCGGTAATCGTCGGCTCGATCTATCTCGGCTGGGCGACTCCCACCGAAGCGGCCGCCGTCGGCGTCATCGTCTCGTTGGGGCTGGCCGCCGCCAATCGGCGCCTGGATCGCCCGATGCTGATGGCCGCGCTAGACGGTACGGTCAAGACGACCTCGATGCTGCTGTTCATCATTCTGGCCGCCTCGTTTCTGAACTTCGCGCTGACCTCGTCAGGGCTGGTCCAGAAACTGACCACGCTGCTGAACACCTACGATCTCTCGCCCTACGGCCTGCTGCTGGCGGTCATCGCGCTGTTCATCGTGCTGGGTTTCTTCATCGAGACGCTGTCGCTGATGGTGATCACCATTCCCATCGTCACGCCGCTGATCGCGGCCGCCGGCTTCGACAAGGTGTGGTTCGGCATCATCATGATCCTGTTCGTCGAAATGGCACTGATCACCCCGCCGGTGGGCCTCAATCTCTACATCGTGCAGGCCGCCCGGCGCGGCAAGCCATTCTCGGACGTGATCGTCGGCACCCTGCCGTTCATCGTCGCCATGCTATTGATGGCCGCGCTGCTGGTGATATTCCCGAGCATCGCGCTGTGGCTACCCGACTCGCTGTGACTCTCATTCATTGACGCCCTGACTGACGCGCTCAATGACGCACCCTTGAACAGGAAAACGATCTCATGCTGACTTTCGAAACCCCGCAGGGCACTTTCACTCTCTCACCTCAGCGCCTGGCCATCGCCGGCTGGGCCGGCCGCGATCAGGCCGGCGTGCAGCACCATATCGAGGAGCTGGCCGAGCTCGGCGTCAAGCCGCCGTCTAGCGTGCCGCTGTTCTATCGTGCCAGCGCCCAGCTGCTGACCCAGGCGCCGGACGTCGAGATGCTCGGCGGCGAAGGCTCCGGCGAAGCCGAGGTCTGTCTGGTCAGCGATAGCGAAGGTCGGCTGTGGGTGACGCTGGCCTCCGATCACACCGACCGCAAGCTGGAAGCCGTGGGCGTGGCCGAGTCCAAGCAGCTCTGTGCCAAGCCGGTCGCCACGCAGGCGTGGGCGCTGGAAGAGATCCGCGAGCACTGGGACTCGCTGGAGCTTTCGAGCGAGATCGAGGAGAACGGTCACACCGCCACCTATCAACAAGGCACGCTCGCCGAGCTGCTCGACGTCGATACGCTGCTGGCCAAACTGCCCACCGCCCTCAAGCAGGGCGAATTCCTCGCGCCCAACACGCTGCTGCTGTGCGGAACGGTGCCGGCGATCGGCGGCATCCGCCCCAGCGCCTGCTTCTCGATGACGCTCAACGACCCGGTGCTGGATCGCCGCCTCAGTCATGTCTATACCGTCATCGAACTCGAGGTGGCGCAATGAGCTCATCAGAGACGCCGCAGGATGCCGCGACAGCGTTCTGGGCTCGGCCGCCGCGTCGACGGCGGCTGGCGGACTGGCAGGCAGCGTTAGACGCCGGCGACTTCACGCCGGCAGACGCACTCGAGGCGTTGATCGAACGGGCGAAGACGATGCCCGACGTCATTGCCACGGCCTTCATCGAATTCGATGCCGACAAGCTGCGTGACCGGCTAACGCGGATCGATCCGAACGAGTCGTTGGGCGGCATTCCGATCAGCATCAAGGATCTGTTCGATGTCCACGGCGAGGTGACCCAGGCGGCTTCCCGGGTGCTGGGTAATAGCGCACCCGCCGCGGCGGATGCGCCCTCGGTAGCCCGCCTCCGGCGCGCCGGCGCGCTGTTGACCGGACGCACCTCCATGAGCGAGTTCGCGTTTTCTGGGCTCGGGCTCAATCAAAATTTCGGCACCCCGCCCAACCCGTTCGACGCCGAGCGTATCACCGGCGGCTCGACCTCCGGCGGCGCGGCTTCGGTCGCCTTTGGCCTGGCGGCGGCGACGCTGGGTAGCGACACCGGCGGCTCGCTGCGGATACCGGCCGCGTTCTGCGGGCTGACCGGCTTCAAGCCCAGCCAGCAAACCGTGCCCGGCGAAGGTGCCTACCCGCTCGCGCCAAGCCTGGACTGCGTCGGCCCGATTGCGCCCAGTGTCGACTGCTGCGCGCGGCTGTGGTCGGTGCTGGCCGATCGGCCGATGCCGGCGCTGAATTCCGCCCCGCGGCCGCTACGCCTGGCGATCGCCGATGGCGGGCTGCTGAGCGAACTGGACGACGCCGTCCGCGACGGCTTCGAAGCGGCCGTGGCCGCGCTCCAAGCCAAGGGATGTGACATCGAACGCCTGAGCTTCGAGGCCGTCGACGGCGCGCTGGCGATCAATCAGCAAGGCGGCCTGGTGGTGCCCGAAGCGGCGGCACTGCATCGTGATCAGCTCGCGCAAGCCGAGGCGGACTACGATCCGCTGATCGCCGAGCGTCTGAACGGCGGTCGGGATATCAGCGCCGCGGATTACCTCCAGCGTCTATGGCCGAGAGCCGGCTGGCAGCGGCGCTTTGCGGCCGAGATGAGCGGCTTCGACGCCGTGCTGCTGCCGACGGTAGCGACGTTGCCGCCAAAGCGAGCCGAGCTCGAAAACGATGCCACCGCGTTCCAGAGGGCGAACCGGCTGGCGCTGCGTAATACCAGCGTCTTCAACTATCTCGACGCGGCTTCGATCTCGTTGCCCTACTTCCCGGCCGGTGCCGACCTGCCGATCGGCCTGATGCTGTCGCGCCCCCAGGGCGACGATGCCGCGCTGTTGCAACACGCGAGTGTCGTGGAAGCGATGTTGGGAGACTGATCCGCTCAGAGCCGCCCCTCGACGGCTTCAAGGTCTGTCGGTACCGGAGCCGAGCCCGCCGCTGAACCTCCGACCGATCTTTTCGATCAACCCCAGCGGCGGCATGGCCGGCATGTAAAAGCGAGGGATCGAAGGCTGCTGGGCTCGTGGCTCCTTTCGCCGAGCACAATCGCCTCGATCCGTTGCCGCGTCGCTCCGCGGTCCGTCCGCCCGGTATCCAACCAGCATCGTCGCCACGGCAATCAGCGCAAAGACGATAAAGCAGAAGGCGTATCCCCGGCTGCCGATCAGATAGCCGGCCAGCGGCGAGCCGACGATCTGGCCCACGGCGATCATCAGAAACGGCAGGCCAAGACCAATGGCGGGCCGGTCCGCGTAGAGCCGGATCCCCCAGACCAGATAGACGCCAGTGAGCATGATGTAAGCGCCGCCGAAAAGCGCCGCCGAAACGAGCACCGCTGGGAGGCTAGCAGGCATCAGTGCCAGCAGGCAGAGCGAGAGCGCCAGTGCGCCGAGCGACCCGCGATTAGCGGCGTCGAGGCCGAAACGTTTGACGAGATCCCCCGCCAGCCCTCCGACCAGACCTGCAACACCGATCAGAATCCAGACGATATTGGCCACCGTCTGATCGAAATTCCCCTGCGTGACGACCGCTTCGCTCGAGAACGTCCAGTAGGCGGCACTGGCGATTCCCGTGCCCGCCGCGGCCAACATCACTCGCCACGCCGGCGCCCGCCATAAACCGCCTCGATTCTGACGACCTTCTTGCTGGGAAGAATCCTTGCCTGCCTTGGGCGCGGCGTTGACACGCGTCTCGGTGGCCGGGGGTCGCGGTACGCTTAGGAGCAATAGCACGGCGTTCACCAATGCGGTGATCGCGAACGCGGCGTAGGCGACTCGCCATTGACCGGTGGCGAGAAATGCCACCGGGCCGGAGACCGCGACGCCGAGACTGGTCCCGGCGTTGATGATGGTGTTGGCCCGGCTCTGACGGGCTTCCGGGATCGCGCGCGAGACGGCCTGGGCCATCGGTGGCGAAGCCAATCCGGTACTCGTTCCCGCCAGCAGAATGGCGCCGGCCAGCAACAGCGGGCTCTCGCTGATCGAAACGACCGCCATGCCGGCTGCCGCAATCAGGGCGGCGGCGACGGCCATCAGCCGAGCGCCGAAACGCTCCACCAGCATTGCACTGGCCACGATCGCGAGGCAGTAGCCGACATAGGCGCCACTGCCGATCGCCCCGGCCATGGCCGAACTCAGTCCGACATCCTCGCGCATGCTGGGCAGAAACAGACCGTAGGCGAAGCGGGCCAGACCGTAGCTCACGCCGATCAGCAGGGTGCCGGCGACGATGAGTCGAAGTTCTTTGCGGATCATATGATGCCTCCTCGGCCTGGCGCGGCAAACGCCGCATCTCATGGCCTTGATGTAAAGTGATCGTTTTCCCTACAACCATGACAAATTCGCCGGCCTTGAATCGGAGAACAGAGCCAGAGAACGGAACTAGAGAACAGAGCTCTGTCGCTGTCAGATTGTCAGGCGTCAGACCGCTGGTTCGCCGCGTCTGAACGGCGCCCGCTAGGCGCGTGCGCCAGCGATCAATAGCCTTGCGGCACGCCGGGCTGCGGGAATCGCCGTTTCGCCGCGATACGCCGTGGCATGGGTCGCGCCCTCGAACAGAATCAGGATCTGCTCGGCGAGTTCATCGTCACGTCGACCGATTTCCGCCACAACGATCTCGTCGATCCGCGACGAGAGGCGCTGCTTATGTCGCGCCATGGCCTCGGCGACTTCGGCCACGTCACCACCGGTCTCGCCCCAGGTGCGCAGGAAAAGACACCCCCGCGCCCCTTCCGTGGCAAACCAGCGTTCCAGCGCGTCGAACAGCGCGTCGACGCTATCGACGTGCAGCGAACGCATGAAACGACGATCACGTTCGTTCAACACCGCCGCCGCCAGCCGATTCTTGCTACCGATGTGCTTGTAAAGCGTACGACTGGAGATGCCGGCACCGCTCGTGAGCCGATCCATGCCGGTGGCGGTGAAGCCATGCCGGTCAAAGAGCTGCTCGGCGGTCTCGAGAAGCCGTGTGCGAATGTCGATGCCGGTGTTCATATCCATCCCCTGTCTCGCTTGTCTGTTTCAAGACTAGACCGTAATAACGCGCATGTAAAACGATCACTTTACATCGCTGATCTAATCCCAAGAATTTCCCAACGAGAGGTCAGGCCGTCGGGCGTCCTGGCCCTTCGATCAATGGTCGAGTCTGTCTCTCGCCTTCCGAATGCTAGAATGCCGGCCCGCTCATTCCTCGGTGATTGCTCGTGCCTTCAGCCTCGCTCTCTCGTCCCCCGCTACCGGCCTGGCTGTGGCTCGTCGCTTTCGGCCTGGCGGCGATCAATCTGCGGGCGCCGATCGTGGTCATCGGGCCGGTGCTCGATCCGATCATGTCGACGCTCTCCATCGGCGCGGGAACGGCAAGCCTCTTCACCACCGGTATGATTCTCTGTTTCGGATTGCTCTCGCCGCTGGCGCCGGGTTTCGCCGACCGGGTCGGCCTCGACCGGGCCATCGCCTGCGCGATCACGCTGATCGCCATCGGCGGCGTGCTGCGCGGTATCGAGAGTCTGACGGTCATGCTGCTCGGCACCCTGTGTGCGGGGATGGGCATCGCCTTCGGCAACGTGTTCATGCCGAGCCTGGTCAAACGCGACCGCGGTGACCGCCTGGGCCGCACCATGGGCCTGTACACGGTGATGATGGGCGTTGGCGCCACGATCAGTGCCGGTAGCGCGATTCCGCTGATGAACCTGTCGGGGAGCTGGTCCACGCCGATCTGGCTGTGGGCCGCCTTCGGCATCGGCTCCGCCATCGTGTGGTGGCGCGTGGCGCTCTCTCTGGCCCCCGCCGAAGCGGCCGCTACGCATCGACCGCCGATGTCGCGACTGTTCCGAAGTCCAGTGGCATGGACGCTCACCCTGTTCATGGGCGCTCAGTCACTGAGCTTCTATACGCTGCAGACATGGGTGCCGGCGGTGGCGATCCAGGCCGGTGTTCCGGTGGCGACCGCCGGGATCATGCTGTCGCTGATCAACCTCACCAGCATTCCGGGCAGCTACATCGTCGCCCGCCTGGCGTCGCGGCTGACCCATCACAGTCTGCTGATCGTCGGGCTCTGTTCGCTGGTAGGTCTGGCACTGTTCGGCCGGCCCAGAATGGTCAAGCTGGGCGACGACTGACCCGCCCAGCCAGTCACGTCATGGTCGTCACATCACTTCTCGCATGCGCATCGACGGTGATCGCTATCCTCTTTGTCGTAACGATCTCTGATACGCTGTTCTGTCCGACGCGGGCAACCTTCTGGACCGCTTTGCAGCGAGGCTGACGGGTGCCGGCCGGCGTCGAGCGCTGACCTCGAGAGACTTTCGCCCTGAATCGATCACCGAGGACCGATATGGACTGGAACGTGGCTTATGTGTGGCTGGGTGTTGCGCTGCTGCTGGGCCTGGCGGAGCTGGCCTCCGGCGCGCTGGTGCTGCTGGCGCTGGCGATCGCGGCCGCCGTGGCGGCGCTGCTGGCCTGGCTGGGGGCGTCGATGACCTGGCAACTGCTGGGTCTGGGGATCGTCGCCGGCGTGCTCCTGCCCGTGGTCATCAAGGTGATCCGGCCGTGGTTTTCACCACCGGGCGTCGATTACGGCACGACGGGCACCGGCGTCGAGGAAGGCCATGAGTACCGCACGCTCGAGCGCGACTTCGACGGCGCCACCGGCCTCAAGATCAACGGCGATTTCTATCGACTGAGAGTCGCCGACACCGACACGACCGAACTGCCCGTGGGCAGCGCGGTCATCTTTCAGCGCTTCGATGGCACCGAAGCCATCGTGACGCTGAAACGCCCACCGGAGTAATGCATATGGATCTTTTCGCCAGCCCGGGGCTGATTCTCAGCCTGATCATCGTCGCTATCGGCGTGCTGCTCATCGTCAAGGGGCTGGTGATCGTTCGCCAGTCGGAGGTGATGGTCGTGGAGCGTCTGGGCTCTTTCAACCGGCTGCTCGAAAGCGGGATCAACTTCATCATCCCGTTCATCGAACAGCCCCGCGCCATCAGCATGATTCGCTATCGCAAGCAGGGCGAAGAGTACTACCCGATCGCCACCGACGAGATCCGTATCGACCGCCGCGAGACGGTCATGGATTTCCCCGGACAGCCGGTGGTCACCACCGACAACGTGACGGTCACCATCAACGGCGCGCTTTATTACCAGATCATCGATCCCAAGCGGGCGGTCTATGAGGTCGCCAACATGAGTCAGGCCGTCGAGGTGCTGGCCAAGACCACGCTGCGTTCGGTGGTGGGCAAGATGGAGCTCGACAAGCTGTTCGAATCCCGCGCCGAGGTCAACAACGCGATCCAGTCCGCCATGGAAGAGCCGGCGTCCAAGTGGGGCGTGAAGATCTCACGGGTCGAGGTGCAGGACATCGCCATGCCGGAAGAGGTCGAGAGCGCCATGCGCCTGCAGATGGCCGCCGAGCGTAAACGCCGCGCGACGGTGACCGAAGCCGAGGGCGAGAAATCCGCTGCCATCGCCATGGCGCAGGGTCAGCGCGAATCGTCGATTCTCAATGCCGAAGGCGACAAGCAGTCCGCCATCCTACGCGCCCAGGGCGAGCAGGAATCGATCAAGCTGGTGCTCAATGCCATCGGCGAGACGGAAGAGAACAAGCGAACCGTGGTGGGTTATCTGCTGGGCCAGAGCTACATCAAGGCGCTACCGACCATGGCTAAGGATGGCGAGCGCGTGTTCGTGCCTTACGAGTCTTCCGCCCTGTTGGGCAGCATGGGGATGTTCCGGGAAATGGCCGGTTCACCGGAAGATGTCGTGGGCCAGCATGTCAAAAACCGCCAGAGTGGCGCCGACCTGCGCAGCGGCATGGTCGGCGGCGCCGCCGGCCAGGGCTGACCGGCCGGTCTACGACCCCATCTGAAACGGATAGACGTTGCCGATGCCCAGCAGCCGGGTCAGTTCGTCGAGCGCGGTTAGCGTCTCGTCGGCGAGCCGGGGGTCGGCCAGCTCGTCCGGGGTCAGGCTGTCACGGTAGTGACGCTCGACCCAGCCCACCAGGTCGGCATATAGCGCATCGTTCAGCAGCACCCGTCCGCTCAGCGCCTGGCGCTCGGCCGCCGAGAGCACCACCCGCAGACGCAGGCAAGCCGGACCGCCGCCGTTGCGCATGCTCTGCTTGACGTCCTTGACCGTCACTTCGCTGATCGGGTTGTAGCCCGCCAGCAGCAGATCCTGAATCGTTCGCCAAACAGCCTCGTTCTCCTGACACTCTCCCGGCACCACCAGCGTCATGCTGCCATCCGGATTCGACAACAGCTGCGAGTTGAACAGGTAGGTCGAGACCGCGTCCTCGAGGCTGATCGCCTCGCTGGGCACCCGTACCGGGATCAGCGGCGAAGTCATTCGGGCGCGCAGCGCCTCCAGCGTCTTCTCCTCGTCGAGAAACGCCATCTCGTGATAGAGCAGCACCGGCCCGTTGCCCACCGCGATCACGTCGTTGTGGAAGACGCCCGCGTCGATGGCATCCGGATGCTGCTGGGCAAAGACGACCTGTGAATCGTCGAGCCCGTGCTGACGCGCGATCGCCTGGCTCGCTTCCAGCGTCTGTCGCGCCGGATAGCGCTGGGGGGCGCGCTCACCGCCGAAGGCCTGTCGACCGTAGACGAACAGATGCACGCCGGCCTCGTCGTACTCGCCACACAGGCGGGTGTGATTGGCCGCACCCTCGTCGGAAAACGCCGGCGTCGCCGGCAGCACGCTGTGGTGGGCGAAGTGGCGCTCGTCACGGAAAATCGACGCCAGCACGCGGCCGGTGGTTTCCGGTTCGAGATAGCGATGGAAACTCGACTGCAGATTGGCCGGCGTGAAGTGCACGCGACCGTCCGGAGCATCAAAACCCGGCGTGATGGTGGCCGCGTTGGCGGTCCACATCGAGGAGGCCGAACACACCGCGCGCAGAAGCTGCGGCGCTTCCTGCGCGGCTCGCGCGAGTATCTCGGTGTTGCTGCCGCCAAACCCCAGGGCACGCAGCGCACCCAGATCCGGGCGCTGTTGCGGCGGCAATACGCCCTGGGCGTAGCCTGAGTCCATCAGCGACTTCATCTTGGCCAGGCCCTGCAGCGCCGCCTCGCGCGGGTTGGAGGCCAATCCGCCGTGGCGCATCGAGGCCACGTTGCCGTGGGCCAGCCCGGCGTAATTGTGCGTCGGGCCGACCAGGCCGTCGAAATTGACTTCACGCACGTCCGGCGCGGAAGCGTTCGTCGTGTCGCTCATCGCGTGACTCCACTTGTGGCCTGACTGGTGGCGTAGCTGATGTCTTGGCTAATGGCGGCATGGCTGACGGAATCGCTCATAGCCGAATGCCGGGCGGCAGCTCCGCGGGCAGGGTCAGCGTATCGGCCTCCATCGAGGCGACCGGATAGGCGCAGTAGTCCGCCGCATAATAGGCGCTCGGGCGATGGTTGCCGCTGTCGCCGATCCCGCCAAACGGCGCATCGCTGGAGGCACCGGTGGTCTGACGATTCCAGTTGACGATGCCGGCCCGAATCCGCAGCAGGAAGTCGTCCCAATCCGGCTGGTCCCCGCCGATCAAACCGGCGGAGAGCCCGTAGCGGGTAGCGTTGGCCAGCTCGATCGCCTCGTCCCAGCTCCGGTAACGATCGACCTTGAGCAGCGGGCCGAAGTGCTCTTCATCGGGCACGTCGCAGCCGGTGACATCGACCAGCCCCGGCGACAGCAGACTCGTGCCGGCCTGTAGCGACTGCATCCGCACCAGCACCCTGCCACCGCGGGCTTCGAGGTCGCGCTGGGCCTCGAGCAGACCTTCCGCCGCCTGCGGGCTGACCAGTCCGGCATAGAACGGCGCCGGTTCGCTGAAGGGCTCGGCCACATGCAGTTCGGCCAGTGTCCGCGCCAGCTTCTCGATCAGCTGATCGCCGGATTCTCCCTGCGGCACGATCAGACGACGTGCACAGGTACAGCGCTGACCGCCGGAAAGAAACGCCGACTGGATGATGGTCAGCACCGCGGCATCGAGATCGCGCACGTCCTTGACCACCAGCGGGTTGTTGCCGCCCAGTTCCAGCGCCAGGATCTTGCCGACCTGCCCGCCGAACTGACGATGCAGCAGCCCGCCGACCTTGGCGCTGCCGGTGAACAGCAGGCCGTCGATATCGGCGTTGCCGGCCAAAGCCTGCCCCACTTCCGCCGCGCCCTGAACCAGGTTGATCACACCGGCAGGCAGGCCCGCCCGCTCCCAGCACTGCAGGGTCAGGTCAGCGGTCATCGGGGTCTGCTCGCTGGGCTTGAACACCACGCAGTTTCCCGCCAGCAGCGACGGCACGATATGGCCGTTGGGCAGATGCCCCGGGAAGTTGTAGGGGCCGAAAACCGCCAGCACGCCATGCGGGCGGTGTCGTAATACCGCTCGTGTGCCGCCGGCATCGCGAGCGCGCTCGCCGGTACGCTCGTGATAGGCGGTGAGCGAGATCGCCACCTTGGCGATCATCGCGCCCACTTCCGTGCGCGCTTCCCAGATCGGTTTGCCGGTCTCATGGGCGATACTAAGAGCGAGCGGTTCGCGATTGGCTTCCAGCTCGTCGCGGAAACGCTCGGCCACGGCCTGACGCTCGGCGAACGGCCGCCGCCCCCAGCCAGGGAACGCACGCCGTGCCGCTGCGATCGCTTCGTCGACCTGCTCGGGGGAGGCCGCTGCGGCCTGCCATAACGTGTCGCCCGTGATGGGGTCGCGCTTGTCGAACCGCGCAGCGGCGCCATCGATCCAATGACCGTCGATCAGCAGTTGTTGCTTGGCGTGCATACATCACTCCTGGTTGTTCTGGAAATTGCGTCGGCCGTTCGTCGGCACTCAGGACTCGAGCACCCGCAAGGCATCGCCACTGTTCACGTTCAACCGCTCGGCTTCCGCCGTGGTCAGCGTGATCACACCGCCCTCGCTGGGGCCGCGGCCGATCCAGCTACAGCGGAAATCACTCATTCCGGTGGTCGCGGCCATCCAGCCGGGGCGTTCGGACTGTTCCAGCCGCTCGCTACTGACTTCGACCGTGACGCAGGATGAGTGGCGGATCGCGCGAACGTCGTCGATATAGGCCTCGACCGTGGGCCCGCCATCGAAGATGTCGATATAGCCTTCCCAGCGCAGCCCTTCCTTCTTCAGCATCTCCAGCGCGGGCCGGGTGTGCTCGTGGACCTGGCCGATACACTCCCGCGCCGCCTGCGGCAGAAACGGCGTATAGATCGGGTATTTCGGCATCAGCTCGCCGATGAAACTCTTCTGACCCAGCCCTGTGAGCTGGTCGGCCTGCTTGAATTCCATCGGAAAGAAGTGGCTGCCGAGACTGTCCCAGAACGGGCTGACGCCGTCGGGGCTGAACACGCCGCGCATCTCCGCCAGCACCTTGGCCGGAAAACAGTCGCGGAACTCCGCCATGAACAGCCAGCGCGCCTTGGAGAGCAGCGTGCCGTTGCGATCGCGGCGGTAGGCCGGACGCAGAAACAGCGAGGCGACTTCGGCATCGCCGGTATGATCCGAGCTCAGAAACAGCGTATCGATGGTGCGGTGCAGATCGAGCTGGACCGACGAGTGAGCCAGTTTGCCGACGCGGTAGTGGTAGAACGGCGTCTCGCGGCCGACCTCGGCCTCGATTGCGCAGCAGCCCGCCAGTTCACCGCTCTGCTCGTCCTCGAGCACGAAGAAATAGAGCCGCTCCTGCTCGGGGACGCGGCCTTCGAAGGCCGCCACCGCGTTGTCGATCTTGGCGCTCAGAAATTCGCGGCTGTTGGGAAGCGAGGTGAAACCGACACCGGTCTCCTGCGCCAACGCCTGCAGTTCGTCGATATCGTGATGCCCAATGGGTCGCAGGCGCATTACAGTTCTCCCTCGTCCAACGCGTCTTCGACATTGGGTAGCGCCAGCGGCGCGACCAGTACGGCACGACCCTCTTCGACGCCGAGTAGCGCCGCCTGCTCTTCCGACAGCATCAGTTGACCGGTCGGCGTAAGCGCATAGCGCGCGACGGTGCAGCGGAAATCGGCCAGTTGCTGATTGGCGACCATCGCCGGTTCGGCATCCGGCAACGAGGCCGCCGGGCGAATCCGTACCGGATGCCAGCCGCAGTGGGTCAACGTGCGCAGGCGTTGTCGCTCGCCTCTCACCACCGGTCCGGCGTCGAAGATATCGACGTGGCGCGAGCGCACGAAACCCTCGGCGAGCATTTCCTGCAGCGCCTGTTCATGATCCGGATGTTCACGTCCGATCGCCGCGCGGGCCTGGGGCGTCAGCAGCGGCAGATAGAGCGGAAACTGCGGCATCACCTCGGCGATGAAGCTCTTCGAGCGTACACCCGCTAGCAGGTTGATCTCGTGATAGCCCTGCTCGAAGAAGTGATGGCCGACACTGTCCCAGAAAGCCGACCTGCCCTCCTCGTCGAGATAGCCCGGAAAGGCGACGCCCAGCGTCTGCGCGAAGCGCTCGGGATACTGGGCGATGAACATCAGCCGGGCGCGGCGCAGCAACGTGGCCGCGCTGGTGCCGCGATAGCGCGAATCCAGCGACAGCGCGCACAGCAGCGAGACTTCCGACATCTCGTGGGAGAGCGACAGCGTCTGCACCTCGTGGCGCAGATTGAGCTGCTGCGAGGCGTGGATCAGGGTTTCCTGACGATAGGTGTAGTAGGCGTCCTGCGCCCCCGCCTGCGCCCGGATGCTGGCGGTGCCGACGATCTCGCCCAGGTCCCGATCCTCGAGCACGAAGGTGTAGAGTTCGTCGCCAGGGAAGTCGACGTTGTGGGCCAGCGCACGCGCGGAGCGGGCAATCCGCTCCTCGAGCCGGTCACGATGCGCGGGAAGATTGGTCAGCCGGGGCGTGGCGCCACCGGCAAGCCGCTCGATTGCGGCCAGATCGCCCGACTGCGCCGGGCGAACCAGCAGGTTGCCCACGCTTCGCGCCGCGGGATCATCCATGCCACTAGAGACGATATCGGAGGCGATCATGATGGGTTGACGAGCTGCCCGATGGCGATCTCGAGCCGCGCCATGCCCTCCTGAAGATCCGCTTCCGGAATCACCAGCGACGGCGCCATACGCAGCACGTTGGGACCGGCGACCAGAATCATCAGCCCCTGTTCGAGGGCCAGCGGCAGAATATCCCGTGCCTTGCCGTGGAAGTCGTCGCTCATCTCGGCGCCGATCAGCAGGCCCATGCCGCGGATCTCCTTGAACACGCCGTACTTGCGATTGATCACCTCGAGATGCTCGCGGAACAGCGCGTGACGACGTTCGACGCCTTCCAGAACCTCAGGCGTGTCGATGGTGGTCAGCGCCGCCAGACCCACGGCACAGGCCAGCGCGTTGCCGCCGTAGGTGGAACCGTGCGTCCCCACCGCCAGCGACGGCGCGACCCGATCGGTGGTCAGCATCGCGCCGATCGGGAAGCCGCCGCCCAGGGCCTTGGCCGTGGTCAGGATGTCCGGCGTCACGTCATAGTGCATGTAGGCATAGAGCTTACCGGTACGGCCGACGCCGGATTGCACTTCGTCGACTACCAGCAGCGCCTGATGCTGATCGCACAGCTCGCGCAGGCCCTGCATGAATTCCGGCGTTGCCGGTGTCACGCCGCCTTCGCCCTGGATCGGCTCGACCACGATGGCGCAGGTCTCGTCGTCGATCAGCGCGCGCACGCTGTCGAGATCGTTGAACTCGGCGTGGACGATGCCGCCCGGGATCGGGCCGAAACCTTCGGAATACTTCGGCTGACCGCCGACGCTGACGGTGAACAGGGTGCGGCCGTGAAACGCCTGCTTGAACGAGATGATCTTGTGCTTCTTCTCGCCGAAGTTGTCGAACGCCCAGCGACGCGCCAGCTTGAAGGCCGCTTCGTTGGCTTCGCCGCCGGAAGAGCAGAAGTACGCCTTGTCGGCGAAGGTCCGCTCGACCATCTGCTTGGCCAGCGCCAGCGCCGGCTCGTTGGTATAGACGTTGGAGAGATGCCACAGCTTGTTGGCCTGGGTGGTCAGCGCATTGACCAAGGCCGGATGGCAGTGCCCCAGCGCATTGACCGCGATGCCACCGGCGAAATCGATGTACTCCTTCTCCGCCTGATCCCACAGTCGGCTGCCTTCGCCGCGCACCGGAATCGCCTGCTGCGGCGAATAGTTGGGGGTCATGTAGCTGTCGAAATCGTCACGTGTCGGGCTCGCGGCCATGTCTTTCTCCCTGGAGGTTAGGGGGTGTCGAATAAGTATGTCGAATGAGTATAAGGAGGCGACGGCCTCGCGGCTTTCAGCGATGGGACGGCGAATTGCGAAAAGCGCCCCGTTGCCACGAGGGCCGTCATTGGCGCCTGTCGTTGAAGTGCCGCCACTGACTAGCTGCCACTGACTGGCTGCCACTGACCGGCTACCCGATAAAAGCTTTTGGGTTTGTCTGAAAAGTCGTCGAGCGTCATCGCACGGGTTGTGTTCGCGACGACTGCCCCGATGTCGGAGTGTACCTCTGCCACTTTCGTGGGAGCCATCCCCTCGCCGATAACCATCGCCGCAGACCCACGGCCGGCGAGGCGCAGGCAAAACAGCAAAGCCGCAACAGCTAAGTTAAAACTGCTAAGCCCAAACCGCTAAGGAAGACATCTGATGAAAATCGATCTGACAGGCAAGACCGCCATCGTCACCGGGTCCACCGCCGGCATCGGGCTGGCCATCGCCAAGGGCCTGGCCGGCGCCGGTGCCGCCGTGACCGTCACCGGCCGGACCCAGGCGCGCGTCGACGACGCCATCGCCACCCTCAAGCAGGCGCTCCCGGCCGCCACCCTCGACGGCGTGGCCGCCGATCTGGGCACGGCCGAGGGTTGCCAGGCGTTGATCGAGCAGAAGCCGGACTGCGATATTCTGATCAACAACGTCGGAATCTTCGGGCCCAAGGACTTCTTCGAGATTCCCGATGAAGAGTGGCAGCAGTTCTTCGACGTCAACGTGATGAGCGCGGTGCGGCTGTCGCGCCACTATGCCCAGGGAATGAAGCAGCGCGACTGGGGTCGAATCCAGTTTCTGTCGAGCGAGTCCGCGCTCAACATTCCGGCGGAGATGGTTCACTACGGCATGACCAAGAGCGCCGTGCAGTCGATCTCGCGCGGACTGGCCAAGGTTCTGGCAGGCACCCAGGTCACGGTCAACGCTGTGCTTCCCGGGCCGACCAAGTCCGAAGGCGTGGGCAAGATGATTGCCGACATCGCCCAGCAGCAAGGCATCAGCGAGGCCGAGGCGGAAGCCAACTTCGTCAAGGAGAACCGGCCGTCGTCGATCATCCAGCGAGTCGCCGAGGTCGAGGAAGTCGCCAACCTCAGCGTCTACTTGGCTTCACCCCAGGCCAGCGCCACCACCGGCGCGGCGATGCGGGTCGAAGGTGGGATCGTCGACACGATGGCCTGAAATCGCGAGCCGCGAAAGCCAACACGGGCTTATTGCGAGAAAAGGGCCAGCGACGTCAGTCGCTGGCCCTTTTCGTAGCTCGTAGCTCGTAGCTCGTAGCTCGTAGCTCGTAGCTCGTAGCTCGTAGCTCGTAGCTCGTAGCTCGTAGCTCGTAGCTCGTAGCTCGTAGCTCGTAGCTCGTAGCTCGTAGCTCGTAGCTGCTGTTTAGCGCCCCGAAGCCGGCGCAGTCGTAGCTCGTGTCGTATTGCCGAGCGCAGCCCGTTTCAGCCCTCGTAGCGCTTGAAGATCGCGCTGGCATTCACACCGCCAAACCCGAAGGCATTGCAGATGGCGTGCTCCATCGGCATCTTGCGCGACTCGCCGTGGACCACGTCCAGGTCCGCTGCCAGCGGGTCGGGGTCGGTGTAGTTGCGGGTGAGCGGCGCGATCTGATCGCGCAGCGCCATCAACGTGAAGATCGCCTCGACGCCGCCTGCGGCACCCAGCAGGTGACCGGTGGTGGCCTTGGTCGCACTGATTGCCGGCGAATGGTCGCCGAACAGCCGATGAATGGCGGCGAGTTCGCCCCGGTCGCCGACCGGCGTCGAGGTCGCGTGCGCATTGAGATGCTGAATCTCGCCCGCGTCCAGCCCGGCCTGACGCAGCGCAATCTCCATCGCGCGCGCCGCGCCGGAGCCATCCTCGGGGCCTGCTGTCATGTGATAGGCGTCTGAAGTCGTACCGTAGCCGACCAGCTCGGCGATCGGCGTCGCGCCGCGTGCCAGGGCGTGTTCGAGCGTCTCGATCACGATCAGCCCGGCGCCCTCGCCCATCACGAAGCCATCTCGACCCTGATCGAACGGTCGCGAGGCCTGTTCCGGGGTGTCGTTGAAGTGACTGGAGAGCGCCTTGGCGGCCGCGAAGCCTCCCAGGCTGACGCGATCGATACAGGCTTCGCTGCCACCGCAGAGTGCCACGTCGGCTTCACCGGCGTGAATCATGCGCGCGGCGTCGCCGATCGCCTGCAGGCCGGCGGCACACGCGGTGACCGGCGCGCCGAGCGGGCCCTTGAAGCCATGGCGGATCGACACCTGGCCACAGGCGAGATTGGCCAAAAACGAGGGAATGGTGAACGGCGACAGCCGGCGCGGCCCGCGGCTATCGACCGTGCGCACCGCATCGGCAATGGCGGGGAAGCCGCCGATGCCCGAGCCGATCAGGGTCGCCGTGCGCTCCTTCTCGGCTTCGGTCTGCGGGAACCAGTTGGCCTGGGCCAGCGCTTCTTCCGCCGCCGCCACCGCCATCTGGATGAAGCGGTCCATCTTGCGCCGCTCCTTGGGATCCATAGTCGCGTCGGGATCGAAACCGGCGCTGTCGTCCGCGATGGCCGGCACCGGGCCACCCACGCCGACGGCCAGGCCTTCGACGGTCTCGGCCGGCAATTGGCGTAGCCCGGAGGCGCCAGACAGCAGACGCTGCCATACCGTCTCGATACCGCATCCCAGCGGCGAGAGGATTCCCATACCTGTCACTACGATACGTCGCATGACGATGTCCTTTCAGTCATTGATCGAATCACTCGCAGTGCGAGTCTGGCACCAGTCGGACGCCGCCTCCACCGTCGAGTCGGAAGAAGTCCTGCGCTCGAACGCTTCGCGCATGCGCTCGACTCGCGCGTGAACCGCCGGTGTCGCGTCGGGTCCCGGCGCCATACGCACGTCCCCTGGCGCCAACGGCCGCTGCTGGAGGCGGTCGTAGACAATCGGATCGACGGGCTGTTGCGACCGTCGGTCGATCAGATAGAAACCGTTGGCTTCTATCGGCAGATGACGCTCGCCCCAGCGGTAGAGCATCAGAATGACCGGGGCGAGATCGTGCCCCTTGGCGGTCAGATGATATTCATGGCGCGGGGGATGCTGCTGGTAGCAGCGTCTTTCCAGAAGCTCGCTGGCAACCATACGGTCCAGACGCCCCGTCAGCATGCTGGACGCGATGCCCAGCCCGCGCTGGAATTCGTCGAAGCGGCGGGCTCCCTGCATGGCGTCACGCAGGATCAGCAGCGTCCAGCTGTCGCCGACACACTCCAGCGCGCGGGCCACGGGACAAAGAGCGGAAATATCGTGAGTCACTTTCATTATGGAAGCGACTTTACCGAATTTCCCAGTCCAAGGGAACGCCTGCGAAGGGACCTCCGTTCACGAATGGCCTGCGTCAATGTCCATCATCTTCTTGGCTACGCAGCGCCAGTCGCATGCGCAGACGCGCCAGCCACTCGCCGTGACGCTCGACACGATCCTCGCCCAGTGTTTCCCAGCCCCGGGCGATCAGTGATGGCGCCAGCACCAGACTCGCTTCGATCGATACCTCCCGGTGGCCGGCGTCCCGCAAGGCATCGACCGACAGCGACATCAGGCGCGAGCCCAGACCCTGTCGGGCCACCGAAGGCCAGACGTAGAGCGTTTCGATACGCCCGGCGGTCATGTCGCGTTCGCAGAAGCCCACACAGTGACCGTCGCATTCCGCGACCAGCGTGAAATGGATCGCCTGGCGAGCCATCCATGCCTCGGCAGTTCGAGGCAGCGCCAACGCCCAGGCCCGACGCTGGGCCAGGCTATACCGACCGGCCGCCCCTTCCATGATCGCATGATGGAAGACTTCGGCCTGATCCGGCGCGTCCTTGGGCAGCGCCTGACGGAAACGGGTCCGCTCGAGCATCGTGTCCTCTCCCGGATCGACGGCCGCGACGCGGTTCTGTCACGCCGCCATGCCGTCGACCAACTTTTCGAAACGTGGAAACCGCAGGGCGATATCACTCGCCGTGGCAATCAGGTCCGGCGACTGCGCGTTGCTCAACGTCAGTACCAGGAAGTCGGGTTCGGGGCCGATATCCAGCCAGTGCGGCAGATCCGCGGGGACCGAGATCAGATCTCCCCGATCACAGCCGACGACGTAGACGCGACCATTGAGATGGAAGTAGAAAATGGCCTGGCCTCGCAGGAACAGATGCCAGCTCTCCTCGTCGTTCGAGGACTCGGTGCACAGCAGCTCGCGCCTGAGCGCCAGATCGGGATATTGCGGGCTCATGCCGCGCAGGTCGCAGTATCGGCGTCCGCTCAGCTGCTGGATCTCGGTCGCGGTTTCATTGTTCAACATCACCAGTTGCTGCTGCTGAATGCCAACCGGCACCTCCACCAGCTCACGCCGATCGAAATAGACTTCGATCGAACTCAGCTCTAGCGAGATGCGATAGGCGTCATGGGTGGTCAGCAGCGGCTGGTCGCTATCCGCTTCGTGATAAACGTGCAGGAAACTCATCCAACACCTCTCCTTGGTATCATGCGAGTTTTCGAATTGCCTTCGTGCCCTCGTGAGAGCGCTCATGCAGTATGGCACCGTTATGAAATTTCACCTCTGGAACCGATTTCACGATGCGAGCGCCCAGACTTCCTTCCTCTGCGACCGATGACGCTTTCACGCTGGAGGCGATCGGGCATGTCGCCAGCGATTATCCCGACAAGTTCGGGATTCCGCGGCAACCCGGGCTGGCGCCGTCTGCCCGCGCCATTCTCTACCTGGCAGCGCCTTTCGATGATCCCCTCGCGGTCGAGGGCCTGGAAGCAGTCACCCATCTGTGGCTGACCTTCGTCTTCGATCGCAGCCCGCAGAGCTGGACGCCAAGGGTGCGGCCGCCACGGCTAGGGGGCAATCAGCGTATCGGCGTCTTCGCCAGTCGCAGCACTCATCGCCCCAACCGACTCGGTCTGTCGCTGGTCGAGCTGGTCGATGTGGAATGCACGCCAAAACCCTCGCTGGCACAGGCGCCGATTGTTGGCTCTCGTCTCGCCGAGCAGCGGAGCCGGGTCAAGCTTCACCTGCGGGGACACGATCTCTGCGATGCCACGCCCGTCGTCGACATCAGACCGTACCTGCCATGGGCCGAGTCTCGTCCCGATGCCGACGCCGGTTTCGCCCCCGCGCCACCGCCCCGGCATTGCGTCACGTTCAGCCTCGCGGCGAACGACGCCCTCCAGCGGCACGACGATGGCCAGTCGCTGGCCCGGCTGATCGACGAGGTGCTGGCACAGGATCCGCGCCCTGCCTATCACGGCGGCGCGTCTTCACCGTCGAGCCTGAACGACACCGCGAGGTGCTATGGCGTGTTCCTACGTGACGTCAACGTGCGCTTTCGCGTCGTGGACCGTGACGGTGAAACCGAAATCCACGTGGAGGCGATCGAACCGCGCTGACCGGTTCAGCGCAGTGATCGCTCGAGCACCAGACTGGCGGGCTGACCGGGGGTGTCTTCCAGCGTACCGACTTCGCCGAATCCCAGTTTGCAGGACGTGCAACGACTTTTCGTGCTGCGGGCGAACCAGGCCATACAGTGCCTCGACTGCCAGGCGCTCTGTCGCGAACTCTATCGCGCCCTGCCCCATCTCGGTGGCATAGCCTTTTCCCCACACGGCGGGGGAGAATCGATATCCCAGATTGACGATCCAGCCCCAGCCCTCTTCTTCCGCCCAGCCAAGACCGCCAAATCCGATGACGATCCCCGGCTTCGCCTTTTCCTCGATCGCCCAGACCCCAAAGCCATGGTTTTCCCAGTGTTCCCTCCAGCGATTCAACACCTGCATCGAGACCGAAGCATCGGCGTGCGGGCCGGCCGGATTGAACCGGTTGGTTTCAGGGTCGCCGTAGATGGCGAAAAGTCGCGTTGCGTCTGCAAGATCCGGCTGTCTCAACGTCAGCCGATCGGTTGCGTAGTGCTTCATGGCCTACCCTTTGATTGACGTATCGATGACTGGCGCGCCGCTGCCATCGATCTCCGGCACTGGTCAGCGAGTATCGATCCCGCTAGGCTGGCGAGCTTCGATGAATGACGGGAGTGTGTTGATGAGAGTGCCTTCGCTGCGACAGTCGCTGATTCTCTTTTGCCTGTCCGCCCTGACCCTGTTCTCCTTGCCGGCTCTCGCCGATGCCGATCATCCGCACGTGCGTCTGGAGACGAGCCAGGGCGACATCGAGGTCGAACTCGATCCCGAGGCGGCACCCAAGACGGTGGCGAACTTCCTGCGCTATGTCGATGAAGATTTCTACGCCGGTACGATCTTCCACCGTGTCATGCAGGATTTCATGATCCAGGGCGGCGGCATGACGGCGGATCTCGAGCAGAAAGAGACCCATGCGCCGATTGCGCTGGAGAAGAGCGGAATCGACAACACCCGCGGCACCCTTGCCATGGCACGTACCGCCAACCCGGATTCGGCGACCAGTCAGTTCTTCATCAATCTGGTCGACAACGGCGCGTTGAACTACCGCGATCTCTACAACCCAGGCTACACGGTATTCGGTCATGTGGTCTCGGGCATGGACGTCGTCGACAAGATTGCCGGTACACCCACCGGACGCCAAGGGCCGCACGCCGACGTGCCCAAGACCCCGATCACCATCGAAGGCGCCGAGCGCATCGACTGAACCGATCGGCGCGCTAACTATCGGTGCTCTTGGTATCAGTCTCGGTACTCTCTACGTGAAACGCCCCCGGATAGCCAGGCTATCGGGGGCGCTTCGTCGTCCGTGGCTCCGAAGAGTCCGGATCGATCAGAAAGTCATGCCGAGACGCCGCCCCACCTCTTCATAGGCCTCGATCACGCCGCCCAATCCCTGGCGGAAGCGGTCCTTGTCCAGCTTTTCCCGGGTCTCGGCGTCCCACAGCCGGCAACCGTCCGGCGAGAACTCGTCGCCCAGCACGATCTCGCCGTCGAAGACGCCGAACTCGAGCTTGTAATCGACCAGCAGCATGCCGCCATCGAGAAACAGCTGCTTGAGCACGTCGTTGACCTGGAACGTCAGCGATTTCATGGTCGAAAGCTGCGCGGGCGTCGCCCAGCCGAAGGTTTCGGCCAGCGACTCGTTGATCATCGGGTCGCCCTTGTCGTCGTTTTTCAGAAACAGCTCGAAAGTCGGCGGATTCAGGGCGATGCCCTCCTCGACGCCGAGACGACGGACCAGGCCACCGGCGGCGAGATTACGCACCACGCACTCGACCGGGATCATCTCCATCTTCTTGACCACGCATTCCGTGTCGGACAGCAGCTGCTCGAAATGGGTGGGGATGCCCGACGCCTGGAGCTTCTCCATGATGAAGGCGTTGAACTTGTTGTTGACCAGCCCCTTGCGCTCGAGCGCCTCTTTCTTCTTGCCGTCGAAGGCACTGGTGTCATCGCGAAAGTGCAGGACAAGCCGCTGCGGGTCGTCGCTCAGATAGACCGACTTGGCCTTGCCGGCATAGAGAAGATCGCGTTTTTGCATGGGGCTGTCTCCGCGTCGCGGCCCTTCGGGGCAGCAGGTTCGTGAGGTTTAGGGGTGAGGCAGGATGTGGTATCTGGACGGTTTGATGACAACGTCATGCCACCTGCTGCCAGTCGATGCCGCGATCCTGGGCCGAGACCAGCAGTCGCGATTCATCGCCGTCGAGCAGCGGCACCAGCGCCTCCAGCACCCGCTCGGGGTGATTATTTTGCGCCGACAGGTGCGAGCAGACAATCCGTTGCAGGCGATCGAGTCCCAACTGGCGCAACAGATCTGCCGCTTGACCGTTGGCCAGATGACCCCACCGACCGGCGACGCGGCGCTTCAAATGGGGCGGATACGGACCTTCGGCCAGCATCCGCGGGTCGTGATTGCATTCGAGAAACAGCGCATCGCAGCCGCTGAAGGCATCCACCACGTGCGACGTCGGATGGCCAAGATCGGTCAGCACGCCGAGACGCCGGCCGTGGGCCCGAAAGCAGAACTGGATCGGCTCCCGGGCGTCGTGGGGAACGGTGACCGGATCGATCTCCAGCCCGCCGATGGCGAAACGCCCCTGCGGCACCAGCAGATGATGCCTGGGGACGTCGCCCAGCTTGCCGGAAAGCCAGCTGCCGGCGCTGAGATAGACCGGCAGCTGATGACGCCGGGCGAGCGCGCCGACACCGGTGATGTGATCGCTGTGCTCGTGAGTCACCAGTACGGCCGCCAGCTGGCGCGGATGGACACCGAGCCGCGCGAGACGTCGTTCCGCCTCGCGCATCCCGAACCCGCAGTCCACCAGCACCAGGGTCTCGCCGTCGCTGACCAGCGTCGCGTTGCCCTTGCTGCCGCTGCCCAGCGAGGCAAAGCTTAATCCGGGTCCAGAGCCGGGCCCCGGTGAGCTCGCCCCTGGTGAGCCGAGCCCGGCTGACGCATGCAAGCCGGGCGTGGAACGCGACGACATCAGCGCAACGTGGACGCGATCGCGTCGAGCAGCTCCCGTGCCGCAGCCGACGCCACCGGCTGACCCTCGGCATCGGCAACCGTTACCACGGAGTTGCCGGCGGTCGAGTCGAGCTGCAGACGATAGTGTTCGGGTTTCGGATCGCTGCCGAACCAGTCGAACCAACCACCGCCTTCGGCGTTCAGCGGGAGATAGTCGACGAAGAATTGACCGGCAGTGCGATTCTGGTCGGTGAGCGTCAGGCGATCATCGTCGAAACCGTTCTGCAGCTGATAATAGAGCTCGGACCAGGCGCGCTCGCTATCCAGCGCCAGATCGAGCTCCCAGCCGCCGTCACGATTGCGCAGCTTGACGCGTTCGCTCTGATCGAGTGGCTGCGCGGCCAGCGACACGCCGCTGTCCGCCGTATGGTTATTCTCGAGATAGGCCTGGACCGAACTCAGGCACTGGGTGCTGCTGCCGATATCGCAACGCACTTCGCTGGTACCGCTACGCAGGCCCTGACGCAGACTCAAGCTGCCCTGTGCCGTCTCGATGCGACCACTGCCGGCGTTGATCGCGGTCGGCTGGACGCCGTGATCGACGGCAAACCCTTGCAGCCGCGGCCAGACGCTGGCCGGCGCGGCGTCGACCAGCAGCCAGCGCTCGCTCCCGGCCTCGCGCATTTCGACATAGGCCTGCTCGTCGCCCTGGCCTGAAGCCAACGGCTGCGGGCGCGGCGCATCATCCACCGCATCCGCCGCCGAAAAGTCGCTGTCGGCCTGGGGAACCGGCATCGAGTCCTGATAGAGAACCCGATTGCGTGAATCCGGTAGATCCAGCGGCTTGGCCATCTTGGCGTTCTGGTACTCGTCGTTGCGGTCGTAGTAATAACCGTCCTGAAACAGACCGCAGCCGGACAGGGCCAGCGACGAGCACAACATTAGAGGCATCCATTTGAGGATGGGCTTCATGCATCCACCTTTAATTCGAAGCAATGGGCTGATTAGGCTCTGTACGAACCCTGGCGATTCGATCCACGTCGGCAGGTTCACTTGATGTTGATACCCGCGAGCTGCAGCGCTTCGCCGACATTGCCGTGATAGCGTTCGGACAGCCAGGTCAGCGGCAGACGAATGCCGGTGTCGGCGTAACCCATGCGGTTGAGGCCCCACTTGACGGGAATCGGATTGGATTCGATCCCCAGCGCCGTATGCAATGGCGCCAGACGCGCATTGATCTGGTGGGCTTTTTCACGCTGACTGCTGGTCGCCGCGACACACAGATCGTGCATCGCCTGCGGCGCCACGTTGGCGGTGACGGAGATATCACCGTGGCCGCCCATCAACATGAAGTCGCAGGCAGTAGGATCGTCGCCGGAGTAGAGCGCGAAATCGCTGCCTTTGAGCCGATCGATCAGCTCCTCGGCACGCTCGAGGTTGCCGGTGGCATCCTTCAGGCCGACGATCCGCTCGAGTTCCGCCAGCCGGAAGACCGTCTCGTTATAGATATCGGAGCAGGTCCGCCCGGGGACGTTGTAGAGAATGATCGGCAGCTCGCTCGCTTCGGCAACCGCCTTGAAATGCTGATACAAGCCTTCCTGGGTCGGCTTGTTGTAATAGGGCGCCACCGACAGACAGCAGTCCGCACCGACTTCACTGGCATAACGTGCCAGCTCGACCGCCTCGGCCGTGTTGTTGGCGCCGGTGCCGGCGATGACCGGAATCCGACCGTTGACCTCTTCGACCACCGTGCGAATGACGTCGAAATGCTCGGCGAACGACATGGTGGTGGGCTCGCCGGTGGTGCCGGCGGCAACGATGGCGTCAGTGCCATGGTCGAGATGGAAGTTCACGAGGCGACGCAGCGCCTCCCAATCGATCTCGCCACTGGCTTTCATCGGCGTCGCCATGGCAACGATACTGCCTGTGATCATCTTGCAGCTCTCTCTTTGAGGCCGGATGGCGGCCGGCCGCTTGTCTCATCGGGATCGAATGACCAGAAATCGAACACCGGCCAGACGAATCGCCCGTGTCCGGCTCATGGCGCGCCTCATGCAACGCTCGTGGCGCCTGCCCAGGCCCGATCCTGCAACCCCCAGATGGTACTCAGGCAGCCCCGGCGTGTACAGCCGCCAAGCCGGCTACCGGCCAGATTGGCCTGCGGCCGATCACGACACCACGGCAACGATGACCAGGCATTGACCGCCAGGATCGGCTATCGTTCGGCATTCACTTCCCGGTTTCGGAGCAACCCATGACACTCAGCGTTGGACAGCCCGTCGACGACTTCTCCGCCGAAGCCACCGGCGACACCCCGTTTCGGCTCGGCGACTATCGCGGCAAGCAGGTCGTGATCTACTTCTATCCCAAGGACAGCACCCCCGGCTGCACCACCGAGGGCGGCGATTTTCGCGACCGGATCAGCGAGTTCGAAAATGCCAACACGGTCGTCTTCGGGGTTTCGCGGGACGGCCTCAAGTCCCACGAGAACTTCAAGGCCAAGCAGGGCTTTCCGTTCGAGTTGCTCTCGGATCGTGACGAGGCCATCTGCCGCCAGTTCGACGTGATCAAGCTCAAGAAGCTGTACGGCAAGGAGCACCTGGGCGTCGAACGCAGCACCTTCCTGATCGACGCCGACGGCAAACTGGCCCGTGAGTGGCGCGGCGTCAAGGTCCCCGGCCACGTCGACGAAGTGCTCGAAGCGGCGCGCGAACTCAACGCCGAGTAGACGCTCGCCTCGCCTCAGCGATCTTCCGTCAGCAGGGTCTGGCCCGATTCGCCTCGTGGCCAGGCCTGTACCAGCGCCTTGATCAGCGTTGCCAGGGGGATCGCGAAGAACACGCCCCAGAAGCCCCAGAGTCCGCCGAAGAAAAGCACCGCCAGGATGATCGACACCGGATGCAGGTTGACCGCTTCCGAAAACAGGATCGGTACCAGTACGTTGCCGTCCAGCGCCTGCAAGATGGCGTAAGCGACCAGCACGTATAGGAACTGGTCGCCAACCCCGAAGTGGAATCCCGCCACCGCGGCGACCGGCAGCGTGGCCACCGCGGCGCCGATGTAAGGCACCAGCACCGACAGCCCCACCATCAGCCCCAGCAGCGCCGCGTAGGGTAGACCGAAGCCCCAGAAGACGATGAACGCCACGCTGCCGACGATGATGATCTCGATGGTCTTGCCGCGGACGTAGTTGGCGATCTGATCATCCATCTCTTCCCAGATGCGGGTCATCAGCGTGCGCTTGCCCGGCAGCATCGAGAGCAGAAAATCGACCAGCCGCTCGCGATCCTTGAGCATGAAGAAGACCAGGATCGGCACCAGTACCAGATAGATGATGACCGCCATCAGATTGCCCAGCGACGCCAGCGAGAAGGTCAGCGCGCGCTGACCGAGCTGGGAGGCCTGCTGGCCCGCCGTGGCGATCCAGCCCTGGATCTGATCCGGGGTCACGATGGTGGGATATTTCTCCTGCATCTCGCCCAGCCAGAGCTGGCTGCTGGCGAACATGCGAGGGGCTTCCTGAACCAGCTCGACCAGCTGATTCCAGACCAGCGGCATGACGATCAATGCCAGCGCCAACAGCGCCCCCACGAACAGCAGGAAGACCAGCCCGACGGCCAGCAGGCGCGGCAACCCTCTACGTTCCAGCCAGGACACCACGCCCTGCAGCAGGAAAGCGACGACCAGTGCCGTGAAGAACGGTGCCAGGGCGCCGCCTAGCCAGATGACGACGGCAAAACCGCCGATCAACAGCGCCAGCAGGACGATGGCTTCCTCGTCGGAAAGGTAACGCTCGAACCAGTGACGCAGAATGCCTTTCAAACTCATGCCAGCGCTTCTCCATCGGCCTTGCGTAACCAGTAGCGATACACGCCCTCCGCCTCCTCACGCTCGATCAGCGTATGCCGACTATGCTCGACGAAGCTTTCGAAATCGCGCCATGAACCCGCGTCGGTGGCGATCACCTCGAGCAGTTGCCCGGCCTGCATGCCGGCTAGCGTCTGTTTGGCCTTGAGCAATGGAAGTGGACAGCGCAAACCGGAGGCATCCAGTCGGCAATCGGGCGCTTGAGACATGACGAATCCCGGAGTTGATGGGCAATGAATTGATAGATGAATCGAAAGTTGGTTAGCCTGCCACCGGGCCGCTGCATCGCTCGCTGACTTTGGGAAAACGTCCAGGCAACCTCTGTGCCTGGCCGTGGTCGAAGGCATGATAACCCAGACCGCTGGCGGTCAGCGTGGCTTTCGCCCACGTCGAATGGCGGCCCTTGTAGAGTCTTTGTCCGCACCGAGGCTTTTGCCTGTATCGTCTCCCGGGGTGGCGCCGATTTGCCCGCGCTTATTTTTTGGTCACACTTGAGCTTCTGCCTGACCTGAGCTTCTGCCTGACCTGAGCTTCTGCCCGAATGAGGACCGACACCGTCAGCATGACCAACCAACGACTGACATCATTCAAACGGCAATTGTTGGCCGTCTCGCTGCTCTCCGCAACCCTGGCCGGCGTGCCCCCGGTTGCGCAGGCCGAACAAGGCTATCAGCTTCCGGATCTCGGCAGTACCAGCGTCGCCGTCACCACCAATGACGAATATCGCCTGGGCCGGGCCTGGCTTCGCCAGTTCCGCGCCCAGACCGACCCCTGGCATGATCCGATCACCCAGACCTATGTACGTTCGATGCTGGCCAAGCTGGTGCCCTACAGCGGCGTCGACGAACGACTCGTGGTCACGCTGGTCGACAGCCGCCTGTTGAATGCGTTTGCCGTGCCCGGCGGCGTTGTCGGGGTCAATGCCGGCCTGTTCACCACCGCGCCCAACGAGGATGAGTTCGCCTCGGTACTGGCCCACGAGCTGGGCCACCTGGCTCAGCGCCACTATGCGCGACGCATGGCTCGGGTGGAGGAGACGCAGCTGCCGACCATGGCGGCGATGCTGGCGGGGATGATCTTCGCGGCGGGCGGCGGCGGCGGTGCCGGAATCGCCGCCATGATGGGCACTCAGGCCGCGTTCATTCAGGATCAGCTGGCCTACTCCCGGCGCTTCGAGCAGGAAGCCGATCGCGTCGGTCTCAGCGCCATGGCCAAGGCCGGATACGACCCGCAGGCGATGCCGGAAATGTTCCGGACGCTGCAGAAGCTCGCCTCTCTTCAGGGCGGCAATCCGCCGGAGTTCCTGCTGACCCACCCGGTGACCGAATCGCGCATCAGCGACACCCAGGCCCGAGCCGATCAGCTGACCTCGCCGCCCCACCACGACGACCCGACCTACGCCATGATCCGGGGCCGGGCGCTGGCGATGCTCAACCAGGGCAACCCGACTCAGGCCATGACGGTACTGAAGCAGGACGACCCGCCGGCCGCCGCCGTCAGCTATCTCCAGGCACTGACCGATGCGCGACAGTCGCGCACGGACGCGGCGCTGGCGACGCTCGACACGCTGGCGAAGCAGTATCCTGACCTGTCGATGATTCCGGCGACTGCCGCCCAGATTGCCTACGACGCCGACCGCCGAGAGGAGGCGCTGACCCGGGCGCAACGCATTCTGCGAATTTCTCCCGGCTACTACCCGGCGCAATGGGTCCAGGCTCAGACGTTGGTCCAGACCTCTCCGTCGCAGGCTTTCGACGTACTACGCGACATGAGCGAGCAGTACCCGGAGGACCCCGACGTGTTCGGCCTGCTGTCCGAAGCCGCCGGGCGCAGCGGTCGGGATGCCTGGGGCCAGCTGGCGCGCGCCGAGCAGCTCCAGCTTCAAGGCAACATCGACACCGCCATCCGTCAGATCGACTCCGCCGAGAAGGTCGCCAAGCAGAGCGGCGACTACGCCATGGCCAGCCGCATCGAGCAGCGGCGCAAGGATTTTCTGGGGTATCGCGAGACCATGCGGAACTTCTGATTCGTCAGCCCAGGGCAAGCGCCCGTCCCGCCGCTCGACCGCCCCGCCTGAAAGGCGGAAACCGCTACATCAACTCGAACTGGCCGCCCCGGGCCGGCGATCCAGGTGCGCGACAAGGGCATCGAAGAACGCCATCGGATCGATCACTATCCTGCCTTTCGGCTTGGGGGCAGCGGCGTTCTGAGCGATCACGATGTCATGAGCCGGGTTGATGTAGACGAGCTGGCCGTGGATACCTCTTGCCGCGTAGGCGCGATCCTTTCGCGAGGGCGGCGTCCATGCCGTCCACCACATGAAGCCGTAGTCCACAAGTTCGCCATCGGCGAGCGTGGTGGGCCGCGTGGCCTCGGCCATCCATCCGTCGGGCAGCAGCGGCTCGCCGTCGACCTTCCCGCCCTCGAGCATGAACTGGCCGAAACGGGCGTAGTCTCTCAATGTGGCGCCAATACCGCTTCCACCGACCTCGATGCCGCCGGCGGATTCCAGCCACCAGGTGGCGTCGCTTTCCATACCAAAGGGCTGCCAGAGCTTTTCCGACAGATAGTCGGCCAAGGGTCGATTGACAGCCGCGTGGACGAGTTCGGCGAGAATCTGGGTTTCCCCGGTACTGTAATTGTGAACCCGGCCCGGTTCGGCAGCCCGAGGCAGCGCCGCCATCACGGCCATCGCCCCGCCCGGCGCCTGGGCAACCTGCGCCCTGAGCAGCGAGCGTCGATCGGACTCGGGATCGGTATAGGTCTCGTTCCAGGCAACTCCCGAGGCCATCATCAGCAGATCGCGCAGGCTCACGCCATCGTAGGCACTTCCCTTCAACAGCGGCACGTAGTCGACCACCCGAGCCCCCAACCCCTCGGGGATCAGTCCGTCCCGAATCGCCATGCCGGCCAGCGTCGAGCAGACGGACTTGGCGACCGACATCGACATCCAGCGCGTATCCGGCGCATTGCCCCGCTGATAGGTCTCAAACAGGACGTTGCCCCGGTGCAGGACCAGAAGCCCGGTGACATTGTTCAACGCGAGGTAGTCGTAAAGGTCGTAAGGCTCACCGTTAACCGTGGCCACCCACCCCTCGAGGTTCCGCGAGATCGGCGGCAGCGGGCGAGGTCGTTTGCCGGCTGCAATGACCCGGGAAGGAAACAGCCGATCGATATTGCGGAAAGTGCTGACCGCCAGATCCGGGACCAGCTGGCCCCCGTAGATCTGCTCGACGCTGCCGACAGGTTCGTTGGCATGACGGTAATCAGTGGCCGACCGGCGCGGTTCGGATCGAGATGGGCGTGATGGACTGGAACAATCGGGCCGGAATGAACGGGACGCCATGAGAGGTCTCCTGAGGGAATCCTCAATCAGTAACACAGGCGTACGGAAACGCGCATCGGTTTGGCGGCAATGACAGGAAAAAACGAGATGGTGGGTCGTGTAGGATTCGAACCTACGACCAATTGGTTAAAAGCCAACTGCTCTACCAACTGAGCTAACGACCCAGAACGTACGACCGGCGGGGAGTGCCGAATCGGTGCCATGAAGGCGAGGAAGAGATCGATGGTGGGTCGTGTAGGATTCGAACCTACGACCAATTGGTTAAAAGCCAACTGCTCTACCAACTGAGCTAACGACCCATGCGCTTCTGATCAATGGCGCTTGCCACAAAAGCATCGACCCGTCGGAAAGTGGTGGGTCGTGTAGGATTCGAACCTACGACCAATTGGTTAAAAGCCAACTGCTCTACCAACTGAGCTAACGACCCTTCCCGACTGGGCGCACATATTACTCATAACCCTCGGAGCAGGCAAGTATTTTTTCCCGCCCCGAGGCGCTGGTCACGACGCGGGAATCAGGAGTCTTCACGCCGCGGACGGCGCGGTTTCTTCATCGCCGTCACCGGGCGCCGCTTGTTCTTGTCGCGGCTCCAGCGATTTTTCTCGTCCGGCGTCAGTTCCGGTACCTTGCGCGGCTCGAGCCCGGCCATCGTCGACAGCTCGTCGATCTCGTCCTGGGTCATCTCGGTCCACTCGCCGGCCTTGGCCCGCTTGTCGAGGAAGATATTGCCGTAACGAACGCGTTTCAGGCGGCTGACGGTTAGGCCCTGGGATTCCCACAGACGACGCACTTCTCGATTGCGCCCTTCCATGATCACCACGTGGAACCAGCTATTGATGCCTTCGCCGCCGAACTCCTGCACGTCGGAAAAACGCGCCGGGCCGTCTTCGAGCATCACCCCTTCGACCATATTGACCACGTGCTCGCGCTTGACCTCACCCATTACGCGGACCGCGTATTCGCGTTCGATCTGGTGCGAGGGGTGCATCAATCGGTTGGCCAGCTCGCCATCGGTGGTGAACAGCAGCAGGCCGCTGGTATTGATGTCCAGGCGACCGATCGCGATCCAGCGCTCGCCTTTCAGCCGCGGCAGGCGTTCGAACACGGTCCGCCGCCCTTCCGGATCCTTGCGCGTGCACAGCTCGCCTTCCGGCTTGTTGTACATGATCACCCGGCGCGGGACTTCTTCCACGGCACGCAGGCTGATCAAGCGGTCGTCGAGCGCGACACGATCGCGCGCGCCCACCCGATCGCCGAGCTTGGCGACCTGGCTGTTGACCTTGACACGGCCGGCGCTGATCGCCGTTTCCATTTCCCGGCGCGAGCCATAGCCGGCCCGGGCCAGCACTTTCTGCAGTTTTTCGGTGTTGATCTCGGTCATGATATTTCGTTGCCTCATCGGCTCGAGGAATCACCGGTGACCGCCTGCCCGTCAGGCAGCATGGTCGGTAGTGGCGATCCTCAGGTGTCCGTGTCCGAATCGTCGTCCGCTGGGGAGGAGTTCGACTCCGCCTCTTCGGCCTGACGCTTCCGGGCACGTTCGGCCAGTCGCACTTCGAGCTCGGCAAAACTCAGCGACTCGCCGGGGGACGCCATCTCGGCGTGTTCGTCATTGTCGGGCTCATCTGTGTCACCTTCACCCGGCGCTGCCGATAAATCGGTATCTTCTGATTCCACCACCGCTTCCGCGGCGTCTTCTGCGTCGAGCGATGGCGTCTCGCCGGCCGTATCGACATCGGACGCACCGACATCAGGTACGTCGACATCAGGTACATCCGCAAACGGCTCATGCATGCCCGTTTCGAACGTCTCGAGCGGCTTGAGTTCATGCATCGGCGGCAACGACTCCAGCGTACTCAACCCCAGATCGTCGAGAAACGACCGGGTGGTGGCGTAGACCGCCGGTCGCCCCGGCACGTCGCGATGACCCACGACGCGAATCCAGCCGCGTTCGACCAAGGTCCGCATGATCGAGCTGCTGACGGCCACGCCGCGCACCTCCTCGATATCGCCGCGGGTGACCGGCTGACGATAGGCAATCAGCGCCAGCGTCTCGAGCAGCGCCCGGGAGTATCGTTGAGGCTTTTCATCCCACAGCCGCGACACCCAGGGCGAGTAGCGCTGACGAATCCGCAGCTGATAACCCGAAACCGACTCGCCGAGCTCCAGCGCACCGCCGGCCGCCAATCGCTCGGACAGCTTGTTCAGCGACTCGCGAAGCGCGGCGCGGGACGGCGGCTGTCCGGAGTCGAGCAAGCCGTCATCGAACAACGCCTCGAGCCGCTCCAACGAGACCGGCTCGCCCGCGGCCAGCAACACGGCTTCGAGAATTTCGTCCAGCGCCGGCGTCACGACTGAAGAAATGTAGGAGTCGGTCAGGCGGTTCATGCCTTGGTCTCGCCTTCACTGTCGAGAATGTCAGGTCCAACGATACCGCTCTTTGGAGCAGCATCGGCGATACCCTCTTCCAGCGCCAGCCGGGCACGCAGGTAGATCGGCGAGAGCGGCGCATTCTGCACGATTTCGATCATCGACTCACGCGCTAATTCGAGAATCGCCATGAAGGTCACGATGACCCCGGCGCGCCCCTCGGAAAGCTCGAACAGCGCCTCGAACGGCGTGAAACGATCGGCGTTCAGCTTGGCCATGATCGAGAGCATCCGCTCGCGGGTCGAGAGCACTTCACGACTGATCCGATGGGACTGACGCAGATCGGCCCGCTTGAGCATGCCGCCGAGCGCGCCCAGCAGATCGTTCAGCGATACGTCCGGATGAATCACGCGCCGCTCGAGCTCAGGCAATGCCGCCTGCGCCGGATGCCAGTCGCGGCCCATGCGCGGCAGGGTATCGAGTTCCTCGGCAGACAGCTTGAGCTGTTCGTACTCCTGCAACCGGCGAATCAGCTGGGCTCGCGGATCTTCCTCGTCGTCCTCGTCATCGCCCTTGGGCGGCCGCGGCAGTAGAGAACGCGATTTGATCTCCGCGAGCATCGCGGCCATCACCAGATACTCGCCGGCGAGATCGATCTCCATCGCCTGCATCAGGTCCACGTACTCGACGTACTGGTGGGTGATGGCGGCGACGTTGATGGCGAGGATATCGAGATTCTGGCGCCGTATCAGATAGAGCAGCAGATCGAGCGGGCCTTCGAAGGTCTCGAGAAAGACCTTGAGCGCTTCCGGCGGAATGTAGAGATCCTGCGGCAGCTCGGTCAGGCCTTCGCCATTGACCCGGGCCACGAACTCCAGCGGCAGCTGACCGGCAGGCGACGCCTCGGCGGCATCGGGTCGTTCGGATTCGATAACGCTCACGCCGCCTCCCGGATCACTGCTGAATAGTGACAGCAGTCTAACAAGGCAGGCGACGCTGGCCTATCGGCACGACGTCGACCGAACGGCGAGGGTCACGCCGCCATCGTTGGCTCTCAGGCAGGCTGGCGCGCAAATCGGCGATAGGTAAATTCGTCGTCTCGGCTCGAATCAATGATCGCCAGCGTCTGGATGTCGTCGTGATAGGGCGATAGCTCGCAGACCGGATCCATCTGGGCGGCGTCGCCGGTCAGCATCAGGGCCTGGCAGCGGCAGCCGCCCCAGTCGATCTCACGCCGATCGCAGCTCTGGCAGGTCTCCGGCATCCAGTCGGTGCCGCGGTAGGCGTTGAACGCCGGGCTCGACTGCCAGATATCGCCCAGCGCGTGCTCGCGCACGTTCCAGAACTCGAGTCCGGGAATGGTCTCGGCAGCGTGACACGGCAACACCTTGCCAGCGGGCGTGACGTTGAGCGACTGTCGGCCCCAGCCATTCATGCACGGCTTGGGCAGGCGCGCGTAGTAGTCCGGCACCACGGCGTCGATCACCAGCTTGCCCTTCAACCGTGCGCGGGCAGCCTCGACCAGATCGAGCGCTTCCATCACCTGCTCCCGCGGCGGCATCAGCGCGCCCCGATTCTTCAGCGCCCAACCGTAGTACTGGGCATGGGCGATCTCGAGACGACGCGCGCCCAGCTCCAGCGCCAGTTCGACCAGGTCAGGGATCTGATGCAGGTTGGCACGATGGATCACGCTGTTGAGCGTCAACGGCAGTCCGACGTCGGTCACTTCCCGAGCGAAGGCGAGCTTCTTGTCGAAGGCGCCGGGCAGGTTGGCGATATGATCGTTGACCTCCGCGGTCGCACCCTGCACCGAGAGTTGCACGTGATCGAGCCCGGCATCCGCCAGCGCTTCGAGCCGCGCCCGGCTGATATTGACGCCTGCGGTGATCAGGTTGGAGTAGAGACCGTGTTCGGCACAGCTCGCCACCAGCGCTTCCAGATCCTGGCGCAATGCCGGCTCGCCACCGGAGAGATGCACCTGCAGTACGCCGAGCTCGGCCGCCTCGGCAAAGACCCGCTGCCAGGTCTCGGTCTCGAGTTCCTCGCGCTTGCGGGTCAGTTCGACCGGGTTGGAGCAATACGGGCACTGCAGCGGGCAGCGGTGGGTCAATTCCGCCAGCATGCCGATGGGGGGTGGCTGCATCGAGGGCGACTGTCGCGCTTCCGGCTGGGTATTCATGTCACTTCCAAGACGTTCTTGGTGATCAGATCGGCGAGCATCGCCCGCACGTCGACGAGTATGCGCTCGCGGGGCGCCGCGAAGGTTTCAGCCAGATCGTCGACGATGGCGGCGATGTCACGCTCGCCATCGACGCGGGTGAGCACCTGCTGAGCAACGGGATCGAGCTGGAACACCCGTTCCGGCGCCAGCAGCACCCAGCCGCCGCGGGCCTTGTCCTCGCGCAGCCGCACGCCGCGCGGAATCTTGACCACGTCGTGCTCTTGGAGCGTCGGCACGCCGCCAGCGTCGTCGTTGATAGGGGTGTCGGCACTCATCGGGCAATTCTCCCTCGGCCACCCAGGCCGTCACCATCGATCTCCTGCCCTTCGACGCCACTGCCCCAGGCGCCCGGCGGCACCTGGCCCGCTGGATTCGAGCCGGAACCGACATAGGCGTGCTGCAGCGCATCGAGCATCGCCCACAGCACGCTGCACTTAAAGCGCAGCGCATCGATCACCGCCTGCTGCTGGTCGGCGCGCTTGGCGTGGAGTTTGACGTAGTCGAGCGCCATCTCGGCATCCCGCGGCGCCTGGGTCAGCCGCGGCTCGAAGTAGGCGAGCGTCTCGCGGGAGACAAAATCGTAGTGTTCGAGCATGCCGCGCACGCGCTGGCCGATCACCATGGGCGAGAACAGCTCGGTCAGCGACGAGGCGATCGCCTCGAGTAGCGTCCGATCGCGCACGAAGTGGGTATAAGCTTCGACGGCAAAACGCGTCGCCGGCAGGATGCCGCGGGTCGAAACGACGAGTTCACGGGGTAAATCCAGGCCGTCGGTCAGCTTGAGCCAGCGCTCGATCCCGCCCTCGCCCGCGGCTTCGCCGTCATGATCGACCAGTCGCGAACGCCAGGTTCGACGCAGATCGGGGTCGTCGAGCCTCGCCATCAGCGAGGCGTCCTTGATCGGGATCATCGCCTGATAGTAGTAGCGGTTGAGCGCCCAGGCCTGGACCTGACGCTTGTCGAGCTCACCGTTCTGGAGCATCAACTGGAACGGATGACGATGATGGTAGCGGGTCTCGCCGACCTCGCGCAGCCGGGCTTCCAACGCCTCCATGCTCAACGGCTCGACGAGGTCAGGATGGTTTTCGAAATTCAGCAAGAGAGCTCCATGCCGTCATGGGCGATCTCCCAGCCGGCGCGCTCGGCCGCCTGACGCTCGGAGGAATCCGCGATCAACACCGGATTGGTGTTGTTGATATGGACGAAGACGCGCTTGCCCAGCGAGAGTTCCGCCAGCGCTGCGATACTGCCCTCGGCGCCGGACATCGACATATGGCCCATGCGATTTCCGGTCTTGTGACCGACGCCCGCGCGCACCATTTCATCGTCGCGCCACAGGGTGCCATCGAACAGCAGCAGATCGGCACCGTCGAGACGCGCCGCGAGTGTCGGCGTCATCGCGGCGCAGCCGGGAATATAGTAGGCGCGCCTGTCGCCGCTGATCAGCTCGACGCCAACCGTGCTTTCGCCTTCGACACCAATCTCGACCTGATCGCCCTCCAGAAAGAGTGCGGTCTTGCCCGGCACCGCGAACAGCCGAGCCTGCAGGCCGTCGAGCAGCGTGAAGGGTTGATCCAGGGCGATCGATTCGCGGCTGACGTAATCGGGGTTCAGCACATCGAAGATCGGGCTGCCACGCAGCACGTCCTGGATCATCGGCGTCGCCAGCAGCCGAAACGGCGAGCTTTCGCGGAGATTGAGCAGCCCGCCGATATGATCGACGTCGGCATTGGTCAGCAGCACGCTGGCGATCGGCGTATGCCGTCGGCCCACGCGCGGATGCAGTGCCGGCGTCTGTTGAATCTGTTTGAGGATATCGGGCGCGCAGTTGATCAGCGCCCAGTTCTGACCGTCAACGCTGACGGCAATCGAGGATTGGGTTCGCGGCGTCACGCGCGGATCGCCTTCCCAGACCAGACGGCACACGTCGCAGCGGCAGTTCCACTGAGGCGAGCCGCCACCGGCGGCCGCCCCCAGTACGCGCAGCTGCAGAGCAGCACCGCCGCGCGTGTCTTGCTGATGGCTCAAAATTCAGCGGGCATGTAGTCGTTGATTTCCATACCGACGCAGATTTCCTTCACTTCCGGGGTCGTCCAGCTCATGGGGAGCTCCTGAGGTCGATTGTCGATCACGCTCGGATGAACGCTACTCCATATTAGCCAATCGTCGCGGTTTATCCCAAGAATTTACTTAGCAAGTAAACTTTTAACCGTCGATGCCGGCGCCATCCGCCTTGCGGTAGCGACCGACATAGTCGAACAGTTTCTCGTCGACCCGCCAGTGGCGACCGCTCTTGCGGCCGATGACGAAATCCGGCGCGCGTAATCGATACGCCTCCGCCGCTGCCTGCTCGGCAGATTGCGGTCGCCAGCCGCTGGCCGGCGCGCGCAGATGGTGGCGCAGGAAGACCCGCTCGAACACATGCTGCTGTGCCGGCGTCTCCAGCCCGAACCACTCGTCCAGCGTCTCGCCATCCTCGTCATGGTAGGTCACCTTGAGCCGCGGTACGCCGCGGCCGTTGGTGGTTGCCGCCAGTTGCATGCCACTGACCCGCAACACCCTGGCATGACGCAACTTAAGCGCATCGCGCAGCTTGTCGTCGGGATCGACCAGGCGCTCGCCGCAGTGCCCGCAGGAGCGTGCGGCGATATCGTTCTCGCCGCCGCACTGCTCGCACACCTTGAAGCGAAAACGGAACGTGCATTGATGTCGACTCTCCACGGCGCCCGACCCCGCGCCAGCATCGACCTCCTTCCCCGGGTTTGACCTTCCGCTTTTCGCGGGGCTTTGGCCGCGTGTGAAAAGAAGCCCCTGACAGCGCCGACCGTGATGCTCGATCACGAAGTCGCCGTCACGCTTGCCCCAGAAGGTGTTGGCGAAGCCGCATTCGGGGCACTCGACCTGCACCGGCTCGCTCTCGCCGTCCGGGCGCGTCTGGGCGATCTCCGGCGCATAGAGCTCCCACGGGTTGCCGGCGTAGTCGAGAATCAGGCAGTCGGTCTTGCCCGGCGAGAGCCGCAATCCCCGCCCGACGATCTGCTGATAGAGCCCCACGGATTCGGTCGGGCGCAGAATGGCGATCACGTCCACGTGTGGCGCATCAAAACCGGTCGTCAATACCGCCACGTTGACCAGATACTTGAGCTCGCGGGCCTTGAACGCCGCGATCAGTCGCTCTCGCTCCGGGCCCGGCGTCGCTCCGGTAATCAGCGCACTCTCGGGCGCGGGCAGCAGCTCCCGCACCTCTTCGGCGTGCGCCACGGTGGCCGCGAAGATCATCACGCCCTGACGATCGTGGGCGCGCTGGATCACGTCATCAATGATCTGCGGCGTGGCACGATTGCCCTGAACCACGCCGTTGAGATCGCGCTCGGCAAACTGGCCGTTGCGCTGTGGGGTCAGGCGCGAGAAATCGTAGAAGGCCATGGCGCCGTCGATGCGCCTAGGTTCGGCGAGATACCCCTGACGCACCATCACGCGCAGCGGCTGCTCGAATACGCAGTCGCGAAAGAACGTGTTCTCCGGCCCTTTCACCATGCCGTGATAGTGGCGGTGATAGAGGAAGCCCTCGCCAAGCCGATACGGCGTTGCCGTGAGCCCCAGCACCTTGAGGTTGGGCCGCGCCTCGCGAAGCCGCGCGATCACCTTCTCGTAGGTGGAGACGGCCCGCTGGCCCGCTTTTCCCGAGGCTGCCGCCTGGCGCTCGTCCCCGCTATCGCGGGCGAGAGAGACGCGGTGGCACTCGTCGATCACCAGCAGTGTGAACTCGCCGGTGGCGAAATCATCCAGACCGTTGACCACCGACTGCACCGAACCGAACACCACCTGGCGCCCGCTCTCCTTGCGGCCCAGGCCTGCGCTGAAGATATCCGCTTCGAGCCCGTAAGCGAGATACTTGGCGTGATTCTGCTCGACCAGCTCGCGCACGTGGGCCAGCACCAGCACCCGGCCACGGGCCCGCCGCGCCAGCTCCGCGATGACCAGCGATTTGCCGCTTCCCGTCGGCAACACCACCACGGCCGGATCGTCACTGCCCCGGAAGTGAGCGATGACATTGTCGACGGCCTGGATCTGGTAGGGGCGAAGCCGGGGGACAGCGCTGTCCGAGGAGGATTTGAGCATGGCCGGCATGTTACTCAGATCGCGCGACCGAAGGAACGCCCCGGGAGCGTCATTCCAATAGCCAGCCGCATCATCAGGGTGAGGCCGGAGGAATTCTTTCATCTACGCCTTTAGTGGAATTGTGAAAAATGATCGATTCGATCAAATTAGCAATCGTTTCGATCACTAACCGCTAGTGAACCACTCGCCACGCATGGCGCACGGGAGCCAACTCCATGAAACTGCTCGCCACGATCCAGAAGGTCCCCGGGGGCCTGATGGTGGTCCCCCTCATTTTCGGTGCCGCGCTCAACACCATCGATCAGCTCCATCTCTCCTGGATCACCGCCATTCTGCAGTGGCTGGGTGCCGGGCAGACCGATAGCGGCCAGTACGAATTCCTGCGCATCGGCGGCTTCTCCCAGGAGCTGTTCAAGGATGGAGCGCTGGTGCTGATCGCGCTGTTCCTGTTCTGCTCCGGTAGCCAGATGAACCTGCGCGTGGGCGGCAAGGCACTCAAGAAAGGCGCCCTGCTGGTCACCGCCAAATACCTGACCGGTCTGGCGGTGGGCGTGGGGCTGGGGCTGATGTTCGACCCGATCGATGGCCTGCTGGGTCTTTCGACGGTAGCGATCATCGCCGCCATGACCAACGGCAACGGCGGCATGTACGCGGCACTCACCAGCCAGTACGGCAACCGCTCCGATACCGGCGCGGTGGCGATCCTGTCGCTCAACGATGGTCCGTTCTTCACCCTGATGTCGCTGGGCCTGCTGGGTTCCCAGTTCCCGGTGATCGCTTTCATTGCGGTGCTGCTGCCGATCGCGCTGGGCATGCTGCTGGGCAATATCGACCGCGATATTCGCGCCTTCCTCAAGCCCGGCGAAATTCTGCCGGTCCCGTTCTTCGCCTTTGCGCTGGGCGCGAACATGAACCTGGCGGCGTTCTTCAATCCCGAGGTGGTGGGTGCCGGCCTGCTGCTGGGCGTCATGACTACCGTACTCACCGGCGGCGTCGGCATTCTGGTCTTCCGGCTGTTCCGCGAACCCAGCGTCATCGCGCCGGTTTCCGAAGCGACCACAGCGGGCAACGCCGCCGGCACGCCGGCTGCCATCGCCGCCGCGGCAGCCGTTGCCGCCAACTCGGGGATGATGAGCGCGGCCGAAGCGCAGAGTTATCACGACCTGGTCAACATCGCGACGTCGCAGATATCGATCGCCACGCTGACGACCGCCATCCTGGGGCCGATCGCCGTGATGCTGGTCGATCGCTGGCAGAAGAGACGCGGCATCGAAGGCACCCTCGAGGACGAGCCGCAATCCCGTGTCGACGAGGATCTCGGTGTCGCCCGCGACGGTTGAGCGACGCCGCTGCCGTATCGTGGCATGCTGAGACGAATGACATCATCCGGCGGCGCGCAAGCGCCGCCATCCTGGAGCCTTCATGAAAATCTCTCTGCTCTACGGCAAGGGTGAGCTGGCACTCGACCTGCCGGACGACACTTTCGTCGTCGAACCGACGACGCAGCATGGGATGGAGAATCCCGAAGCCGGCGTTCGCGAAGCACTCTCTTCGCCGATCGGTACCCCGCCGCTCAAGGAGATGGTCAAGGCCAGCGATCGCGTCGCCATCGTGATCAGCGACATCACCCGCCCGACGCCCAATCATCTGCTGGTACCGCTGCTGATCGAAACGCTCGATCACGTGCCGCACGAGAATTTCGTCATCATCAACGGCACCGGCACCCACCGCGACCAGACGGTCGAGGAGCTCCGCGGCATGCTGGGCGACTGGGTGGTGGATCACATCGAGATCATCAACAACCACTGCGACAACTACGACGAACTGGTCAACGTCGGCGACAACAGCTTCGGCTGCCCCTCGTGGCTCAACCGGCGCTGGGTCGAGGCCGATTTTCGTATCGTGACCGGTTTCATCGAACCGCACTTCTTCGCCGGTTTCTCCGGCGGGCCCAAGGGCGTGATGCCGGGTATCGCCGGTCTCGAGACGATCATGACCTTCCACAATGCCCGCATGATCGGCGATCCGCGATCGACCTGGGGCAACATCGCCGACAATCCGCTGCAGGCGATGACCCGCGAGATCAACGCGCTGTGTCCGCCGCATTTCATGCTCAACGTCACGCTCAATCGCGACAAGGCGATTACCCGGGTGTTTGCCGGCGACCTGACCGAGGCGCACCGTCAGGGTTGCGAACATGAGCTCGAGCACGCGATGGTGAAAGCCGATCGGCGCTTCGACGTGGTGATCACCGGCAATTCCGGCTACCCGCTGGACCAGAATCTCTATCAGGCGGTCAAGGGCATGAGTGCCGCGCACAAGATCGTCAAGCGCGGCGGCACGATCCTGATGGCCTGCGAGTGCTCGGACGGCATTCCCGATCACGGCAAGTTCGCCGAGATTCTGGCCATGGCCGATTCGCCCCAGGCGCTGCTCGAGATGATCGAGGATCCCGAATTCGCCATGCTCGATCAGTGGCAGGTGCAGAAGCAGGCGGTCATCCAGAGCTGGGCCGATGTGATGCTCTACTCGACGCTGAGCGACACCCAGGCGCGCGCCGCACTGATGCAGCCGGTGCACGACATCGCCGAGGCGCTGCAGTCGTTGAAGGCACGCTATGGCGACGAGATGACTATCGCCGTGATGCCGCTGGGCCCGTTGACCGTGCCTTATGTCGATGACTGAGCTATGTCGATGACTGAACTACGTGGATGATCGAGCTACGCCGATGACTGATCTGCCGATCGACGAACACACGACGGGAGAGAACCCATGACTTCGATGGCTCGAACCGAACGAATCGATGCCTTGAGCATGGACGCAGCGGCGCCGTCGCGTCTGCCTGGCGTGTCGCTGACCGCCGACGTGGCCCAGGGCGCCGAACTCGAGGCCAAGCTGGAACGCCTGCGTCACGTGCTTCGCGAGATGGGCGATGTCGTGGTGGCGTTCTCCGGTGGCGTCGACAGCACCTTCCTGCTGGCCATCGCGCTGGAGACGCTGGGCCGGGAACGCGTGCTGGCGGTCACCGCCGATTCAGAATCCTATCCGTTCGAGGAACTCGAGGCCGCCCGCGAACTGGCCCGGCGTCTGGAGGCGCCGCATCGGGTCATCGAGACCTCGGAGATCGCCATTCCCGGCTACGCCGAGAACGACGCCAACCGCTGCTACTACTGCAAATCCGGCCTGTTCACCCATCTGGCGCCGATCATGGTCGACGCCGGATTCCATAATATCGTCTTCGGTCTGATCGCCGACGACGACGGCGAGCATCGCCCGGGCACCCAGGCCGCCCGCGAGTATGGCGTGCGCGGCCCGCTGCATGAAGTCGGCCTGTACAAGGCCGAGATCCGAGAACTCTCCCAGGCGATGGGGTTGCCGACCTGGAACAAGCCCTCGCTGGCGTGTCTGTCATCGCGGGTCGCCTACGGCGAGCGCATCACGCTGGGGAAGCTCGAGCGGATCGCCGAAGCCGAGCGCCGCGTCAGAGCCCTGAACATCGGCCAGCTCCGCGTGCGCCATCACGGCGAACTGGCGCGGATCGAAGTCGAACCTCAGGACATGGCGACGGTACTCGAACATCACGACCGGCTGGTCGCGGAACTCACGGCGCTAGGATACGCCTGGGTGACGCTGGATCTGGCCGGCTACCGCAGCGGCAGCATGAATCGACTGCTGCCTTGAATTCGGCTCGACAGGATATGGCATGACCGAACGCCCAGACCGACCCATTTCCGATCTCGGGTTCGCCCGCGTCGATCACGCTCGCGAAGCTCGCAACGGCGTCCCCGAAATCGTGTTCGGCGAGGGCAAGCAGGCCGATCAGATCAGCGCCATCGTCGCCCGCCTGATCGATCGTCACCAGCGAGCGCTGGTCACCCGACTCGATGCCGAGCGCGCCGAACGCGTGCTTCAGGATCATCCCCACGGCCACTACGATCCGATGAGTCGTTTGCTTTCGTGGGGTGCCTCGCCGAAGCGTCTCCCCGGCACCGTGGCAGTGATCTGCGCCGGCACCTCGGACCTGCCCGTGGCCGAGGAAGCCGCGGGTACCCTCGAGTGGCTGGGCACCGACGTCGCCCGGCTCAACGACGTCGGCGTCGCCGGCATCGATCGCCTGCTGGCGCATCGTGAAGCCCTGACCCGGGCGGACGTGCTGATCGTGATTGCCGGCATGGAAGGCGCGCTACCCAGCGTGATCACCGGGCTGGTGCGCAATCCGGTGATCGCGGTACCCACCTCGGTGGGTTACGGCGCCAGCCTGCAGGGCGTCACCGCCCTGCTCGGCATGCTGTCGGCATGCGCCACCGGCATGAGCGTGGTCAATATCGACAACGGCTTCGGCGCCGCCTGGCAGGCGGCCAGCATTCTGTCGCTGCTCGAGCGGGGCCCCGATCCGCGACCCGCCAGCTTCGAGAGTTCGGCAGCCGCCGCCGAGCCCCCCCCCCCGAATCCGCCTCAACAGGGCTCCGCAGCTCATGAAGACGCTTCATATCGACTGCACTTTCGGCATCGCCGGCGACATGCTGCTGGCTGCGCTGGTGGATCTGGGTGCCGATCTGGACCAGATCGCCACCGCGTTACGTCGGCTGCCGATCGACCCTTTCGAACTCGGCACCCGGCCGGTAGATCGCTGCGGGATTCGGGCCCGCCTGCTGACGATCGATCTCGACATCGCCGATCCGTATGGCCATGTTCACGGCTCTTATCACGACGATCATTCCCATCACGATCATCACGACGCCGATCACGATAACGGCCACGGTCATGACCATCACGAGCACAAGCACACCCATGGTCATCGCCGTGCCGGCGATATTCTGACGATGATCGCGGCCGCCGACCTCCCGAACCGGGCCAGACATCGGGCGACGGCGCTCTTCACCGCGATTGCCGAGGCCGAGGGGCGAATCCACGGCATCGATCCCGGCGAGGTCCACCTGCACGAAGTGGGGGCGATGGACTCGATCATCGACATCATCGGCGTCTGCCTGGCGCTCGAGCTGCTCGATATCGATCGGATCAGCGCCTCGCCGGTGCCGGTGGGACACGGCATCATCGATATCGCTCATGGCCGCTTTCCGATTCCCGCGCCGGCCACTTTGGAGCTGCTCAAGGGGGTGCCGCTGTCGGATTTCGATGCGCCGGGCGAACTGACCACGCCCACCGGCGCCGCCTTTCTCGGCGTCCTGGTCGAGCGCTTCGGCGGATTGCCGGCCGGGGTACCGCTGCGGATCGGCTACGGCGCCGGCAACCGCGACTCGGCCCATCCTAATGTCCTGCGCGGCGTTCTGTTCGAGGCCAAAAGATCGTCCACGACCGCCCACGATGACGAACCGCGAGAGTCGATCGGTGTCCTGGAGTGCCAGCTTGACGACGTCACCGGCGAGCAGTTGGGGCATTTGATGGGGCTATTGCTGGAAGCCCAGGCACTGGATGTGTTCTATACCCCAGTGATGATGAAAAAATCCCGCCCCGGAACGCTGATCACGGTATTGGCCCCGTGGCCGCGAGCGGATGCCCTGGAGCGACTCTTGCTCCTGCACACATCGACCTTCGGCGTGCGCCGTCATGAATCCAGCCGGCGAATTCTGGATCGCCGTATCGAGATCGTCGAGACCGAATGGGGCGAGGTCAAGGTCAAGATCGGCAGCCTCGACGGCCGCGATATCCGGGTGGCTCCGGAATATGAAGACATCCATCGCCTCGCCCTGGAGCACGACCACCCTCTCGCCGATGTCCATGCCCGCGTGCTGGAAGCCTACGCCCTGCGCGGCGATTCTGGCAGTCCGGCGCTGGAACCCTGATCTGGAAGAATCGCTGGACGAATCGCTGGCTGAGTCACTGACCCAGGCCCTGATTGAGGCCCTGATTGAGGCCCTGATTGAGGCCATGACTGAGCCCCTGGCCGAGTCAGTCGAACTGCATTCGGCCTCGTTTTCCGGTTGGTGACACGCAGGTTCATGTCGAGTCGTGTTCCACCTTCGTCGACTTGCCATTTATGATCGAATCGATCAATTTATACGGAAATATTTAATCGGTTCAATCATAACCATGACGATAGCGCCTGCTTCGTACCTGTCCGATCCGCCGTCGATGGCCGATCAGACCTCGCTGCTCATTCTGGCCGATGACCTGACCGGCACCGCCGACTCGGCGATTGGCTGCACCCGACAAGGGCTCTCGACGGAGGTCATGCTCTCCGCTTCGGGAAGGATCAGTGCCAGCGCCAGTGCCGTCGCCATCGATCTCGACTCACGAGCCTGCTCCCCGCAGCAGGCGGTCGATCGTCATCGCGACTGCCTGAATCAGTGGCAGGGACGCTATCGCTATCTGTTCAAGAAGATCGATTCGACCCTGCGCGGCAATGTCGCCGCCGAGATCGCGAGCCTGGTGCCAAGCGCCGGCATGGCTATCGTCGCCCCGGCTTATCCTGCCACCGGGCGCACCACCCGGGCCGGCCGCCAGTGGCTACACGAACGTCCGGTCGAGGAGACCGAGGTCTGGACCAACGAAGGCATTCGCGGCCGCGCCGATCTGGTCGAGATGCTGGAGGGCGCGGCGCTGACCACGCGTCACCTCGATCTGGCGACGCTCTACGAAACGGATGCGGTGGTCTCGAACATGCTGCGGCAGTATCAGCGAGAAGGCGTCGACGCCGTCGTCTGCGACGCCCTGACGGATGCCGACCTGCGGCGGCTGGCAGCGCTATCCGCGACGCTCGACGACGTCTTCTGGGTCGGTTCGGCCGGGCTGGGCCTGGTGCTGCCGGATGCGCTGGGGCTTACCGCTTCGACGGTCGAGGCCCCTTCCTCCCGCGCCCCACGTCGACGCCCGACATTGATCGTGATCGGCAGCATGAGCGGTATCTCGCACGTTCAGGCCGACGCGCTGGTGGCCGCCAACCCCGACCTCGCGGTCGTGGAGATCACCCCGGCCGAGCTGTTCGGCGAGACGGAAGAGACCTCGTCGTCGCCCGCGCTGGCGTCGATCTCCCAGCGTCTCTCTCACCGTATCGGGGAGACGCTGCAGACGGGCAACGACGTCATGGTTCGTCTGGCCCAGAACGAGGATCGCAACGCCGCGGATGGGCCGCGTCTCAGCGCCGAACTCGGCGTGATGCTCGCCCCGCATCTGGCCGCGGTCGATCGGCTGATCGCCACGGGTGGCGCCACCGCCCGGGCCATACTGATGGCCGCGGATATCACCCGGTTGACGCTGATCGACGCCCCCGATACCGGCATGGCCCGGCTCGTGACCCGCTATCGCGAACGGCCCCTGGAGGTGATCACCAAGGCCGGCGGCTTCGGCGATGCCGAAGCCTTCCAGCGGGTCTGGCACGACGCGGGGGCCGCCCCCACAGTGAATCCGTTACCCACTTTCAAGACTCAGCAGAGGATACGAACATGAGCGATCGCCCCATCATCGGTATCACCATGGGAGACGCCGCCGGCGTCGGCCCGGAAATCATCGTCAAGGCGCTCGCCCAGGACGCCGTCCACGATACCTGCCGGCCGCTGGTCATCGGCGACGCCGGCCGCCTGCGTCAAGCCATGGAGATCGTCGGCTCGACCCTCGAGCTGCACATCGTCGACGCTCCCGCCCAGGCGCGATTCGAGCGCGGCACGCTCGAGTGCATCGACCTCGGCCTGATTCCCGCCGATCTGCCCTGGGGCAAGGTCTCGCCGATCGCCGGCGATGCCGCCTATCAGTACATCGCCAAGACCGTGGAACTGATCGAAGCCGGCGAGCTCGATGCGATCTGTACCGCACCGCTCAACAAGGAAGCGCTGCATGCCGGCGGCCACCTGTTCCCGGGCCACACCGAATTGCTGGCGCATCTCACTGGCACCGAGGAAGTCTCGATGATGCTGGTGACACCGAAGATGAAGGTGATCCACGTCACCACCCATATCGGCATCATCGATGCCATTGCCCGGATCGAACCGGGACTGGTCACCCGCACCATCGAGCGCGCCTACGAAACGCTGGCCCGCGCCGGGCAGACCGATCCGCGCATTGCCGTTTGCGGCATCAACCCTCATGCCGGCGAGAACGGATTGTTCGGCTATGGTGAGGAGGAGGAGAAGATCGTGCCGGCGATCGAGGCGTTGCGCCAGCGGGGCTGGAACGTCGAGGGTCCGCTGCCCGCCGACACGCTGTTCTTCCGTGCCGGTCGTGGCGACTTCGACTGCGTGGTGGCGATGTATCACGACCAAGGCCACGGCCCGGTCAAGGTGATGGGGCTCGAAGCGGGCGTCAATGTCACCGTCGGTCTGCCGGTGGTGCGCACCTCGGTCGACCACGGCACCGCTTTCGATATCGCCGGCAAAGGCATCGCCGACGATCGCAGTCTGATCGAGGCGCTGCGCCAGGCGGTCGAGCTGGCCAGCCGCCAGACCGCTCGATCGGCATGATCACTGACACCCTTTATCGCATTCATGACTGTCACCGCTGAGGAGAGAGAGATGCCCACCATCGGTTTTGCAGGACTGGGATTCATGGGGGCCGGTATGGCCGCCAACATTCTGAAGGCGGGCCATCCGCTCAAGGTACTGGCCCATCGCAACCGCCAACCCATCGACGATCTGGTTGCCCGGGGCGCCGAAGAGGCCAGCAATGCCGCAGCGCTGGGAGCCGAGTGCGATATCGTCTTTCTCTGCGTGACCGGCGCGCCGCAGGTCAAGGCGCTGATCGACGGCGATGAAGGGATCCGTGCCGGGGCCAGAAACGCCGGCCGCGAAGGCCTGGTGATCGTCGACTGCTCGACCTCCGAACCCACGCTGACCCGCGAACTGGCCGCCTCGCTGAGCGAGGACGGGATCACGCTGATCGACGCGCCGCTGGGCGGTACGCCGGCCCAGGCCGAGACCGGTGAACTGCAGGCGATCGTCGGTGCCGACGACGCCACTCTCGAGCGCGTGCGCCCGGTGATGGAGACCTGGGCTGCCAGGATCATGCACGTGGGCCCGGTGGGTGCCGGCCATACCATGAAGTTGCTCAACAACTTCCTCGCCATGGGCTACGGGGCGATCTTCGCCGAAGCGTTGACCATCGGCGCCAAGGCCGGCATCACGCCGCAGACTTTCGACAGTGTCATTCGCGGCTCGCGCATAGACAGCGGCTTCTATCAGACCTTCTTTCAGTACGTGCTCGAGCGCGATCGCAATGCCCATCGCTTCACTCTGGCCAACGCTCACAAGGACACCCGCTACCTCGCGTCGCTGGCCGAGGCGATGAACGTCGATGCCGGCGTCGCCAAGGCCGTTCGCGATCTCTACGCCAGCGCCGAATCCCAGGGCGACGGCGAGAAATACGTGCCCGAGCTCTCCGATATCGTGGCGGCGCGTTACCATACGTCACTCGGAAAATGAGATCGGTCGGCCCCAAGGAATCACCATGAAAGTCGCCAAACGTCGCCAGGCGATGCTGGATGCGGTGCTCTCGGGCATCACCAGCATCGAGGCGCTCTGCCAGCATTTCACCATCTCCGAGGCGACCGCGCGGCGCGATCTCGGCGCGCTCTCCGAGCAGGGCCTGCTGGTTCGCACCTACGGTGGCGCCGCGGCCCATATCGGCCACCGCGAACCCGAGCTGACCCTGGAACAGCGACGTACGCGTCAGGGTGACGTCAAGGCTCGGCTGGCCGATTGCGCGCTGAGCTGCATCGAAGACAACGACACCGTACTACTAGACGGCGGCACCACTACCGCCGCGCTGGCGGCCCGGCTCAACGAGCGTCGCGGCCTCCACGTGGTGACCAACAACATGGCGGCGCTGCCCTGCCTCACGCAGCTGCCGGAGGGACATACGACCGTGCTCGGCGGAGATCTGCGCACCTCGAGCATGACCGCATACGGCCCGCTGGCGCACGCGGCGCTGGCCCGGCTGACGGTGGACCGGCTGTTCCTCAGCGCCGATGGCGTGACCGAGCTGGGGCTATGCGAAGCCAGCCCCGAGCAGGCGTGGCTGAAGGAGGCGATGATCGCCCGCGCCGCCGAAGTCTACGTCATGGCGGATGCCACCAAGCTGGGTCGTGCGAGCCAGCAGCACTGGACCGCCTTTCCGCCACGCTGGACCCTGATCACCGACGCTACCGATGAGCGGATAGAACCGTTCGAGAGACTCGGTGCGACGATTCTCAATCCTTCCTAGACACAGGACTGAATCGGACTCAGGCCATCGAGCCCGTCTTCCGCGCCGTCCTGCATTACAATGAGGGTCATTGGCGCCACCGCGTCTTCGTCATGATTCCTGTCCGGAGTGCCTTCATGCAGCCCAACACCCCATCAGACTCTCCCAGCCCGCTCGAGCAATACATCGAACAGCTGCGCGCCATGGAGATCGACATCGAGGCGATGGATGCCCAGGCCGCGCGCATTCGCCAGGATCACCTCGAGTTCGTGCTGGTCGTCGCCACCGACGAGCCGGCTTTCTTTCAGTTGATGCTGCCCGGCGTGTGGCAGGCTGCGGACGCCGCCAACCGCCTGCTGCTGCTGGAAACCGCCAACGATGTGATGAACACGCTGAAAGCCGCCAAGCTGGTGGTGCACAACGAAGCCGTCCACGTCAGCGTGGAGCAGTTCGTCGAGGGGCCGGATCAGGGCGTGGCGCTGATCCCCGGGCTGCTGGAACTCCTCAAGAGCGCCGTTGCCGAATTTCAGGAACGTCTCGGCATGGGCGAGGCGCCGCGCGTACACTGATCATAAGTACGCTGATCGCAAGTACCCAGTCGCAAGTACGCTGATAGCAGGGAAAGCGGCCTGGCGACATCGATATCGTCAGGCGCTCGAAGCGACCCCTTCTTACTCCCCCGATAAGGAGATCATCATGGCCGATTCCACTCACTTCGTGGTCATTGCCGAATTTCAGATCAAGCCGGGCCAGGTGCCGGCCTTTCTCGCGCTGGCGCACAACGACGCCAGTGAATCGCTGAGCAACGAGGAAGGCTGCCTGGCGTTCGACGTGCTGACGCCGGAAGGTAGCGAAGACATGGTCGTGCTTCACGAAGTCTATCGTGATCGAGCTGCCTTCGAGCATCACATGCAGATGCCGCACTACCCGCCGTTCAAGGAAGGCACCGCGCCGCTGATTGACGGCGAACCTTCTGTCCGTTTCTTCTATACCGCCACCCGCCCCGAATAAGCCCATCGAGAAGAGGCGCCTGACCGCCTCCGCTGGCCGCGTGGCATCGCCCGCGGCTACACTCGGCGTTTCCCGAACCCAACCGGACGCCGTTGCATGCCCCCGAACACCCCACCTGTCACCTTCGGCCCCGCGCCGCTATCCATCGAATCCGTCATCGCGCTGAGCGAACGCCGCGCCGAATCGACACTGGATGCCGACCCGCAATGGCGCGCACGGATCGATCGGGGTGCGGCGGTGGTCGACGGCCTGCTGGACCGCGAGGGGCAGATCTATGGCATCACCACCGGCTACGGCGACTCCTGCGTCACCGCGATTCCGCTCTCCCAGGTCGAAGCGCTGCCGCGCCAGCTCTACACGTTCCACGGCTGCGGGCTGGGTCGCTTTCTCGAACCCGAAGCGGCCCGCGCCGTGCTCGTCGCTCGGTTGCAATCGCTATGTCAGGGCGTCTCCGGCGTGCGCTTCGCGCTGCTCGAACGGCTGCAGGCCTGCCTGCGGAAAGACCTGCTGCCACGCATTCCCGAAGAGGGCTCGGTCGGCGCCAGCGGTGACCTGACCCCGCTCTCCTACGTCGCCGCCATGCTCTGCGGCGAGCGCGAAGTGATCTGGCGAGGCGAAGTCCGGATGGCGGCCGACGTCCATGCCGAGCTGGGCTGGCAGCCGCTGACGCTGCGACCCAAGGAGGCGCTGGCGCTGATGAATGGCACCGCGGTGATGACCGCGCTGGCGTGCCTGGCGTTCGGCCGCGCCGAGTATCTTTTGAAGCTCGCCACGCGGATCACCGCACTCAACGTCACCGCCCTGCGTGGCAACCCCAATCATTTCGAGGCGCGGCTATTCGCGGCCAAGCCGCACCCCGGCCAATCCCGTGTCGCCGCGTGGCTGCGTGCCGATCTGGAACTGGAAAATCTGCCGCCGCAGCAGCGACTGCAGGATCGCTACTCGCTACGCTGCGCGCCCCACGTGCTGGGCGTGCTGGCGGATAGCCTCGGCTGGCTGCGCGGCTTCATCGAGACCGAGCTCAACAGCGCCAACGACAACCCGCTGATCGATCCGGACGCGGGCGATGTCATGCATGGCGGCCACTTCTACGGCGGCCATATCGCCTTCGCCATGGACAGCCTCAAGACCCTGACCGCCAATGTCGCCGACCTGCTCGACCGCCAGCTCGCACTGCTGGTCGACACCCGCTACAACCACGGCCTGCCGAGCAATCTTTCCGGCGCGCCGGCCGAGCGCGCGATGATCAATCACGGCTTCAAGGCCGTCCAGATCGGCGCCTCCGCCTGGGCCGCCGAAGCGCTCAAGGGCACCATGCCCGCCAGCGTCTTCTCGCGCTCCACCGAGTGTCACAACCAGGACAAGGTCAGCATGGGCACCATCGCCGCCCGCGATGCCCTGCGCGTGCTCGAACTCACCGAACAGGTCGCCGCCGCCGCGCTGCTCGCCGGACTGCAGGGCGTCCAACTGCGCGGCGATCCTCTGCCCGCCCCGCTTGCCGAGATGGTCGACATCCTGCGCGAAGATTTCGCCCCGGTGGTCGAGGACCGTGCGCTGGATGGCGAGCTCAGGCTCTGCCTGGAGCGGATACGGGCGCGACACTGGACGCTTTATTCGTAAGACTGGGAGATACGTCATCGACATCTGCGACTGCCAGCCGGCGCCTTTACGGAACGCGCTGTGCGAGGCTGGCGTGGGTCGGGTCGCGCGACATGGATGTCGCGCGAGGCGCGTTGGGACAGGGATGTCCCTAGGCGCCGACCCGAACTCACGTCAGCTATCGCACGGGGTTTCGCGGTTCGTGGCGCCAGAAGAGGGAGAGCGAAGAGAGGGCGAGCGTTAAGCCCTCTCTTCAGAGCCAGCACAGGGTCCGTTAAAACGAAGGCAGTCGTAACCTCGCCAACGATGAATCAGGAGCCCAAGGAAAAACCAGCTAGCCCTGGGGCAAGCCGGCTTTATCGTCACGCCAACGCTGGCGTCGATCGACCTTCACATCAGTCGATCCTTACATCAACCCACCCAGACACGCGCGTTGCGGAACATCCGCATCCATGCGCCGTCCTGCGTCCACTCCGGCGGGCGCCAGGAGTTGGTCACGGCGCGGGCGACGCGCTCGGGGTGCGGCATCATGATGGTGACGCGACCGTTCGGCGTGGTCAGGCCAGTGATGCCGGCGGGCGAGCCGTTGGGGTTGGCCGGATAACGGCTCGTGACCTGGCCTTCGTTGTCGATGTAGCGCATCGCGATCTGGCCGCTGTTCTGCATGCTGCGCAGATGGCCGCTGTCCTCGAACAGCGCCTGGCCCTCGCCGTGGGCGACGGCGATCGGCAGGGTCGAACCGGCCATGCCGGCGAGCAGGATCGAGGGGCTCTCCTCGACCTGGACCATCGACACCCGCGCCTCGAACTGCTCCGAGCCGTTGCGCACGAAGCGCGGCCAGCGCTCGGCGCCGGGGATCAACTCTTTCAGCTGCGAGAACATCTGACAGCCGTTGCAGACGCCAAGGCCGAAGGTGTCCTCGCGAGCGAAGAAGGCCGCGAACTGATCGCGAGCGCGGGGGTTGTAGAGCGCCGACTTGGCCCAGCCGCCGCCGGCGCCGAGCACATCGCCATAGGAGAAGCCGCCGCAGCCGACCAGCCCTTTCATCTCTTCCAGACCGACGCGACCGGCAAGAATGTCGCTCATGTGGACGTCGACCGCCTCGAAGCCGGCGTGATCAAAGGCCGCGGCCATCTCCATGTGACCGTTGACGCCCTGCTCGCGCAGGATCGCCACCCGCGGGCGTACGCCACGTTGAATGTACGGCGCCGCGATATCCTCGTCGACATCGAAGGTCGGATTGGCCGAAAGGCCCGGGTCACGCAGGTTGAGCAGGCCGTCGAACTCGCTCTTGGCGGCCTCCGGATTGTCACGCAGCGCCTGCATTCGATAGCTGGTTTCCGACCAGATGCGCTGCGTCATGGCGCGGGTGGTTTCCAGCAGCGGCTCTTCGAACAGCGTCACGCGGATCTGGTCGTCGTAGCGCGGCCGGGCGATCACGCCGCAGGTCTCGAGGCCGGCGGCGGCAAGCTGCGCCAGCACGAACTCGGTTTCCTGACGGTTGACCTGAATCACCGCGCCGAGCTCTTCGGCAAAAAGCGCATCGACCGCGCCGACGGCATCGTCGGTGAGCCAGTCGAGCTTGATCTCGAGCCCGCCGCGACCGGCAAAAGCCATCTCCAGCAGCGTCACGATCAGACCACCGTCGCTACGGTCGTGATAGGCCAGCAGCTTGCCGTCGGCGTTGAGCCCCTGAATGACGCTGAAGAACGCCGCCAGGTCTTCGGCCTCGTCGAGATCCGGGCAGACGTTGCCGACCTGACCGTAGACCTGGGCCAGGGCCGAGCCGCCGAGACGGTTCTGGCCGCGGCCGAGATCGATCAGGATCAGATCGCTTTCGTCCTGATCGAGCCGTAGCTGCGGCGTCAGCGTTCGCAGCGCATCGGTGACCGGCGCGAAACCGGTAATGTTCAGCGTCAGCGGCGCGGTGATGCTCTTCTCGTCGCGGCGGTCGCCCTCTCCGACCTGCCAGGCCGTGCGCATGGACATCGAGTCCTTGCCCACCGGCACGGCGATACCCAGCGCCGGGCAGAGTTCCATGCCCACCGCGTGGACCGCGTCGTACAGCGCCTGATTCTCGCCGGCATGGTCGGCGGCGCTCATCCAGTTGGCGGAGAGCTTGATATCGGAAAGCGCCGCAATCGGCGCGGCAGCGAGATTGGTGATCGCCTCGGCCACCGCCAGACGCGCGCTGGCGGCAGGATGGATCAGCGCCACCGGCGGACGTTCGCCCATCGCCATCGCTTCGCCGGCGTGGGTGTCGTAGCTCGAGGTGGTCACCGCGCAGTCGGCCACCGGCACCTGCCACGGGCCGACCATCTGGTCGCGAGCCACCATACCGGTGATCGAACGGTCGCCGATGGTGATCAGAAAGCTCTTGGACGCCACCGCCGGCAGCCGCAGCACTCGGTCCAGCGCTTCGCGCAGATCGAGATTGTCGAGGCCGAGGCCCGGCAGGTTGAGCGTGTGGCGCTCGAAGCTGCGCTGCATCTTCGGTGGCTTGCCGAACAGCACGCTCATCGGCAAGTCGACCGGATCAGCCTCGAAATGCCCATCGCGCACGGCCAGGTGGTGTGCCTCGGTGGCCTCGCCGACCACGGCATAGGGGCAGCGCTCGCGGGTACACAGCGCATCGAAACGCTCGAGCTGCTCGGGTGTCACCGCCAGCACGTAGCGCTCCTGGGCCTCGTTGCACCAGATTTCCAGCGGGCTCATGCCGGGTTCGGCGTTGGGCACCGCGCGCAGATCGAACAGGCCGCCACGGCCGCCATCCTTGACCAGCTCAGGCAGGGCGTTGGAAAGCCCACCGGCGCCGACGTCATGGATGAACGCGATCGGGTTGTCGTCCCCCAGCGCCCAGCAGCGATCGATCACTTCCTGGGCGCGGCGTTCGATCTCGGGGTTGTCGCGCTGCACCGAGGCGAAGTCGAGATTCTCGCTCGAGGTGCCGGACGCCATCGACGAGGCGGCGCCGCCGCCGAGGCCGATCAGCATCGCCGGGCCGCCCATCACGATCAGCTTGGCGCCGACCGGGATCTCGCCCTTGAGGACATGACCGTCACGCACGTTGCCGTAGCCGCCAGCCAGCATCACCGGCTTGTGATAGCCGCGACGCTCGATGCCATCGGCGCCCACCGCATCGAGCTCGAAAGTACGGAAGAAGCCGTTGAGATTGGGCCGGCCGAACTCGTTGTTGAACGCCGCACCGCCGATCGGGCCTTCGAGCATGATGTCGAGCGCCGACTGGATCCGCTCGGGCTTGCCGTAGTCAAAGGCTTCCCACGGCTGCACGAACTCGGGAATCCGCAGGTTGGAAACGGTGAAACCGGTCAGGCCCGCCTTGGGCTTGCCGCCGCGCCCGGTGGCACCCTCGTCGCGGATCTCGCCGCCGGCACCGGTGGCAGCGCCCGAATGGGGCGCGATCGCCGTCGGGTGGTTGTGGGTCTCCACCTTCATCAGGATGTGGACCGGTTCCTGAGTCGCGCCGTAGACCTGGTTCTGCGGCGAAGGGAAGAACCGCCCCGCCGTCGGCCCTTCGATCACCGCGGCGTTATCGCTGTAGGCCGAAAGCACCTTGTCGCCGGACTGCTCGAAGGTGTTCTTGATCATCTTGAACAGCGAATGGGTCTGCGGTTCGCCGTCGATCAGCCAGTCGGCGTTGAAGATCTTGTGGCGGCAGTGCTCGGAGTTGGCCTGGGCGAACATCATCAGTTCGACGTCGGTCGGATTGCGCCCCAGCGCCTGGAACGCGTCGACCAGGTAGTCGATCTCGTCGTCGGCCAGCGCCAGACCCAGCTCGTCATTGGCATCCGCCAGCGCCGCTCGGCCGCCGCCCTTCACGTCCACCGTCGCCAGCGGCGTCGGCTGATGATGCGAGAACAGCTTGGCCGCATCGTTTGCGTCGAACAGCACGGTCTCGGTCATGCGGTCGTGCAGACATGCCACCATGGCGTCGTAGGCTTCGGCGCCCGGGGCACTCTTCAGCGTCACTCGGTAGGCGATACCGCGCTCGATGCGCGCGATCTGTTCGAGCCCGCAGTTGTGCGCGATATCGGTAGCCTTGGAGGACCACGGCGAGATCGTGCCGATGCGCGGTACCACCAGAAACAGGTGACCCTCAAGCGGCGCATCACGATCGGATCCGCCGCCCCCGCCCCCTTGGCCTTCAGCGTTTTGGAAACCATGGCTTTGAAAACCATAGTCCAGCAATCGCTCGAGCACCTGGCGGGGCTGCTCATCGAGCTCGTCTTGATAATCGACGGAAAGAACATCGACGAAGTGAACGTAGTGCGCCGTGACGGACTCGACTTCGGGCGCGACGGCACGAAGATCGGCGAGCAGTTTGGCGTGACGGAATGCAGATAGCGCAGGCGCGCCTTGCAATTCGAGCATGGCGAGGAAAGCCTCCAGGACGGTCGAGGATCGCGTCCGTCTCATTCGAAACGGCCATTGCGAGACGGGGCGGCGATGCCGGATCAGGGCGATATCATACTGGAAAGCGGCGGCGCTCGCTAAGCCAACGCCGCGAGATCCACGGCATGTTTCGATACGCACCAGACGCTGGTCGCAGCGGGGCACGGCGCCCGCGTTCCGGGATACATAGCCTGGTAGCCAATAGATGACAGCAGGACGATCGCCGGATATGGTGTGCCGTCACGCTGTCACCGATCCCATTGCATGTCCAAGCTCTCGACACGCCTGCGACTCGTGCTGACGGTGCTACTGGCGTTGGCCACTCTCCTGTGCCCCGCTCAGCTGGCGCTGCGCTTCAGCGACGGGCTCGATCCGATCCGCAAACGCGATTTCCTGCAGGTCGCCACCCGCAATGGACCCATCACCTTCTATGCGGGAGGCCACGGCCCGACCGGCTTCGAATACGAACTGATGCGACGTTTCGCGCAGTCGCTGGGCGTCAGCCTGGCAGTCGACAGCGAGACACGAATCGCCGACGTCTTCGACCACGTACGCGAAGGCGACGCGGACATGGGTGCCGCGGCACTCACGCTGGATCTCGACCGGCCGGGCATTCGCTACAGCGAGCCGATCCTGACGCTGCAGCCAATGGTGGTCTATCGTCGCGGGCTGCCCCCGGTGCGCACTCTCGACGATCTCGTGGGTCTGCGCATCGGCGCCATCGCCGACTCCGGAACGGCGGCCGCGTTGCGCGCACAGCAGAAGGATCTGCCGGGACTCGGCTGGCGCGAGGCGGACGGTGTGACCATCGCCGACCTGATGGAGATGGTCGAACGAGACGATCTCGACGCGGCCGTCGTCTACACCCACCAGTTCCAGCTCAATCGACTATTCTTCCCCAACGTCGAGCGGGGCTTCCCGCTGGGCAAACCCATGAGCCTGAGCTGGGCGTTCGCCGCGGATCAGCCGATCGATCTGCTTACGGCCGCCAACCACTTCCTGGACGCGCAACGCCGAAACGGCACCCTGGACGAACTCGTCGGGCGCTATTTCGGTCACGACGACTATCTCGAGTACGTCGGCGCCCGATTGTTCATACGCCACGTGGGCAACCGTCTGCCGCGCTTCCTGCCGTATTTCAAGGAAGCCGCACGCGACACCGGATTCGACTGGCGCCTGCTGGCCGCGCTGGGCTTTCAGGAATCGCACTGGAAGCCCGGCGCCGAGTCACCGACCGGCGTTCGCGGGCTGATGATGCTGACCCGCCCCACCGCCAAGGAGATCGGCATCGACGACCGCCTGGACCCGCGCCAGAGCGTCGACGGCGGGGCCCGGTACCTGCTTCAGGTCAAGCAGCGCCTGTCCGACGACATCCCCGAGCCGGACCGGACCTGGATGGCACTCGCCGCCTACAACGTCGGCCTGGGCCATCTCTTCGATGCCCAGGAGATCGCTCGGCTGCGCGGCGGCAACCCCGAGCGCTGGGCCGACGTTCGCGAAGCCCTGCCGCTGCTGCAGCAGCGCGAGTGGTACTCTCGCGTGGCCCACGGTTACGCTCGTGGTGGGGAACCGGTAATCTACGTACGCAACATTCGCCGTTATTACGAGATACTCAAGTACGTCAATCGAAGCCAGCAGCAGTTCAATCAGTTAGGCGAGCGAGCCCTGGAGGGAGAGGAGAACCCTCCTTTCGAGGTCATAGCCCCGCTGCTGTAGTTCATGATGCCTTGCTGATAACGCATCGTTGGCAACCCACCGTGGAGAACTCTAGCGACTATGGTGGTATCTCGTCTGTCGTTGTACCTGGCATTGCCGATTCTGCTGCTGGCGATCTGGCCCGGCGACGAACCGGCGCAGCGCTGGATCCTGATGCCGCTGGTGGGCGGGCTGTGGCTAGGCCAGCTTGCCACGTCCCATGATTGGCACAGAGCCAGCCGCTGGCTGCTGATTCCTACCGGCATCCTGACCCTGGCGATCATCGCCAGCTTCCTGATCGCGGAGGACTGGGTCAGCGTCGATCTCTGGCAACGCTGGCTCGATCTCCTGCCGGGCCACTGGGAGCTCTTCCACAGCCGCCCGCCCATCCTCGCGCTGTGCATGATCTTCGCATTGATCCTCAACGTGCTGCTGCTTTCGCGGCTGGGCCTGGGCTCTCCGATCATTCTGCTGCTGGTGGCCATGTGCGGCGCCTGGCTGGGCTATCGCTCGCTGTCTCCGCCGCCGGAATATACCTCCAGCTTGAACGGGATCCCGCTGCCGATGCTGGCCGCGCTAGGACTATTGTGGATCGCTCAATGCCTGGCGCTTTTCCCGACGCTCCGACGCTACTGGCGGCGAATTCTGCTACCGCTCCTGGTCGGCGGATCGATCGCGCTGCTGGCCATGATCAGTTGGCAGGAGCAGCGCCAGACCGACAATCAGCGGCTCTATGACCTCGCTGCCGACGAAGGCAACGACATCGCCACCCGACTGGCCTCCGAAACGGTCGCCCACCTCGAGGCAATGCGGCGTTTCACCAGCTTCTGGAACATGATGGATCACGTACCCACCCGCTCGGAGTGGGAACAGCAGGCCAAGCGCTATCACGACGACTTCAGCTATTTCCGTAATATCGCCTTCATCGATCCTGACGGCACCGTCATCCGCGTCTACCCATTGCGGGGGAACCAGTCAGTGCTCGGCGTCAATCTCTACGCGTCGGATCCTTCCGCCAGCGAGGCGCTGGATCGCCCCCTGGTCTACGGTATCGAAGGCCAGACCGGAATCGTCGATTTCCTGCAAGGTGGGCGGGGCGTCGTCAGCTATCTACCGGTCCGCGACGCCGTCGACGGCACGCTGCGTGGTGCCGTCGCCATGGTGGTGAGCGTGGACAATCTGCTCAATTCACTGCTGACGCAGACCGATAACCAGGATCGCGCGGTGACACTCAGCGGCGGCGATCGGCTCTATTTTCACTACGGTCCGCTGGGTGACCTCGCCGACTGGAGCTACCAACAGACGGTGGCCCTGGGTACCGATCGGCTGACGCTCAGCGTGAAGCCTTCACTGCACTGGTTGGAAGCCAATCGCGACAGACTGCCGGACATCACGTTGGTGTTCGGCATTGTGCTCGCCTACCTGCTGCACATGGTGCTTTACATCTACCGTCGGCTGACGCATCAGCACCGCCTGGCCAACCGAACCAATGTCTCGTTGCGCGAAGAGATAAGAGAGCGCGAACGGCTGCAGCAGGAGATCGAGTGGATCGCCCGGCACGATGAGCTGACGCACCTGCCCAACCGGCGCGAGCTGCTGCGCTGGATGGATATCCAGAGCGACCCGCTGCCGCTGGCGCTGATGATCTGCGATCTCGATCACTTCAAGAACGTCAACGATCACTTCGGCCATCTGGAAGGCGATCGCTATCTCAAGACGATCGCGCAGTGCTGTCGCCTGCCGGTGGAGCGCGCCGGGGGAATGTTCGCCCGCTACGGCGGCGAGGAGTTCGTCGCCTGCCTGCCGCGGTGCGATCGCCACCGAGCCGAAGAGATCGCCGAAGCCCTGTGCCGGGCGGTTGCCGACAGCGGCCTCGTCCAGCCCGATGGCGAACCGGTGACGTTGAGCATCGGGGTCAACGTCACCGAGACCTTGTCGATACATCGCGACCGGATCTTCCAGGCGGCCGATGACTCGCTGTATCGCGCCAAACAGAATGGCCGCAATCGCGTCGTTCTCGCCGACGCCCTCTGAAACCGGAGCGTCGCAAGAGCCGGCAGCCCGCTCGAGCAGGCCGTCTGTTAGAGCCGGCCGGCCGCTCGAACCGATTCGTGGCTCAGAGGGATTCGCGGCTCGCCTCGCCCGCTGACGAAGGATCACCCTGGCGACGCTGCCGAAAGAATTGCTGAAGCAGTCGCTTGGCCGGGGCAGCGAGCACGCCACCGGCGATCTCGACGCGATGGTTGAACCACGGCTGGGCAAACAGATTGGCCCGGGATTCGACCATGCCGCCCTTGGGCTCGGCGGTGGCGTAGACGACCCGCCGGATGCGGGCGTGAATGATCGCCCCCGTGCACATCAGACAGGGTTCGAGGGTCACGAACAGCGTGCAATCATCCAGTCGATAATTGCTCAGACCCGAAGCCGCGCTGCGCAACGCCTGCACTTCGGCATGCGCAGTGGGATCGTGGCCTGCCACCGGGCAGTTATAGCCCGCGCCGATCACTTCGCCGGCGGGGTCTACCACCACGGCGCCGACCGGCACTTCACCGTGGTCGAACGCCAGTTGCGCCTGCTCCAGCGCCCGGTGCATGTAGAATTCATCGCTGCGCATCATGCTAATTCCGTGTTGCGGCATCGCGGTCCAGCCTCTTGCCCGCCCGCGAGCCGGTCGAGGTCGTCGGCGTCGCGGCGAGCTGCCATCGAGCAGGATATACTCGCGACAAGCCTTATTCGAAAAGCTTTTACTGACGTGCCATCAAGGATACCCGAATGACACAAGCGCTGAACGACCTGATCCAGCTTCTCGGCCTGGAAGCGCTGGAAGAGAATCTGTTCCGTGGCCAGAGCCAGGACCTGGGGCTGCCCCAACTGTTCGGCGGGCAAGCGCTGGGACAGGCCGCCGCGGCCGCCACCCGCACGGTGCCCGAAGACCGCTACCTGCATTCGCTGCACGGCTATTTCCTGCGCCCCGGGGATGCCAAGCTGCCGGTGATCTATTCCGTCGACCGCGTTCGCGACGGTGGCAGTTTCACCACGCGACGAGTCACCGCGATTCAGAAAGGCAAGCCGATCTTCTTCTGCAGCGCCTCGTTCCAGGGCCGCGAGCACGGCCTGAGTCATCAACCCGACATGCCGGAAGTGCCGTCTCCTGAGGCGCTACTGGCCGAGGGTGAGGCGGTTCATCAGCGTTTCCACGGGCATCCCGTCGAGTTCATCACGGTCGAGGAGTGCCACGAGCGGCCGCCCTCGCGGATGATCTGGTTCCGCATGGGCGGCGGTCCGATGCCGGACGATCCGGCACTGCACCGCTACCTGCTCGCCTACAGCTCCGATTTCAATCTGCTGTTGACCTCGCTGCTGGCCCACGACGTGGAATTCGGCGACCCGCGCCTGCGCATCGCCAGCCTGGACCACGCCCTGTGGATCCATGAGGACCCGAAAGTCGACGAGTGGCTGCTCTACGTCATGGAAAGCCCGTGGGCGGGTAGCGCACGCGGCTTCGCCCGCGGCAGCTTCTACAATCGCGAGGGGCGTCTGATCGCATCGACGGCGCAGGAAGGGCTGGTCAGGGTTCAGTCTTAAGCCGCGAGCCGCGAGCCGCGAGCCGCGAGCCGCGAAAATCAGAGTGAAGTTTCCGGTACAAAAAATGCCAGCGACGAACGTCGCTGGCATTCTCTTCTGGCGTCCCGAAGCCGACGTCAGGTTTTAGCTTTTAGCCCGTAGCTGCTTTCTACAGCGCCCCAAACTCGGCGCAGGCTCGTAGCTCGTAGCTCGTAGCTCGTAGCTCGTAGCTCGTAGCTATCAGACGTCCTTGATCGATGCCATGTCGATGACGAAGCGATACTTCACGTCGCCCTTCTGCATCCGCTCCCAGGCTTCGTTGATCTGATCGATGTTGATCATCTCGACGTCGCAGGTAATGCCTTTCTCGGCGCAGAAGTCGAGCACTTCCTGGGTTTCCGGCATGCCGCCGATCAGCGAGCCGGCCAGCACGCGGCGACGGAACACCAGATTGGCACCGGAAATCGCCGGATCGATCGGCTCGAGCAGGCCGACCAGAATGTGAGTGCCGTCCGGCTTCAAGGCGTTGAGATACGGGTTGATGTCGTGCTGCACCGGCACCGTGTCGAGCATGAAGTCGAAGGTCTCGGTGATCGCGCCCATCTCGTCTTCGTTGGTCGAGATCACCACGTGATCGGCGCCCTGCTGCTTCGCCTCGGCCTTCTTGGACTCGGAACGAGTGAACAGCGTGACTTCGGCACCCAGCGCCTTGGCGATCTTGACGCCCATGTGGCCGAGGCCGCCCATGCCGATGATGCCGACCTTGTCGCCCGGCTTGACACCGTAGTGCTTGAGCGGTGAATAGGTGGTGATACCCGCACAGAGAATCGGTGCCGCGGACTTGATATCGAGCTTGTCCGGAATCCTGACGACAAAGCGTTCACTGACGACGACGGAGTCAGAATAGCCGCCCTGGGTCAGGGTGCCATCATGCTTGTCCGGGCTGCCGTAGGTCATCACGAACCCTTCGGCGCAGTAGTTTTCGAGCCCGTCTTTACAGGCCTGGCACTGGCGGCACGAGTCGACCATGCAACCCACACCGACCATGTCACCGACCTGATAATTGGCGACCTTGTCTCCCACGGCCGTCACTCGGCCGACGATTTCATGTCCCGGCACCACCGGATAAGAGGCCATGCCCCAGTCATCCTGAGCAAAGTGCAGATCGCTGTGGCAGACGCCGCAGTAGAGGATTTCGATCGAGACGTCGTCCGGGCGCGGCGCACGACGCTCGAAGTCCCATGCTTCCAGCGGCGACGTGGCGGAATGTGCAGCGTAGCCCTTGGCGGGCGTGGCGGTAGCTTGTGTCATCTGGATGACTCCCCATGAAAGATGGGTGAATGAACGGATCGTGCGCCTAGTGTGGTCGACAACTCGCTCGGCGGCCATGCCGTTTCCTCTGCAACGTCTGCTCGATCCTCTTCAATCCAGGAGGCCACTACCTCTGTCCGGCCGGACTCATGCACAATACGCTGAACCTGTCTATCCTCATCAGCGCGAGGTCGTCATGCTCGATCGCCTTTCCGAACCATCCCGACTCCACCGCGGCCCTACGAATCCGTCTCTCGACGCTTCGAGGCCTAACGTGTCCTGGGCCTCGCGACTGGCCCGGACGCTGGCGCCGCTGGCCACGGCCGACGGCTTCTCCGAGACCGCCATCGACGGCGTCAGACTGATCGCTTCCGGATGCGGCCATCCGCGCACGCCGTTGATCTACGAACCCGGGATATTCGTCATCGCCCAGGGCGACAAGATCGGTTATCTGGGAGACCGGGTCATTCACTATGGACCCGGCAACTATCTGGTCCAGGCGATGCCGCTACCGTTCGAGTGCGAAACGCTCGCCCGCGCCGATGCGCCGTTGCTGGGTATCTCGATTGCCGTCGACCCGTTGACGTTGAGCGAGCTGGTGCATCATCTGCCCGCGCCATCCGGTGTCGATCGCGGCGCCCCCGAGCCCATGGCGGCGGTCGCACTCGACGACACCATGGCGGAAGCGGTGCAACGCCTGGCACTGTGTCTGCAGGACGAACACGCCAGCCGGGCACTCGGCGCGGGACGGGTACGCGAAGTGATGTTCGCCGCGCTCAATGGTCCGCAGGGGCAGTCGCTGCGCCAGCTGGTACAGCAGCATGGCCACTACGCGCGCATCGCCGAATCGCTGAACTATCTCCACCGTCATTTCGCACGGCCGTTGACGGTGGAGACGCTCGCCGAGCGCGCCAACATGAGCGCCTCCCACTTTCATCACCACTTCAAACGCACCACGCAGCTATCGCCGGTGCAGTATCTCAAACGCCTGCGATTGCTCCGGGCGCGAGTTCTCCTCGGCCAGCAGCGCATCAACGTCTCTCGCGCCGCCGCCGATGTCGGTTATCGCAGCACCTCGCAGTTCAGCCGCGAGTACAAGCGCTATTTCGGGGTCAGCCCGTCGCAGAGCTGAGCGCAGCGATAGGAAAAGACCCAGGGAAGCGCTGAATAAATCGGCGAGCGGCGTTAAACACGAGGCGTACGGAGCACAGACTTGAAGCGAAGCGGAAAGAACGTCCGACGGACGGCCCCGAAGGGGCGAGAAACCGGAGGTTTCAAGTCAACCGGAGCCTATGGGGTATAGGTGAGGATTCCGATCGGACCGGCGCCCCGGCACCGCACAACGAAGTGATTTGCCCGCGCAGACATTTATCCAGTGTCTTCCTAGGCGAAGAGGTTCATCAGCCCGCGAACCAGGTAATAAGCGCCCACCACGGTGACGATCCAGCGCGTCCAGTAGCGGAAGCCGTCGTCCGTCAGCCGCGCCAGCACCAGATTGCCAGTGCGCGTGCCCAGGAAAGCGAACGGAATGGCCAGCGCGATCCAGCCCCATTGGGCGCTGTCCATCGCCATCGCCGCCTGCCAGTAGAAGAGGATCTTGAGCGTGTGCGCGATCACCTGAATGGTCGCCTTGGTCGCGACCACGGTGCGTCGATCGAGCTGGGTGCGGATGAAGCCGATATCGATGGTCGGTCCAGAGACGCCGACCGCGATGGTCAGGCCACCGGACACGATGCCGCACATGATCGCATGCCCGGGCCGCGAGACATCGAAGTGAAACCAGCGCTTGGGAATCCACACCATCACCGGCATCAGACCCAGCACGATCAGCACCACCGTCTCGCTGGGCGAATAGCGCACCAGCGTCAGCAAGGCGGCCGAGATCAAGACGCCACAGGCGATCATGCCGACGATTCGCCAGGCGATGAACTTCCGCGACAGCCACGCCCGTGACGCGTTGGCGGTGAGCTGGATCACGCCGTGGACCGCGATCGCCGTCGCCGCCGGTAGCCAGGCGAGCAGGAAGCCCAGCAGGACCAACCCCCCGGCCATGCCGAAAACGCCGGACAACACCGAGGTCGAGAACACCACGGCCAGAAACAGCAATGCAACGGGGAGGGTCATACGGTGTCTATACTCCAGCGACAGGCACGATAGCCCGTGAAAAATAGCCCGTGAAAAATTCTAGAGATTACGCGAGCGTGAACCCGCCATTGTGAGAGCGATGATCGCCGCCCTATCAACCGGCAACGAGGAGCGTCTCCCCATGCGCCGTTTCATCACTATCCCCGTACCGATCTATCTCGCCGCGGCGCTGTTCGCGCTGAGTGGTCAAGCCGCCGCCTCCAGCGATGCCGCGTGGGAGGCACACGATCAAGCCGTCATCCAGCAGTGCCAGGACGCCAGCCAGTTCCCGGATGCCGCGCCGGCCGGTGAACCCGTGCTGTTCGACGACGAGGCCGGCATGACCGCCCTGCTGATCCAGGGTCACTACCCCCAAAACTACATGAACGGTCAAGCCGGCCAGGAGCTCTGCCTGTTCCGGCGCAGCAGCCAGGAAGTCTACATGGCCGATGCCGACAAGCTGGCGATCGGATCCGACGCCCTGCCCAGCACGCCGACCGCGGCGATCAACGACGATAGCAACAACGACGATAGCGGCAACAATCAGGCCGCGGGCTCCACGCAACCGCCATCGAACCAGGGCGACGACGCGCCCTGAGCGTCAGTTCGCCCGGGGCTCGTCCGGTGTCGCCAAGATCCGCTGGTAGAACGCCAGATCGAGCCAGCGATCGAACTTGTAGGCGGCCTGGCGGACGGTGCCCGCGTGGACGAAGCCCAGCCGTTCGTGCAGCGCGATACTCGGCGCGTTGGTGGCATCGATGCCGCCGATCAGAGTGTGATACTGCTGCGCCTCGGCGCGTTCGATCAACGCCGTCATCAGTCGTCTGGCCACACCGCGCTGACGGAAGTCACCATCGACATAGACAGAATGCTCGACGCTGTAGCGATAGGCGGCATGAGGGCGAAACGGGCCATAGCTGGCAAAGCCCATCAGCCGCCCACTCTCGTCGTCGAGCATGCCGATCACCGGAAAGTTGCCATCGCGCTTGGCCTGGAACCAGTTCTCGACGAATGCCGCGGTGCGTGGCTGGTATTCGTAGAGTGCCGTGGTGTTGAGAATGGCATCGTTGAAAATCGCCAGCACGGCTTCACCGTGCGGGCCGAACTCGCAGTCGATCAGGGTCAAGGTTCGGTTCTCATGATCAGGTCAGGTATCGTCAGCTCGGAAGTCGTCAGGCCGAGAGCCTGGCGCACAGTCCAGGCGCGCAGTCTAATACAGCGCGTTGGCCTTGAGCTCGGCCAGCGCTCGATCGTCAGCGTCCTGCAGCACCAGTGACTGGCCCACGAGCGCATAGTGCGCCGTCTCGGAGAGCGCCGCCAGCCACGCCTGTTCGAGTGTCGCCATGTCACCCGGGCATGCCATCCGGGTCGAAGCGAGCCGGGAGAAGGTCAGCGTGTCCCCTTCAAGCCGATAGCTGCCCATCAGCCGGTTGCAGCCGGTCGAACCGGAAACGCGCCCGTCTTCACCGAGAACCAGGTGCGCTTCACGCTGGTTGTCCGCCACGGTCACCGGCTTGCCGCCGAGCAGCATCAACTTCCAGTAGGTGCCGACCAGGTCCTCGCTGGCGGTTTGCGTGGTGACGTCAGGATTCGTGGCACAGCCGGAAACGGCCATGACGGCAACGACAGCCACCGAGACGGCGATCAAGGGTTTAAGGCGTGATAGCACGATGAGGTCCTCTTCAAAAGAACGCACGGAAAGCGCGTCTCGATCATGCCGGGGCGACCGGAAACAGGCCGGTCGCCGCGTCGGGTTGCAGGCTAGTGGCGTTCGATCATCGCGGTCAGGTCGTCAGAGACCATCGGCAGCGTCTCCCGCCAGGAAAGATAAGGCGTCGACCCGGTGCCGTTGACCAGCACCGCGAAGCTGCCCCAGCGTCCGCTCTCGGTACGAAAATAGCCGGCAATGGCACGTACCGTCACCGGCTCGTTGAGCGTGCCCGTCTTGATCATCACGTGATCCTGAAACGTCTGGCTGCCGCGACGGATGAAGTGCATCGGCCCGTTGGTGGGTACCTGCATGCCGGCCACAAAAGTGGGGAACAGCGACGCGCGTCCATACATCGCGCCGAGCAGCGCGTTGACGCTCTGCGCCGAAACGCGATTTTCCGGCGTCAGACCGCTGCCGCTACGCAGGGTCACCGCGCTGTGCCCCGGCAGGCCGGCGGCGAAACGTTCCAGCTCGCGGCCGGCATCCGACAGGTTCTGCTGCGTGCCGGAGGTCAGGTCCAGCGCCAGCGTGTCGGCCATGAAATTGTTCGAATAATTGAGCGTGCGCAGCAGCAGCTCCTGCAGCGGCTTGCCCTCGACGGCGGCCAGCGGCTGCGCGGTGGACGGCGGCGCCTGGCGACTGACGGCGTAGCCGCCGCTGACCGTAATGCCGGACTGGCGCAGCAGCGACAGCAGCGTCTGGCCGGTCTGGTCGGCAGGATCGGAGCTGGCCTTGTAGACCGGGCGCGGATAGCTGCCGGCCGGTATCTGCCCGCTGACCCGCAGCGTATCGCCCTGGCTGTCGGTGATCCGCCTGGCGTAGAGCTTGGCCGAGCCGCCAGCGGCAACGGTGGCGACGTCGTTCTCGATGCGAATGGTCGGCGCCACCGTATCGCAGCTGGTGACCCGCGCCGGCTGCCCGACGATCCCCGGCATCACCGTGGCGCACCAGCTGCCGTAGTTGATCGCGGCAGAAGAGAGCAGCGCTGCGTAGGCGTTGGTGCCTTCCGTCTGCGTCTCGCAGCGATCGGTGGTAATGCAGGTCACCGGGCCGAAGCGCCACTGGCTGACCACCAGTTGGCCATCGACGCTGGAGACACCGAGCTCCCGCAGTTTCTGAATCAAGCGCCAGAGTTCTTCGGAGGTCAGCGCCGGGTCTCCGCCGCCTTCCAGCACCAGATCGCCGTGCAGTACGCCATTGCCATCGAGCGTGCCGGTGGAGACGAAACGCGTGGTGAAGCGATGCTGCGGCCCCCAGCGATCCAGCGAAGCGGCCGCGGTGTAGAGCTTGGTGACCGAAGCCGGTGACAATGACTGCGCCGGATTGATGGCGCCGAGTACCTCGCCGCTATCGAGCAGGCGCGCCTGGGCGCTGACCACGAAACCTTTATCCGCAAGCCGGGCGACATGCTCGAACCCGGCCGCCTGCGCGGCGATGGTGAAGACGGAAAGGGATAACACACCGAGAAACAGAGAACTTCGACCTAGCCATCGCCGCATAATGGGATGCTCGCTCCAAAGAAAAATGAGGGCCAATCTCATCCAGAGCGTACCAATTAACTCACTGATAATGCGATGCCCCATGTCATGTTCCAGTGGCGAAAGACGCGATCGTGATGAAAGCGCCAGTGGCAGGAAAGACGCCAGAGTGACGAGAGCCTCAGTGCGACGATAGACGCGAGAACACCTGGATGATGGCGACTCCGGCAATGATCAGCCCCATGCCAAGATAAGCGGGCAGGTCCGGCTTTTCGCCGTAGAACACGATGCCGATCACCGTCACCAGCACGATGCCGAGCCCCGCCCAGATCGCGTAGGTAATACCGACCGGCAATGACTTGAGCACCAGCGACAGCGCATAGAACGAAAAGCCGTAGCCGACCACCACGATCACGCTCGGCAGCAGCCGTGAAAAGCCGGCGGAAGCTTTCAGCGAACTGGTCGCCACGACTTCGGCGACGATCGCCAGCGCTAGCAGCAGATAGCTCATCGGGCTGATTCCTATTCGGTTGAGGGAGACTCGGTTGAGGGCGACTCGGTGAAAGTCGATTCGGTTGAGTCCGATTCAGCCGAGGCAGTTGCGTCGAACCCCGTCGTCGACAGATCGACTCGGTAGCGCCATAGCGTCTGGCCGCTCTCGACGTATTTTTGTTCGAACGGCGTCAGGAAAGTCTGTTCGAACGGCGTCATCAACGCTCCACCCGGTGCGTAGGAGTCGATCTCGCCTTCGAGACCACGGAGCGTCTTCACGCCCAGCGCGAACTCCTGAACGTAGATCGCCCAGTTGGATCGCAACTCGAGCATACCCCCAAGGGCGAGTATCGCCGGAAAGACCGGATGCCCCTGCCAGCGCTTCTTGAGCTGCGTGCTCTTGGGGTAAGGATTGGGATAGAGCAGGAAGTGCCGCGCCGGCCGCCACTCGGCTGCCACCGCCAGGCGCCAGAAATCGACCAGATCGGCGCGCACCAGCAGCGCGTTGTCCGGCAGGGCGCCATGGTCGCGTGACAGCCGCTGCTCGCTGCGATCCACCCCCAGCACGGCGTGGTCGGGATAGCGCTCCGCCAGCCGGCGCGTGGAGAGGCCTACGCCGCAACCGGCATCGAGAATCAGCGGCCGATGTTGATCAGCCAGCCACTGTGCCGCCCCCTCGAAGGCGATCCGCGTGTGCTCGGCGGGCGGACGTTGCCAGGCGCTGTCCCGGGCACGCTGAACGCGGCGCACCAGATCCTGGTGCGGCCCCTGCTGACTGGAAGTGATGGCGCGCGAAGACGCTTGCATGGCAATTACCGTTGAAGGATGAGGCCCGTTAAAGGTTGTGTCCCGTTGAAAGGAGAGTACCGTTTACGACTGACGACAGAGCGCGCATTCTAGCAGCCACGACGTCGGCATTCCTGCCGCCGTGGCGCCGGCTCCCGCGACGCGTTCGTGGACGAGCCACCCGCGCGGCATGACGGCGCGCGCGCGCAGGTGTATCATCCCAGCCCACATTCAGCCAATCCTGGCAATACGGCCTTCGATGGCATGCGCGATGACTGTCCCCCGCTCGTTCCGGGGCCATTTTTCACCGACTCAGGGCTCTCCTCCACCGGTTCGGGACTGACCTCCGCCGACTCGAGGTCGACAGCGCAAGCCTTTGCCGGGGATGCCCTTTCATCGCAGTTTCGTCATCCCCATGTCATCGTTCACCGATTGCCCCCAATGTTCACGAGGGACGTGGCTTGTCACATTTACCGGTAATCGTCGGTATGGGCGGCGTCAACGCCGCGGGTAGAACTTCCGGGCACCAGGCCTACCGCCGCACGATTCTCGACGTTTTACCAACGGCCGAACAGACTCGTACGCTTGTCGCACTGGCAACCCTGATGCAACTGGTCACCTCCCGGGAGGACGGCCAGTGGCAAAGCGCCGACGGCGAAATCCTGAGCGAACAGTCGGTCGTCAGCCGCTATCGCGAGCACATTCTCAAGCACACGCTGATCCGTCGCATCGAGGATGACGCCTTCGGGGAGGCCGGCATTCCCGGCAACCGTGAAGTGCGAATGACGCTCGACAGCCCCTTGCGCTTCACCGCGTCGCGACGCCAGTTGCCGCAACCGCTGCCCGCGGGCTGGGAAGTGCGCGAACTCGACAAACAGACGGTCGAGGTCAGCGTTCCCGCCGGTACGCTCGATGCCCTGCTGCCCGAACGGCGCCAGGCGCTGGTACGCGCTGCCGGCCGCCTGCCGGAAGGCTTCGCGCCCGACAGCTTCTACCGCAGCGTGCATCATCCGCGCGGGCTGTCGATGGCGATCTTCGGTGTCAGCGACTGCCTCGGCCAGAGCGGGCTCGACTGGGAGTCGCTGCGCGACCGGGTGGATCCGGACGCCATCGCCGTCTATGCCGGCAACTCGATCGGCCAGCTGGACGACGCCGGCTGGGGCGGCATGCTCAAGAGCTTCGTCACCGGCAGCCGCACCACCTCCAAGCAGATGCCGTTGGGTTACGGCCAGATGCCGGCCGACTTTCTCAATGCCTACGTGCTGGGCAGCGTGGGTGCCACCGGCGCGATCCAGGGCGCCTGCGCTACCTTCCTCTACAATCTGCGCCTGGGCATCGACGACATTCGTCAGGGGCGCCGACGGATCGTCATGGTCGGCACCAGCGACGCGCCGGTGACGCCGGAGATCATCGAGGGATTCCGCGCCATGAGCGCCCTGGCCGACGATCAGAGCCTGATGGCGCTGGATGCGCTGGAACTGCTGACCGACGAGGATTATCAGCGGGCCTGTCGGCCGTTCGCACGCAACTGCGGGTTCACCATCGCCGAAGCCTCGCAGTTCGTGCTGCTAATGGACGATTCGCTGGTACTCGAGACCGGCGCACAGATCCTCGCCGCGGTGCCAGAAGTCAACGTCAACGCCGACGGCTGGAAGCGTTCGATCTCCGCTCCCGGCATCGGCAACTACCTGACGCTGGGCAAGTCGGTCGCGCTGGCCACGTCGATTCTCGGCGAGCAGAGCGTCCGCCAGCGCAGCTATCTTCATGCCCATGGCACCAGCACGCCGAAGAACCGCACCACCGAGTCGCATATCTTCGATCAGGTAGCGCGGGCCAACGGTATCGAGAACTGGCCGGTCGCCGCGATCAAGGCATTCATCGGCCACTCACAGGGCAGCGCCGCCGGAGATCAGATCGCCAGTGCGCTGGGGACTTTCGCCCACGGCTGGGTGCCGGGCATTCCGACGCTCGATGCGGTCGCCGACGACGTCCATGCCGAGCGGTTGCGTTTCTTCCGCGAGCCGCTGGCATTCGAGGCCGACTGCAGCTTCATCAACGCCAAGGGCTTTGGCGGCAACAACGCCACCGGCCTGCTGCTGTCGCCGCAGGTGACCGAGCGCCTGCTGGCCAAGCGCCACGGCCAGCGTGCACTCGACGACTGGCGCCATCGTCGCGAACAGACGCTTGCCGCCGCGGCACGCTATGAGGCTGCCGCCGATGCCGGCCGGTTCGAGGTCATCTACCGCTTCGGCGAGGGCGTTCTGGAGGGTCCGGAGCTGGAAGTCGGCCGCGATTCGATCCGCATCCCGGGTTACGCCAACCCGGTGTCACTGAAGGTCGACAATCCTTTCGGTACACTGGACTGAATACGAGCGCGGAGTGCCTTGAATGCACAATATCGTCGTCTACCCCGGCACCTTCGATCCGATCACCAACGGTCATCGCGATCTGATTCACCGGGCCGCGCGGATCTTCGACAAGGTCGTGATCGCCGTTGCACAGAGCCCGCGCAAGCAGCCGACGCTGTCGCTCGAGGAGCGCGAGGTGCTGGCCCGCGAGGTCGTTGCCGAATGGCCCAACGTCGAGGTAATCGGCTTCAATGGCCTGCTCACCGAGCTGCTGGTCCAACAGCGGGCACGCATCATTCTGCGCGGGCTGCGGGCGGTATCGGACTTCGAGTACGAGATGCAGCTGGCCAACATGAATCGCGCCCAGGCGCCGGACGTCGAGACGCTGTTTCTGACGCCGGAGATCGAGAACTCCTATATCTCCTCGACGATCGTGCGCGAGATCGCGCGCCTCGGCGGGGATGTTTCCCAACATGTATCGCCGTGCGTGGCCGAGGCCCTGCGGCGACGATTCGCGGCAGACGGCGACCAACCGTCAGGAGGACATTGATATGGCCCTGATGATCACCGATGAATGCATCAACTGCGATGTCTGCGAGCCGGAGTGCCCCAACGACGCCATCTCGCCGGGCGAAGAGATCTACGTCATCGATCCCAACCATTGCACCGAGTGCGTTGGCCACTTCGACGAGCCGCAGTGCCAGCAGGTCTGCCCGGTCGACTGCATTCCGCTCGACCCGGAGCACGAGGAGAGCAAGGATCAGCTGATGGAGAAGTACAAGATCATTACTGCCGCCTGACGATTCATGCCCGCAGCGTCGATCTGGACTGACTTTCTACAACGCCGCCTCCTTGGCGGCGTTGTTCTGTCGGCTCTGTGACGGCAAATCGCTGGCATCTCCATCGAGGCACCGGATTCCATCGGCACTGAAAAGAGACAAGGAACGCGTGGCTCAACCCGACGCTCGCCCTGATGGCGAAAGCCCCGACCCGATCAGACGCTACACCACCGCTCATATCTGGCAGCTGGCCTGGCCGATCATCCTCTCCAATATCACCGTGCCGCTGCTGGGTCTGGTGGACACGGCCGTCGTCGGTCACCTGCCGGATTCACGCTATCTGGCCGCGGTGACGCTTGGCGCGACGCTGTTCAGCTTTCTCTACTGGGGCTTCGGTTTTCTGCGCATGGGCACCACCGGGCTGACGTCCCAGGCGATGGGTCGCGAGGACGACAGCGGCGTAAGGCTGCTGCTGGCGCAGTCGCTGGTGATGGCGGCGGTGATCGGGCTGGCGCTGATCGTGCTGTCGAAACCGCTGATCGATCTCGGCCTGTGGCTGCTCGATGGCAGCGAAGCGGCGATGTCGCTTGCCGCCAGCTACGCTCACATTCGTATCTTCTCGGCGCCGGCGGTGCTGGCCAACTACGCGATCCTGGGCTGGTTCATCGGCCAGCAGAAGACACGGATCACCCTGGCGATTCTGCTGCTCACCAACGGCGTCAACATCGTGCTCGACCTGCTGTTCGTGGTCGGCTTCGGCCTGGCCAGCGACGGCGTGGCCTGGGCCTCGTTGATTGCCGATTACAGCGCACTGGCCTTCGGGCTGTGGCGGGTCGCCGTTCACTGTCGCGATCTCGGCGGGTCGCTGTCGCGTCAGGCGCTGTGGGTATGGGAGCGCTACTCGGCACTGATTCGCGTCAACCAGCATCTGTTCGTGCGCACGTTGGGGCTGTTGTTCGCCCAGGCTTTTTTCGTCGCCCAGGGGGCCAACTTCGGTGATACCGTGCTCGCCGCCAATGCCGTGCTGCTGCAGTTCATCATGCTCACCTCGTTCGCGCTGGATGGCTTCGCCAATGCCGCCGAGGCGCTCACCGGGCGCTCCGTAGGGCGGCGTGACTGGCACGACTTCGGCGATGCCGTGCGCGCCGCCGGCAGGTTGTCGCTGCTGGTCGCGGGCGCTTCGATGCTGCTGTTCGCGGTCGCCGGCGACGGTCTCATATCGCTGCTCACCGACCTGCCGGAAGTTCGCGCCACCGCCGCCGACTATCTGCCGTGGATGATCGCGATGCCGGCGCTGGCGGTGTGGAGCTATCTGCTCGACGGCGTCTTCATCGGCGCCACCGAGAGCCGCGCCATGCGCGATACCGTCTGGCTGGCGATCGCCTGCTACCTGCCGATGTGGTGGCTGACCCAGAGCTATGGCAATCACGGCCTGTGGTTTTCGTTTCTGTTCTTCACCTTCATCCGCTCGTCCTCGCTCGGGCTCTGTTACCTGCGCTATCGCAAAACGCGCTGGTCACCTGAACACGGGAGCGAAATCTCCCCGGAATCAAGCCACTAGACCAAGGTTGACTGATGATTCCGGGAAGGATCGGGTAGGCTCGCGCTAACGGTTACCCGACGAGATCCCACGCCATGTTGCAGCGCCTTTCCCGCCCCGCGGTCAAGCTGGTCGAGCGTTATCTGCCCGACCCCTATATCTTCGTGCTGCTGTTGACGATCATCGCCGCGCTGGCCGCCATGCTGTTCGAACAGCAGACGCCGCTGGCGGTGATTCAGTACTGGGGCGACGGCTTCTGGGGGTTGCTGTCGTTCTCGATGCAGATGTTGCTGGTCCTGATCACCGGCTTCATGCTCGCCAACTCGCCGCCGCTGAAGCGGCTGCTGGACAGACTGGCCGCTACCGCCCGGACTCCGGCCCGCGCCATCATTCTGGTCACGCTGGTGTCGCTGGCCGCGAGCTGGATCAACTGGGGCTTCGGCCTGGTCGTCGGGGCGCTGTTCGCCAAGGCGCTGGCACGCCAGGTCCGGGTCGACTACCGCCTGCTGATCGCCAGCGCCTACTCCGGCTTCGTGGTCTGGCATGGCGGCCTTGCCGGCTCGATTCCGCTGACCATCGCCACGCCGGGCCATTTCAGCGAGGACCAGATCGGTATCATTCCCACCTCGCAGACGATCTTCGCCGCCTACAACCTGATCATCGTCGCGGCCTTGTTCGTGATCATGCCGCTGATCAATCGCTGGATGCTGCCGCCGGAAGAGGAGAGCGTCTTCGTCAGTCGCGAGCAGCTGGCCGAACCGCCGAGCCCCGATCCGAACGCCATCACCCGTCCGGCTGATCGACTCGAGACCAGTACGCTGCTGTCGCTGCTGGTGGGTATCCCGGGGCTGCTCTACCTGGCCTACTATTTCGTCTTCGCCGGCGGCGGGCTCAACCTCAACAGCGTCAACCTGCTGTTCCTGATGCTGGCCATCGTGCTGCATCGGACGCCAAGAAGTCTGCTCACCAGCCTCAACGAGGCGATCAAGGGCGGCGCCGGCATCGTCATCCAGTTTCCGTTCTATGCCGGGATCATGGGGATCATGATGCAGTCCGGTCTGGCGCAGTCGCTGTCCGAGATGTTCGTCGCCATCGCCAACGCCGACACGCTGCCGTTCTGGTCATTCATCAGTGCCGGCGTGGTCAACCTGTTCATCCCTTCCGGCGGTGGCCAGTGGGCGGTCCAGGCTCCGGTCATGCTGCCGGCCGCCGAGGCGCTGGGTGCCGATGTGTCTCGCGTCGCCATGGGGGTGGCATGGGGCGATGCCTGGACCAATCTGCTGCAGCCGTTCTGGGCGCTTCCTGTTCTCGCCATTGCCGGCCTCAACGCCAAGGACATCATGGGCTTCTGCCTGATTCAGCTGGTGGTCACCGGCGTGGTGATCGGGCTGGGGCTGACCTTGCTGTAGCCACTGGCTGTCGGTAGCGCCTTTTCGAACGCCGGCTTCCCACCGCAGAAGCCGGCGTTCGGGCCGATCGATGGGCAGCTGCGGCGAAACGTGCTTACATGTGGCGCACAATAACGTCTTGCCGCCATTCCGAGGACACCGTGACGCCCGATGACCTGCCTCGACAGCATGAACTGTCGATGACCGTACTCATGACCCCAGACATGGCCAACTTCAGTGGCAAGGTCCATGGCGGGGCGATTCTCAAGAAGCTCGACGAAGTCGCCTATGCCTGCGCCAGCCGCTATGCCGGCAGCTACGTGGTGACGCTCTCGGTCGATCAGGTGCTGTTCAAGCAGCCGATCCATGTCGGCGAGCTGGTGACCTTTCTGGCGACGATCAACCACGTCGGCCGCTCGTCGATGGAGGTCGGCATCAAGGTGCTGGCAGAGTCGATCCAGGAGCGAGTGATCCGGCATACCAACAGCTGCTACCTGACCATGGTCGCCGTCGATAGCGACGGGAACCCGGTCCCGGTGCCGGCACTGGAATTGAACACGCCGCTCCAGAAGCTACGCTTCGAGAAGGCCGCGCTACGCAAGACATTGCGCAAACAGGAAGCCGAGGCGGAACGCAGCGCCGTGGCCGCGCATCTCAAGGCCTACCCGGCCGGTCAATGACACGGCCGATCTCCGCGACATACCCACCGATCACGCTGCCCTTGCGGACAAGGACGTTCGATGCCTGAAGCCGACCCTCGCCATCCACGCGCCACACGGCGACTAAGCCCGCTCAGCGAGCGACTGCTGCTGGTCTGGGATTTCGCCGTCATCGCGCTGGTGGCGATCAACCTGGCGCTGCTGCTTTTCGATAGTCTCTATCTGATCGCGCCGCTCAACGCCGCCTTCGAAGCTGTCGCGCCGGGCCTTCACGACGCCTACGACACCACGATCCGCGCCAATTTCGTCGAGATCGATCTCTGCTTCGTCGCCATCTTCATTTTCGACGTGCTGCTGGGCTGGGTCATCGCGATCGCCCAGAAACGCTACGCGCGGTGGTTCTTCTATCCGTTCGTGCACTGGTACGACGTGCTTGGCTGCATTCCCCTGGCCGGCTTCCGGCTGCTGCGTGTGCTGCGCGTGATCTCGCTGCTCGTCCGGCTGCAGCGGCTGGGCGTGATCGACATCACCCGCTGGCGTCTCTACCGCTTCTATCGCACTTACTACGGCGTGCTGATGGAGGAGATTTCCGACCGTGTGGCGATCAATCTGCTGGAAGACATGCAGAACGAGATTCGAGACAGTCAGCACCTGACCCAGCGCATCTCGAACGAAGTGATTCAGCCACGCAAGGCGGCCCTGGTCGATGAGGTGGCGGCGCGGCTGGAGCGAACGATCAACAAGGGCTACGCCGAGAACCACCAGCAGGTGCACCGATACGTCGCCGCCCTGGTGGCCAGAACGATGGAAGAGAACGACGAGCTACGCCGTCTGCGCCGGCTGCCCATGGGTGATGCCGTGGCCGAGAGTATCGAACGCAGTCTCAGCGATATCGCCAGCCGCGTGGTTCACGAGGCCATCGACGGGCTGCGCTCACCGCATTTTCACTCGCTGATGACCGACCTGGTCGGTAGCGGTATGGATGCCTGGCTGCAGGTCGACGACAGGACCGATCGGGTCACTCAGCAAGTGCTGATCGACATGCTGGAACTGCTCAAGGAGCAGGTCGCCGTGAAGCGCTGGGAAAGCGAACTCAGCGAGCCGCGAACGCGCCATGACGCCCACCCCGAATAGGCCTCGGAAACGTGAGCCGAACGCTTAGCCGGGATCCTTGCGCCCCAGCATCCGGCGCAGGGTGTCGTCCCGGCGACCGAAATGGTGATACATCGCCATGACGATGTGACCCACGATCATGAACGACAGCAGCCAGGCGAAGGTGCCGTGAAGCTTGCCGAAACCGGCGGCCCACGGCGCGTCGGCGCCTTCGAACCAGGCCGTACCGAACACATGGATCCCGTAACCCGAGCCCCAGGTCATCAGAGCGCCGGACAGCGGCATCAATATCAGCAGGGCATACATGATGACGTGCCCGGCGATGGCCAGGCGCTGCAGTCTCCCTTCATGGGCGGGCCGCCGTGACAGCTGCGACAGGGCCCACAGCGTGCGTATCGCCATCACGGTCAGGACGCTGACCCCGATCGTCGTGTGCCAGGGCAGAATCAGCTGACTATAGGCGTTGTGCTCCCACAGAAAGCTGGAGAACACGCTGGTCAACTGTGCGATGACCAGCAACGCGATCAGCCAGTGAAAGGCTCGGGTGACCGACCCATAGTGTTGCGGGGAATCCTTCAACATCGTCCTGCCTCTGTGAATCACGTCGTGAAAGCCGACTGTCGTACATTCGCAACGCGCAGGCAACGACTCGATGAGCCAGACGCGTCAGCCAAAGATCCGGAGCGTCAGCCTGAGACTCATGGCGTCAGAAGGATTCGCAGCCTCAGTCGATGATCCGAAGCACCGTGTAGGGCGCCTCGCAGGCTTCCCGTTCGTCGCGCTCGTCGATCCGGCCCAGCGTCATGTCGCGATCGTTGTCGTAGGCGACGAACAGCCGCTCGGTATCGAGCACCGCCAACCCCTCGGCCTTGTGTTCGAACTCCAGTACTTCGCCGTGGGCGTCCTCGACGATCGACGGGCTGGCGCCACTGCTCAAGTCGGCCAGCGACATCGACCATAGATAGCCACCGGTCTGTTCGCCCTCGTCGTCCTCGATTTCGAAACTGGCCATCAGATAGAGACGATCGTTGTAGGGGTCGTACTCGAGACTGGAGAGCCCGCAGATATGGCGAACGCCGGCATACTCGGAGGGCTGGAAGCGATAGCGCTCGCAGAGCTCGTCAACGAACTCGAGATTGCCGTCGACCGTCATGCGGTAGTGCACGCCCACCACGCGAGCCACGTACTCGAAGTCGTCATGAGCCCGCCCCTGCTCGCGTACCCCGAACAGCAGCAGGCCGTCGCTCTCTTCACCAAGATCGGGCCTCGACGGCACTGCCGCCAGCCCTTCGATCTTGTAGTAGGGCACGCCAATGGCGTCATCGAGCTTACGTCTCAGCTCCAGCGAACCTTCGACACCGTCGCGTGGATCCGGATCGACGACCTGCACGCGGTCCGGGTCGCCCACCGGCCAGATCAGCAGATGATTGTAGGCATTGAGATCGTGGCTCTCGTCATCGATACGATCGAAACCGGTGGTCGCCAAGATATAGCGGCCATCGACGGTCAGTGCGAAATCCTCGTACTTGACCGCACGCCGAATGGCCTCGGCCGTCAGGAAGCGATGGCTGTCCGGATCCGGCAGGCCATCGATCAGATCGAAGGCAAAAGCGGCTGACCGGCTTTCACCGGGAATCGGTTTGTCGCTGGCCAGGATCAGGCGCTGGCCGTCGAAAACCACGGCCGACACCTCGACGTTGACGAGTGAACCGTCGTCGTAGGTCAACCCGGAAGGAAAACAGGTCAGCGTGCCTTCGGTGATGACTTCGGTACGTAGCATGGTGACTCCTCGTTCAATCGATGCGCATTTTTCCGCCGATGCCGTTATCCGTGGCGTCCAGGGATGACATTGGCGCAAGCACGATTGCGTGCCTGACCCGACATGCGGGCATGAAAAGGGCCGGTGATTGGCCGGCCCTCGACGCACGCTGCTGTAGACGATCAACAGTCCGCCCAGGCGGGCGTTGGCGAATTCCTGGTCTCAACCGCAGGCGATATCGGTGATCTTGCGCTGCTGATCGACCTTGATGTTGAGACGCTCGGATCGATAATCCATGGTGTAGTTCTTGCCGGGCTCCACGACGCGAATGTTCTCGGCGCGCGAGCGCTCGCCGATACGTGCCTGCAACTCGTCCGTCAGGATCTCGCCCACCAGACTGCCCACTTTCTGGGCGCCGCAGGCATCTTCGGGAACCGATTTCACATCGGGTGGCGGCGGCGCCTGATCGGGTTCGGGTGTGGTGCTGCAACCCGCCAATAGCATGCCGCTGATAATCATTGCCGCGCCGGGAATCTTCATCGCCTGCTCCTGTTGAGTACGATTTTTTAGATACGACTTTCTGAATACGACTTTCTGAATGCGATTTGCTGGAACGATGTTCTGAAAACACCGTGCCGAATGCCCTGTCTCGTCGAACAGAATGTCGCATAAGTATCGAGTCGACAACGGATCATCCAACGCCCCACCATGACTCCTAGCCTAGCAGCTAGCGTCAGGCTCGGCATCGGCTGGTCGACCGGGCGCACTCCCGCTAAACTCAGACTCTATCTACACGAGTCAGGCCAGCCTCGTCGGCGGGCCACCGGGAGTCGCCATTGTCGATGGCGGCTCTGCAACAATCGAGCCTTGAGTTCATCGATCGCAAAGGAATGCCACCATGCGCCAGTCGCTCACGACCCATTTCGTCACTTCCGTCGCCGCCGCGGCGATCACCGCCAGTCTCGGCATCGGTCAGGCCATGGCCCAGGATGACCAGCAACCGATTCGGGTGGCCTCCAAGATCGATACCGAAGGCTCTCTGCTCGGCAACATGATCGTCGACGTGCTGGAGAACGCCGATCTGCCGGTCGACAGCCGGCTGGAGCTCGGTCCGACCAACATCGTGCGCCAGGCACTGGTCGCCGGGGATATCGATCTCTATCCCGAATATACCGGCAATGGCGCCTTCTTCACCGACACCACCGACGATCCGGCGTGGAAAGACGAACAGGCCGGCTACGACAAGATCAAGGCTGCCGACAGCGAAGCACATCAGCTGGCCTGGTTGACGCCGGCGCCCGCCAACAACACCTGGGCCATCGCCGTGCGCCAGGACGTGGCCGGTGACAACGACCTCTCTACCATGGCCGACTTCGGTCACTGGGTCAGCGACGGCGGTGAAGTGAAGCTGGCCGCCTCGGCCGAATTCGTCGAAAGCGACGCGGCGCTGCCAAGCTTCCAGCGCGCCTACGATTTCACGCTCAACGAAGATCAGCTGCTGGTGCTCTCCGGCGGCAACACCGCAGCTACCATTCGCGCCGCCGCGGAAGGCACCAGCGGTACCAACGCCGCCATGGTCTACGGTACGGACGGCGCCATCTCTGCTGCCGGCCTCAAGGTCATGGACGATCCGAAAGGCGTGCAGATGGTCTATGAGCCCGCCCCGGTGGTGCGTCAGTCGGTGCTCGATGCCCATCCCCAGATCGAAGGGCTGCTGAAGCCGGTGTTCGAATCGCTCGATCGTGAAACCCTGCAGACGCTCAACGGCAAGATTCAGGTCGACGGCCTGTCGGCGGACAAGGTCGCCCACGACTATCTCATCGAACAGGGCCTGCTGGACTGATTCGATCATGACGCTGGCACGATCTGCCGACTCTCGCCTGGTCGGCAACCGGGTGCTGCTGACGCTACTGATTGCGGCGGTCGCCAGCAGCGTGCTGCTGCCGTTTGCCAGCCTGTCCCCCAACCGGCTGTCCTCGGGGCAGCCGATGATGCTGTGGCAAGCCCTGCCGGGGTGGCAGCTCACGGCGCTCGCGCTCATCGGGCTGGCCCTGCTGGCCGCGACACTGGCAAGGCCCTTGCCCCAACGCACCTCTTTATGGCTTTCGCTGATCGCCACTCTGTCATTGCTGGGGCTGGATTTTTTTGCGCTCGGTGACTATGCCCACCGCGCGCTGGTCGATGCTTCACCGGCCGCACGTGTTTCTCAAGGCGCGACCTTCTGGATCCTGCTGTTCGTCAGCGCGCTGATCGCCATCGATGCGCTACAGCGGCTGCGTCTCGGGCTGGTCAAACGCGCGCTGTTCGGCGCGGCGGCGCTGGCCGTGATCGGCGCCTGCTTCTCCGGCGATCTGCTTTCGCCGCTGTCGATCATGCGCGAATTCGCCAACCAGAAAGCGAATTTCGTCGATCAGCTGATTTGTCATCTGCTGCTGGTGGCGGGCGCGCTGATCCCGGCCCTGGCGATCGGCCTGCCGCTGGGGCTGCTGGTCAATCGCCGCGACGGTCTGCGCAACGGCCTGTTCAGCATGCTCAACGTATTCCAGACGCTACCGTCGATCGCCGTGTTCGGCCTGCTCATCGCCCCGCTTTCGGCGCTCGGCCGCGCCGTGCCGTGGCTTGGCGATCTCGGCGTCAGCGGCATCGGCGTGGCCCCGGCGATCATCGCCCTGGTGCTCTATTCGCTGCTGCCGATCGTTCGCAATACCTATTCCGGCCTGGCCGGCGTCTCTGCCGGCACGCTCGAAGCCGCGCGCGGCATGGGCATGACGCCACGCCAGATCCTGTGGCAGGTGGAGATCCCGCTGGCGCTGCCGGTGATTCTCTCGGGACTGCGCATCGTCACCGTGCAGGCGATCGGCCTGGTGGTGGTCGCCGCGCTGATCGGGGCCGGCGGTTTCGGCGCCTTCATCTTTCAGGGCCTGGGCCAGTACGCCATCGATCTGGTGCTGCTGGGCGCCATCCCGACCATCGTGCTGGCGGTAATCGCCGACTTCGCACTGCAGATTCTGGTCACGCTCAGCCGGCCGCCGGGCACTCGCTGAGCGTACTTTAGGGTCCCAATCAGGGAAGATCCGCATGATCGAGTTGCAAGGACTAACCAAGACCTACGCCGGCAAGAACGTCGTCGACGATGTCTCGCTGACGCTCGATACCGGCGAATTCGGGGTGCTGATCGGGCCCTCCGGCTGCGGCAAGTCGACCACGCTGAAGATGATCAATCGCCTGGTGCCGCTGAGCGGCGGGCGCATCATTCTCAATGGCGACGATGTTACCGAGCTGCCGGCGGAACAGCTCCGACGACGGATCGGCTATGCCATCCAGTCGACCGGGCTGTTTCCCCACTGGAGCGTGGCCCAGAATATCGCCACCGTGCCGCAGCTGCTCAAGTGGCCGAAGTCGCGCATCGACGATCGGGTCGACGAGCTGATGGCGATGTTTCATCTCGACCCGACCGAATTCCGCCACAAGTACCCGCACCAGCTCTCCGGCGGTCAGGCGCAGCGCGTCGGCGTGGCCCGGGCGCTGGCCGCCGACCCCGAAGTACTGCTGATGGACGAGCCTTTTGGCGCCGTCGATCCGCTTACCCGCGAAGTGCTGCAGGCCGAAATGCGCCGCGTGCATCGGCAGACCGGCAAGACCATCGTCTTCGTGACCCACGACATGGACGAGGCGCTTCAGCTGGCGACGCGCATCGCGCTGCTCAACGGCGGCAAGCTGGTGCAGTACGACCGGCCCATCGAGCTGATGGTGAAGCCCGACAATGACTTCGTCCGCGAATTCATCGGCCAGGCGGATCTCGGTCTCAAGCTGCTCTCCCGGCGTTGGGTTCATCAGTATCAACGCGAGCCGAGTTTCGAGCACCATGCGACGCTGAAAGGTCTCGACCACTGCTGGCAACTCGACGACGCCGGCCGGCCGATCGCTCTCGAGGGCGCCCGGCTGGACGACGATCATCAAGTGACCGAAGTCAAACCCGAGTGGACCGCCACGCCTGAGATGAGCATGAAGGAAGCGCTCTCCCGAATGGTGTGGTACCGCGTGATGGTACTGCCGGTGGTCGATGACGCCGGCAAGCTGATCGCCGAGATCGGCATGCAGGGGATCATGGGGATCGAGGCCGAAAGCGGACTGAGCACAGGAGACCCGGCGTCATGAGTGGCGCAACTCAGGGGCTCGGTCGACTTCGCGCCGCCTCCGCCGGCAACGGCGTTCTGGGCGTGCTGATAGTGCTGCTGGTCGGACTGACACTGGGCATGGGTCAGCTCGAACCCCTGTTCCGAGCGCTGTTTCCCGATCTCGGCAACCCGCTCTATTCGCGCGACAGCTTCCTCAACCTGATGCTCGCGCATATCGGCCTGGTGCTGATGTCGTCGCTGATCTCGGTGACGATCGGCGTCGCCGCCGGGCTATTCGTGACCCGCCCGGTCGGGCGCGAGTTCGAACCGATGGTGTCGTCGCTGGCCGCGATCGGCCAGACTTTCCCGCCCGCCGCGGTGCTCGCCATCGCCGTGCCGCTGGCCGGTTTCGGCTTCGCCCCGACGATCATCGCGCTGTCGCTCTACGGCCTGCTGCCGGTAATCCAGAACACCATCGCCGGCCTGGGCACGGTGACGCATACCACACTCGAAGCCGCCCGCGGCAACGGCATGAGCCGCTGGCAGATTCTGCGTCGAGTCGAACTGCCCTTGGCGATGCGGGTGATCATCGCCGGTATCCGCGTCTCGGTGATCATCAACATCGGTACCGCCACCATCGGCTCCACCGTCGGCGCCAAGAGCCTGGGCACGCCGTTGATCGCCGGCCTGGTCGGCAACAATCTCGCCTACGTGATCCAGGGCGCGCTGCTGGTCGGCCTACTGGCGATCGTCACCGACCTGCTGTTCGAACGGCTGGAGCGACGATATTCTTTTGGCGGCTAGTCCTCGGTGGCACTCAGGTGCTCGCCGTTGTCATTCAGCGCGATCTGTTTACGCAGCTGCCGCACGAATGCCTCCAGCGCTGGCGATGAATGCAGTGGCTTGCGCCGCAGAATGCCGATTTCCCGCGGCTCGCGCATGTTGATGGGCAACCGGGTGATCTGCTCGAGGTTGAAGACGTCGACGCTGGACGCCGGCAGCAGTGCATAGCCGAGCTTGGCTCTCACCATGGCGATCGCCGAACTCATGAAGCTCACTTCCCAGCTGGGTTCGATCCGCCTGCCGGCATGATCCATTGCCAGATCCGCATAGTGCCTGGCGCTGGAGCCCGGGGTCATGGCGATGTACGGCATCTCATCGAGCCCGTACCAGGGCGATTCGCTACGTCTCACCACCCGCGGCGGCGTGATCAGGATCAGATCGTCGTGAAACAGCGGCTGAAAATCGAGCTCGCGATCCTGATCCAGCGGCGAGCCCAGCCCCATGTCGACGTCGCCTCGGCGTACCCACTGGTGGACCTGATCGGCCAAGCCGTCGCGCAAGGCAATGGTCACCCTGGGGTGGCGCTTGCGAAACGCGGCAATGGTACGCGGGAGCAGAGACGAAGCGACCGAGGGCAGTCCTGCCACCGTGAGTCTTCCCTGTTCGAGCTCGCGCACGTTGCGAGTCTCGTCCAACGCCAGAGTCATGTCGGCGAGAATTCGCCGGGCGTGGCCCAGAAACAGTTCACCTCCATCGGTCAGCATCACTGTGCGCGTGTTGCGAGCGAACAGCGCGATACCCAATTCCTCTTCCAACTTTCGTATCAGGTAGCTCAACGCCGGCTGCGACAGGTGAATTTCCTTCGCGGCCCGCGTGAAGCTGGCCATCTCGGCGGTCAACACGAATGCGTGAAGCTGTCGTTGATGAAACATCGCTCTTCCGAATAAATATTTTTTATCAATTCATAAGATATATGGCTTTGCCTGATCTTGTCGCCCTGCGCCATTGTCTCTGCCATCGACGGTTCAACGGATTCCCCATGTCATCTTCCCCATCCATTCGCTACGCACACATCGGCTGCGGAGCCGGGTTCGCCGGCGACCGCCCGGATGCCGCCGTCGCGCTGGTCGAAGCACTCGCCGAGCGAGACGGGGCGCGCTATCTGTTTTTCGAACTGCTGGCCGAACGCACCCTGGCCGAGGCACAGCTACGCAAGCTCGAAGACCCGGCTCTTGGTTATGCCACGCACCTGTTCGCCTTTCTCGAGCCGATCGTAGCGTCGTGCCTGACACACGGCATTCCGATCATCACCAACGGTGGCGCCGCCAACCCGGTGGCCGCGGCACAGCGGCTGCGCCAGCAGCTGAAGACCCAAGGCCTGGACGCCAGAATCGCCTGCGTGATGGGCGACGATCTGGGCGGCGAGCTGGGAGAGGAGCCAGGGGATCGGGCCGCCACCGCCGATTGGCTTCCCGCCGACTGTCCGCTCGAGGAGATCGTCTCCTGCAATGTCTATATCGGTGCGGAAGCGGTCACTCAGGCACTGCGCGACGGCGCCGATATCGTCATCGGCGGTCGGCTGGCGGATCCTTCGATGGCGGTCGGCGCGCTGCGTCACGCCCACGGCTGGGCGGCAGACGACTGGAAGCATCTGGCGGTGGCGACCGCCGCCGGCCACTTGCTGGAGTGCGGCACTCAGATCACCGGCGGCTATTTCGCCGATGCCAGGCGCAAGACCGTCGCGGATCTCGCCCGCCTTGGCTGCCCGATTGCCGAAGTCGGCAGCGACGCCAGCCTGGTCATCACCAAGACGCCAGGCACCGGCGGTTGCGTCACCGAGCAGACGGTCAAGGAACAGCTGCTCTACGAGGTTCACGATCCGGCGGCCTACCTGACGCCGGACGTCACACTCGACGTCTCGCGAGCGAGACTGGAAACCCTGGGCCCGGACCGGGTCGCGATACACGATGTTCACGGGCATCCGGCACCGGCAACGCTCAAGGGCAACCTGGGGCTGCGCGGGCTGTGGTTCGGTGAAGCGGGCATCTCCTACGCCGGCCCTGACGCGGTGGAACGCGCCCAACTGGCGCTGGAGATTCTGCGCCAGCGCCTGGGCGCCCGATTGCCGCGACTGAGGCCGCATTTCGATCTGATCGGCGTCGCCAGCCTGTTCAACGATGGCAGCGGCGAATGGCTGGAAAAGCGCCTGAGAGAAGCCCCGGCGGTGGAAGACGTGCGCCTGCGCCTGGGCATCGTCGATCGCGACCGGAGTGCCATCGACCTGGCACTGCAGGAACTCGAGGCGCTCTACCTCAACGGGCCGGCCGGTGGCGGCGGCGTTCGTCGGCAGTTGAGCGAATCACTTCGCACCCGTTCCTTTCTGATTGCGCGCGAGCGGGTCACGCCGTTCGTTTCCTGGCAATGAGGCACCGATGACGAACCAAGACGTTTTACTTGCCGACTTCGCCCATGCCCGCGCCGGCGACAAGGGCAACACGCTGAACGTGGCCATATTCGCCTTCGAAAGCCGCCACTACGCTTGGCTCGAGCAACACCTTTCCGAAGCGGCGATAGCGGCACGATTCGACCATCGTCACCCCCACAAGGTGACCCGCTACTGCCTGCCCCATCTCGATGGCATGAACTTCGTCATCGAGGGCGCACTGGAAGGCGGCGTCAATCAGAGTGCGACGCTCGACCGCCACGGCAAGAGTCTGAGCTATCTGCTGCTGGGCATGCGTCTGTCGCCGCCCGACGGCTGAGCGACCCGATTCGATCCGATTCAATCGGTTTCGACTTCGGCCCTTCGACATTCACCTTTGTTCTGACCACGCCAAGAGACGCTCGAGCGTCCCACAACGCCAACTCACGGAGCCATCATGATAACAACGCTCGGATTCGTGATGATGCTGGGCATCATCGCACTGATACTTCTCAAACGACTGACCCCGGTGGTCGGCTTCGCCGTGATACCGGTTGTTGCCAGCCTGCTGGCGGGCTTCACGCCGGCCGAGACCGGCGGCTTCATCAAGGATGGCCTGACTGCCGTCGCGCCGACCGCGACGCTGTTCATCTTCGCCATTCTCTATTTCGGGGTCATGCGCGAGCGTGGCATGTTCGACCCGCTGGTCAACTTCCTGATCAAACGCACCCGCGGCGAGCCGCTCAGAGTCGCCATCGTTACCGTGCTGGTGGCGGCCATCGCGCATCTCGACGTCGTCGGCGCCGCCACTTTCCTGCTCACGATTCCCGCCTTTCTGCCGCTCTACCAGCGTCTCAACATGAGCCCGCTGATTCTGATCTGTCTGGTCGGGCTGAGCGCCGGCGTGATCAACATGGTGCCGTGGGGCGGCCCAACGGCACGAGCCGCGGCCACGGCCGGCGTGGAAGCCTCCGAGCTATGGCTGCCACTGATCCCGGTACAGGCGCTGGGTATGGTGCTGCTGCTGGCGCTGGCGAGCTACTTCGGCATCAAGGCCCAACGCCACAATCGAGCCAACGGCCACGGTCAGGCTGGCAATGGCGGCGACATGAGCGCCTACCTGTTGCCGCCGCGGGAAACGGCGCTGCCGATCGGCAACTGGCGCTACTGGGCCAACGTGGTGCTGACGCTGATCATTCTGCTGATCCTGTTCACCGGCGCCTTCCCGCTCTACGCAAGCTTCATGGTCGGCCTGGGTATCGCGCTGCTGCTCAACTACCCGCGCCCGGAAGCGCAGGGCAAGGAACTGGCCAGGCACGCCAACGATGCCCTGCAGATAGCGCTGGTGATGCTGGCCGCGGGGATTCTGCTCGGCATACTGGCCGGCGCGGGAATGTCAGAAGGCATGGCCACTGCGCTGATCGATCTGCTGCCCAATGGCTCGGCCAGTGTTCTGCATCTGATCGTCGGCTTCTTCGGCGTGCCGCTGGGCATGCTGTTCTCGCCGGACGCCTACTATTTCGCGCTGATGCCGATCGTGCGTGACATCGCCACCTCTGCCGGCGTCCCGGTCGAAGCGGTTGCCCGCGCGATGCTGATCGGCGAGAACACCGGCTTCAGCATCAGCCCGGTGGTGCCCAGCGTCTATCTCGCCATCGGTCTGGCCGGTGTTGAGCTGCGCGAGCATCTCAAGTTCACTTTCCTGTGGGCGTGGGGCATCGGCATCATTCTGCTCGCCTTCGCCTGGCTGATCGGCGCCATCGGTGGCTAATGGCAACATGACTCTCATGCCGGGCTCGCTGATGGCGCTGCCCGGCACGCTGCTGTCACCGACGATCTTCGACCCGGTACTGCTTGGAAACGGCTGGCGCTGGCAGCCGCTCGACTGGCTGGCCGGGCCGGGCGACGGCGACCTGGAGATCGCCGCCGGGGAGATCGTCGCCCGCTGGCCGGCGCGGGTTCTGGATCGTCGAGTTCTGGATCGTCGAGTTCTGGTAGGCCACTCGGCCGGCGGAGTCGTTGCGCTGCAGGTCGCGGCACAGCTGGGTTGCGAACTCGACGGGCTGATTCTGATCGATACCGGCGCCAGCGCCGCCCACCATGGCGATCCCGATCTGCCGCAGCGGCTGCTGGCACAGTGGGGAGAAGCCTTCATCGAGACTTTCCTGCTGCGCTGCATCGGTGAAGAAGCACTGGCTCGCCACGGCGACGAGCTGCGCCGCTACGCGCTTTCCGCCGGCCCCGAACGTGCCTACCGCGCCATGACGAGCCTGCGTCGACTCGATCTTACGGGACGGTTAGGCGACATCCGCTGCCCGACGCTGGTCGTTCACGGCGAGCGCGACCCGGCCCGCTCACTCCAGCACGCCCAAGCGCTGACTTCAGGTATCGCCGGCGCCCGACTCGAGATCCTCGACGCCGGCCACACCCCGATGCTCCAAAGCCCCGAAGCGCTAGCCGCCTGCCTCGACGATTTCCTTGCCACGCTCGACTAGCGGGCCGTCAGTCAAAACCCTTAATCAAGGCTCTCGGTCATAGCCCTTAGCCAAAGCTCTTAGCCAAAGCCCTTAGCCACCGCTCTTAACCAAAGCGCTTAACCAAAGTACTGGGCGCCGTTGATATCGACGATGGTGCCGGAGACGAACGCGGCACTATCGCTGGCCAGCCAGACCGCTGCCGAGGCGACATCTTCGGGCAGACCGGCGCGTCCGGCGGGGATCGTGTCGATAGTGGCGCGCTTGGATTCATCGGTGGTAAAGGTCGCATGGAACGGCGTCGCCTCGATGAAACCCGGCGCCAGCGCGTTGACCGTAATCCCCCGCCCCGCCACTTCCTTGGCCAGCCCGCGGGTAAAGCCGAACAGCGCCGCCTTAGCGGTGGCGTAGGCCGTGGCACCGGCATGCCCGCCATTGCGCCCGGCCAGCGATGACACCGTGACGATGCGCCCACCGTTGTCGCCAAATAGCGGCAGCAGATGATGGGTGACCAGAAAGACCGAATCCACGTTGAGCGCCTGCACCCTTCGCCACAGCGAGAACGGCATCTCTTCGATGGTCGAACGCTGAATCAAGCCGCCGGCGTTGTTGATCAGGATATCGATGCCGCCGACCTCCTCTTTCAGCCAGGTCGCGAAATCCTCGACGGCAGCTTCATCGGTGACGTCCAGCGACCGGGCCAACGCCGTCTCTCCGCCACTGGCGGACAACGCCGCCAGCGCCTCTGCATCCGGCTCGTGGGAGCGGTAGGTGATGACGACTCGCGCCCCGGCAGCCGCCAGTGCCTTCGCGATGGCGTAACCGATGCCCACGCCGCCACCGGTGACCACGGCGACTCGTCCATTCAGGTGATGATCCGACATGCAGGCTTCCTCTCTACGGTGATCGTGTTCTGCGATGATCGCGACAGTCGTCGATACCGGCATTGAGTCAGCAAGTGGGTGTCAAAATCAACCGCAAGGCAGGGCTGGCGCCACCGGACGGCCGGGCAGTGACCCAGCCGCCGGCCTCCAGCTCGGCCGCCGCGCGCCGGATCAGGGCATGTTCGAGTCCCAGGTGGCGCGACAGCACCGCCGAGGAAACGCCGGTGGCACTCGGCGCATCGGACTGCCGAAGCGCCACCAGCACCAGAGCCGCGACCGGGTCGAGCTGGGGATGCTCGAGCTGCAGCGCCTCCCATTGGCGCTGCAGCTCGATGAGTTCCGGAAGCTCAGGCAAGTCGCGTGCTGGCTTCCAGGCGCACGGCGATGGATTTCGAGGCCGGCGTGTGACTCTGCACGCCCTTGTGATCCAACGGCAGCAGCGGGTTGGTTTCCGGGTAATACGCGGCGGCACAGCCCTGAGGCGTGTCGTAGGCGACGATCTTGAAACCGTCGACACGGCGCGTAACGCCGTCATCGGACTCACCGACCAGATCGACCCACTGCCCGGCCTCGAAGCCCAGCCGCGCGATATCGTCGCGGTTGAGGAAGATCACCTGACGGCCGCCCTCGATGCCGCGATAACGGTCGTTATAGCCGTAGACGGTGGTGTTGTACTGGTCATGCGAACGCATCGTCTGCAGCGTCAGCCAACCGTCGCGTTTCGCCAGACGCTGGTGCATGACCGCCTGCGGCAGCGCGTCGTCGGAAAACTCGGCCTTGCCGGTCGCGGTAGCGAACTCGAGGCTGGCGACCGAGTTGGGCAGCCAGAACCCACGTGGCTGCCGAACCCGCTGGTTGAAGTCCACGAAGCCGGGAATGACGTCGGCGATATGCTCGCGAATGACGTCGTAATCCTCGCGCAGCGAGGCCCAGTCGACCCCGTCGTTACCGAGCTCGTCGTTGGCAAACAAGCGTTCCGCGATACCGGTCAGAATGAAGATTTCCGAGCGCAGCGACTTGTCTGCCGGTTTATTGATCCCGGCGGAACCGTGCACCATGCTCATCGAATCTTCCACCGTGATCAGCTGCGACTTGCCAGCGCTGTTGGCATCGATCTCGGTACGCCCGATGCACGGCAGAATCAGTGCCTGCTCGCCGGTCACCAGGTGACTGCGGTTGAGCTTGGTGCTGATGAACGCGGTCAATCGGCAGTTGGCCATGGCCTGCTCGGTGACAACGCTATCGGAAATGGCGCGAGTGAAGTTGCCTCCCAGGCCAATGAATACCTTGCCCGGCGCGTCACGCATCGCCTTGACCGCGGCCACCGAGTCCACGCCGAACTCCTGCGGCATGGCTCGGGCGTAACGCGCTTCGAGAGCGTCCAGCAGGGCCTGCGAGGGCTTTTCGAAGATCCCCATGGTGCGGTCGCCCTGCACGTTGGAGTGCCCACGAACCGGCGACGGGCCGGCGCCCGGCTTGCCCATGTTGCCACGCAGCATCAGCAGGTTGATGATCTCGCGCACGGTCGCCACGGAGTGCTCGTGCTGGGTGATCCCCATGGCCCAGCAGGCGATGGTGGCGTTGGAACGCGCGTAAAGTTCGGCGGCCTGCTCCATCTCGTCGCGCGTCAGGCCGGACTGGTCTTCCAGCGTCGCCCAGTCGGTCGTCTCGACGCGGGTGCGGTAGGCTTGCAGATGCGCGGTATGCTCGGCCATGAAGTCGTGGTCGAGCACGTCCTCTCCGGCGGCATCGCGAGCGAACAGCGCCTTGGCCATGCCCCGCACCACTGCCATGTCGCCACCGAGCTTGGGCCGGAAGTAGTGGCTGCTGATGCGGTGGCTGCCGTTATGCAGCATCTCGAACGGCTTCTGCGGATCGGCGAACTTCTCCAGTCCGCGCTCCTTCAACGTATTGAAGGTGACGATGGTCGCGCCACGTTCCGCCGCTTCCCGCAGCACGCCCAGCATACGCGGGTGATTGGTGCCGGGGTTCTGACCGAAGACGAAGATCGCTTCCGCCTTCTCGAAATCTTCCAGCAGCACGCTGCCCTTGCCGGTCCCCAGCGCTGCATTCATCGCCGAGCCGCTGGCCTCGTGGCACATGTTGGAGCAGTCGGGCAGGTTGTTGGTGCCGAAGAATCGCGCCAGCAGTTGAAACACGTAGGCGGACTCGTTACAGGCCTTGCCTGAGGTATAGAAGATGCCGTCATTCGGTGACGGCAGCGCCTTCAATTCGGCCGCAATCAGGTCCAGCGCCGCGTCCCAGCCGATCGGCTCGTAGTGATCCGTTTCGGCGTTATAGCGCATCGGCTCGACCAGACGGCCCTGATCCTCGAGGCGGTAGTCGTCCCAGGTCTTCAATTCGCTGACGCTGTGCCTGGCGAAGAACTGCCGCGTGACACGCTTGGCGGTCGCTTCCCAGGTCACCGCCTTGACCCCGTTCTCGCAGAATTCGAACGACGACGCGTGCTCCGGATCGCCCCAGGCGCAGCCCGGGCAGTCGAAACCGTCCGGCTGATTGAGCTTGAACAGCGAACGCGCATTGAGCGCCGGCGAGCGGCTGTGCAATAGATGCTTGCCCACCGACTTCAGCGCGCCCCAGCCACCGGCCGGATTGTGATAGGCGAATACCTTCGCATCGGGCTGAATGGCATCAGCACTGGACACGTCTGGGCTGGATTCCTGCTGGGACTGGGACATGCTTCTCCTTAAACGTTCGAGGGGTGACGAACGGGAATGGCAGTGACAGACGCGCCCGCCACCGGCACACGGCAGTGCGGCGGCGATGAAGACCGGGATTCGCTCTCGGCGCAAGGAAAGCCTCGCGCGCTGGATGGGCAACGGAGCCGACATGAACGTTGGTCGTAATACCAAAGTATATTACGCCGCTAACGTTTCAGCTGTCGATAACCTGACGGACGGGGGCTTGCGCGCCAAACGGGATAGCGTATCGGCCGTTACGCGCTGCGCTTGAGGATAACCGGGGGAGTGGACGAACTTTTAGCCGTCACCGCGGCTCAGCAGTTCGAGGCGTTTGCCGCGATGGCAGTTGATCAGCGTCAGATTGCAGCTGCGCGCGACTTCGACCGCGAGCCGGGAGGGATACGAGAGCGTCGCCAGCGCCGGGATCCGCGCCCGAACGCTTTTCTGCACCAGCTCAAGACTGCAGCGGCTGGAGGTCATCACCAGCGCGGGCATGTTGCCGGCGATCAGACTGGCGCCGATCACCTTGTCCAGCGCGTTGTGGCGGCCGATATCGCGGCCCACCGTCATGATCTCGCCGATCTCGGACAGCCCCAGAGCCAGATGCACGCCGGGAGCGGACTCGTTTCGCAGCGCATCCAGCCCGGCGGCGATCGTCGTCGTCTCGGGCAAGGTCGTGGCCGGCAGGCGGGTCAAGCCGAACAGCAGCTGCGACTCCTCCTGCACCCCGCAGGCACCACAGCCGCTGGTCGATAGCGTCGCCCTCGCCTGGCTGCCGGCGCGTCTGGCAATCCGCTCGGCGACCCGCAGGCGGACCCGAAAGCCATGCCGGCTGGTTTCGATGTCGACGGCTTCGACATCGGCATAGCGATCGATCACTCCTTCACTGAACGCGAAACCAACGGCCAGCGACGCGAGTTGATCCGGCGTCGCCAGTACCGTGGCGTAAGCCGTATCGTTGAAAACGATGGAGACGGGCGATTCCTGCGGACCGGGCAGCGTATCGAGCGCCAGGCTGCTGGCATCCTCGAAAGCCGTCAACGGATCGAGCTCGCGCTGGGGATACTGCGAGGGGCTTTCGGTGCGAGAGGATAACGGCGCTGTCATAGGTCACTCCATTCCATCGACGGGCGTCGGGAAGCAGTGAAACGATATCACGGGTGGTAGACGACGCGGGATTTCTGGCGCGGGGTCGTGCTGACGTAAAGACCGGACTGGCGATACGATTAGTCTGACGATACGACTCGCCTGACGATACAACCGAAACGCCCGATCCTGGGGATCGGGCGTCGCGAACTCAGCTGGCGGCGTCTTGTACGGCTTCGCCACCGCTCTCGATGTCCTTGCCAGCGCCATCGACGGTGTTGCAGCCCGCCAGGATACCGGCACTGAACAGTGCGAACAGAGAGAAAGCAATTAGGCGTTTCATGGTGTCGTCCTCCTTAACGGTTTGGGCGGATGAATTCGTGGCTCATCCGGGCCGTTTTGTTATCGGCCTGTCATCAAGGTAGCAGAGAGTCGCGCAAAGGCGTACGACAACTTGTCTAACTGCCGGATTTGGCGTCTAAACTGCTACCGGTTACCGACTCGCCGTCAGCGGTTCTGGAGCTGGCGTTTCCCCCGTCATTCATCGTTCTCACTCGGAGGCTTCATGCCCACTTTCACCCTCGACTCGCGACTGCAGCAGGACAGCGTCCACGTCATCGATCTGGCGTTGTGTCAGGTTCGCCTCAGTCGGGATGCCCGCTACCCCTGGGCGATTCTGATTCCGCAGCGCGAGCGGGTCGTCGAAGTCTATGATCTGGGCGCCGACGAGCAGGCGACGCTATGGCAGGAAGCGAGCCAACTGGGGCAGGCGATGATGGGCCACTACGGCGGCGACAAGCTGAACATCGCCACGCTCGGCAATGTGGTGGCGCAATGTCATCTCCATGTGATCGTGCGCTTTCAGAATGACGCCGCCTGGCCCGGGCCGGTCTGGGGCCAGGGCAGCGCCGAAGCCTATACTGATGAAGCGCTCGAGAAGCGCCGTGCGGAGATCGCTCGGCTGGCGAAAGAAGCGGGTCTCGCGCGTTAGACGACGACGTTTAGAGGGCTCTGCGATCCCATGGGCCGAGTCGGCGGGTCAACCTCGCCCAGGGCCAAACGGACCGGGTATTTGACCGGACTGCTGCGTGCTGGAGGCATCGGAGATCGACCCGCCCAGCAAGGGTGGCGCGGCGGCCGGTCCCTGCTGCCACTGGGCCAGAGTCAGCGACAGGCCCAGTACCAGTATCAGCGCGCCCCCCGCCAGACCGACCCAGGCCTGCCACTGACCGCTGGCGGCGGTGGGCTTGAGATGACGCTTGACCCAGTCCCGCGCCAGCACGCTGAGCAAGGCCAGCGAGGAGACGGTCAGCGCCGTTCCCAGCGACATCGCCAGTACCGCAACGACGCCCTTGCCGAACTGATCCAGCAGTGCAGCCGCGCCCAGCAGCAGCACGGCGCCGCTGCAGGGCCGAATGCCGATCGACAGCACGGTCAGCAGCGCCACCCGCCAGTCTGCAGCCTCGCGCGGGTCGATATGATGTTCGTGCCCGCAGCCGCAATGCGCGTCATGGGCGTGGCGTGACGGCAACACCGGCCCAAGCGACGACTGACTCGATCTGGAGCCGGGCGTGACCGGCGTGAAGGCCGAGGTCACGGTCGCCGGGGCGGCGCCGATATGACGCGAACGCCATAGCCGGCGTAGCGAGCGCACGCAGAGCCAGAGTCCGACCAGCGAGACGATCACGAAGCTCGCTAGCTCAGCCTGATCGATACTGCCCATCGCCTGCCGGGTCAGCCATCCCAGCCCAAACACCAGCACCCCGATGATCGCGATCGCCATGACGCCCTGCAGCAGCGCCGCCAGCACCGATAGCCCCAGCGCGCGGCGCCAGGCGCCGCCCTGAGAGGCCAGGTAGGTACTCAGCACCACCTTGCCGTGACCCGGCCCCGCCGCGTGGAAGACGCCATAGCCGAAGCTCACGCCGAGCAGCACGCTCCACGTGGTGACACTCGGCGCGCGATTCAGCGCGCTGACCGCCTCGACCAGGGCGTGGTAGAGCTTGCCCTGCCAGAGCACGATCTGGACCGCCATCTGTTGCCACCATCCCAGCGCATAGCCGGCGATGCCGATGGCAGCCAGCAGTGCCAGCGGGATCAGCAATCTGGCCATCACGCTCAACCGGGACACGTGATCTCTCCGGTTTCGGCGAAGAACTGGCCCAGGTTGGGCTCGCCCTGCTGGGTCGTATCCAGCATCGAGGCCTCCATCACCTTGTCGGGATCCGGATCGGCCTTGAGAATCCGCGTATGGCAACCCTGAGGGGCATTTTCCAGCGTCAGCGCACCGGGCAGCGGCTGGGAGCCGTCGGCATTGGCCTCGTGGAGCATTTCAATGTAGTAGGTCGAGTCGAATATCCGATAGCGCAACGTCTGGCCCGCCATCGCCTGGGGTTTGGCCAACGGCAGCACGAAGCTGAAGATCAGGCGCTCGTCGCGATATTCGGTATTGGTATCGGTCACCGTTCCCTGGGCCACCGGCTTGCCGTGCAGCGTGATATGGGTGAGATGATCGTTCGTCTCGAGATTGTTGCGGATCTCGACACCCAGCGCGTCGAGGCGTTGCGCCATCGTGGTCTCGCCTTTCACTTGCGCCATGTCCTCCATCACCACCTGGCTGTAGAACGGATCCATGCGCCAGCGTTGGCGCAGAGCAGTCAGATCGCCCTGGCCGTCGAAGACGCCTTCGACGCTCAGGTCGACCCAGCCATGGGGATGCGCCATGCCCGTCGAAGGCGCCCCCGCCGAGAGCCCGATCGCCACGCCAATTCCCAGGCCACGCCAGCCGCGCAGCAGCGTCCATTTTCTCAAGGCAACAACCCCAGCCGATTCTGAACATCGATAAAGAGAGGATCGAGCTCGACCGCTTCCAGCGGATGCCCGCCGCGCCGACCGCTCAAGGTGAGATAGGTATTGCCGTTCTGCAGAACCAGCCCCGGCGGGCGTTCGCCACCGCTGGTGACTTTGGCGTGCATCTCGTAACCGGAGCGCGACGCCAGCACGGCATCGATCTGGCCCAGGTCGCCATCGCCATGACGAATCACGAACCCGCGCTCCGCCAGCATCGCGAGTGTCGCCTTGAGCGTCTCGTCGGCGGTCGCCTGCACCGCGATGCTTCTCGGCTGCGCCTGGGGCGACACCGCGCAGGCCGTCAGCAACAGGCTTGCGATCAGCAGGCTTCCGAACAACAGACCCGGCCCGACGATTCGTCGAACCCGGAATCGCCCATTGATGGCGTCATGCCGTGTCGTCATTTCACGATGGCTCATGGGGCCGCTCCCGCAGTGGGCTGGTTCAGGCGAGATTCGATATCCTGATGTAGCTGCTGGCAGAACGAGGGCTGGTTGTAGCTGCGCGCATCGATCAGATAGCCGTTGTAGTCGACCACCACCGAGTCACGATCGACCAGGGTGGTCGCGTCCGGCGTCACCACCGAAACACGCTCGATCTGGACCGGATCGGTGTTGTAGCCGCCGCCGAAGTTCTGGAACAGACCTAGCGAATAACCGTGCCGGCCACCCAGACCGAAACCGCCCCAGAAGCCGGTACGCCCGAACGGGCTGTTCACGGCGCCGAGGCCCGGCTGTGCGGTCTTGCGCTCGGCGCTGACCAGGCCCAGGGTGGCATCGGTGTCCAGGATCGCGTAGCCCTGGCTTTCGAGGGCGTCGCGGGTCGCCCGCAGACGCTCGAGCGAGTCTCCGCTGGCAGGCCAGCGACAGGCGCTCGGTAGCACGTCGCCGCCCGCCGACGAGGTAGGTCCCGGCGCCGACAGCGCCTGGCATCCGCTCAGTATCGCGAGCCCGATGCAGAGACTCGACCAGCGCCTAGCTCGACGAAATCGATCGTTCATGACAGCCACCTCGCAGGGATTGCGAACAGTGTTCAGCATGCCATTTTCCCGCCTGCCAATCCACGGTCCCCGGCGCTTTTCGATGTCGTCGAACCTCCATCATCCTGCGCCGGGGAGGCACGACGTCTGCGTCTCGCTAGTGTCTCGTTTCAGCCCCGCTTGTCTTTTGCCTAAGTCCGCTTGTGTCTCGTGTGCATCTCGATCGCGGCGCCCTGACGCGCCCGTCGCCGCCAACCGCGAACGACGTTATGCTGATCAGAGCCACAATCCGCCCCGATTCACTCCCAGCCGAGGATGCCATGAACATCGTCATCGCCCCCGATAGCTTCAAGGATGCGCTCTCCGCCCGCGATGCCGCCGCCGCCATCGCCGCCGGCCTGCGGCAGGAACTGCCCGACGCCACCCTCCATCAGTGCCCGATGGGCGACGGCGGCGAGGGGACGCTGGATGCGCTGCTGGCGGCGACGGATGCCGAGCGGCGTACGGCGACCGTGCAGGATGCGCTGGGGCGTGAGGCCACCGCGGCCTGGGGCTGGCACGAAGCCTCGCGCACCGCATTCGTCGAACTCGCCGAGGCCAGCGGCCTGCAGCAGCTCGAGCGCGGCGAGCGTACCGCGCTACATAGCACCACCTTCGGGGTCGGTCAGTTGATTCTGGCCGCGCTGGATGCCGGCGCCCGGTCGCTGGTGCTGACGCTGGGTGGCAGCGCCACCAACGATGCCGGTGCCGGCATGCTGGCCGCGCTCGGTGCGCGCCTGCTCGATCGCGAAGGTCAGCCGCTTCCCCCGGGCGGGGCTGCGCTGGCCGACCTGGAGACGCTGGATCTCGACGGCCTCGACCCGCGGCTGGCCGAGCTTGAAGTGCAGACCGCGGTCGACGTTGACAATCCGTTGCTCGGGCCGCGCGGCGCCAGCGCCATCTTCGGCCCGCAAAAGGGAGCGACGGAAGCCGATGTCGCCCGGCTCGACCGGGCGCTGGCGCACTTCGCCGATCTTGCCGCCAACGTACTCGACGTGGATTTCCGCGAACTGCCCGGCGCCGGTGCCGCCGGCGGCATGGGCTTCGCCGCTCGCGCCTTCCTCGGCGCCACCCTGCGCCCCGGCATCGAGCTGGTGATGGAGCAGGTTGAGTTCGACACGCTGCTGGCCGATGCCGACTGGGTCATCACCGGCGAGGGCCAGCTGGATGGCCAGAGCCTTTCCGGCAAGACGCCGATCGGCATCGCCCGTCGAGCCGAGCGCTTCGGCGTACCCACCGTCGCGCTGGTCGGGCGCCTCGGCGATCAGTGGCAGGACGCGTTCGAACACGGCATCACCGCCGCGTTCGCCCTGGCTGACGGCCCGATCACGCTGGATGAGGCACTGGCCCGCTGCGGCGAACTGCTGAGCGATCGCGCGCGCACGCTGGCCAGGCTCTGGCGGGCCGACACCAACCGATGAGGCACCGTCGGACGAACTCACGCGAGGCTTGTCTTTTGGTCATGTAGCCCTGATATAGGTAGATACGAAACACGCTTCGAAACGCGCTTAACATCCTGATAGAACGACGCTATCCAAGCCATACCGACACTTGGATGGGTCTGCGGAGAGCGCCCGGTTACACTCTCACCATCACTTTCCAGGAGAGATACCATGTCCGATACCGATACCAATGCGATAGGTCTGCACGCGTCCAGCGCCCAGCAGCTCGCGGAGCGACTCAACGGATTGCTGGCCAACTATCAGGTGTTCTACATGAACACCCGCGGCTATCACTGGAACGTCAAGGGCGAGCAGTTCTTCGAGCTTCACGCTAAGTTCGAGGAGATCTACACCGATCTGCTGACCAAGGTCGACGAAGTCGCCGAACGCATTCTGACCCTGGGCTACCAGCCGCTGCATGCCTACAGCGACTACGCCAAGATCTCCCAGATCCAGGAAGACAAGCAGGTCGCCGACGGCAAGCAGTGCGTGCGCGGGCTGGTGGAAGGTTTTCAGGTCCTGATCGAGCTCCAGCGCGAACTGCTCTCCCAGGCCAGCGATGCCGATGACGAAGGCACCGCCTCTCTGGCCAGCGACTACATCCGCGAGCAGGAAAAGACCGTCTGGATGCTCAACGCCTACCTGGGTTGATCTTCTTCCGCGCGAACCGATCGCTGTTGATGACCGCCGCCCACCCGGGCGGCGGTCTGCGTTTACGAGGCCGAGCCGTCATCAGGCGAGCGCGGATCGCGGCTGGAATCCTCGACCTGCCGTGATTCGCCGTCGCCTTCCGGTTCGCCCGGCTCGCTGTCGATATCGTCCTCGGCATCGCGAGTCAGATGCGCCGGTAGATCGCGCTTCATCCGCACGCCCAGCTTGTTGAGCGCCAGCGCCTGGCCGACCAGGCTGCCCTGGCCGGTCGACAGCCGCCCCATCGCCTGATCGTAACTGCCCTGCGCCCGCCCCAGATGCCGGCCCACATCCTCAAGGCTCGAAACGAACCCCTGGAACTTGTCGAGCAGCTTGCCGGCACGCTCGGCGATATGCCGCGCGTTCTCGTTCTGCCGCTCGAGATTCCACAGGCTCGCCACGGTGCGCAGGCTGGCCAGTAGCGTGGTCGGCGTGACCACGATAATGTCGCGAGAGAACGCGTCCTGAAACAGGCTTTCGTCATGCTGGAAGGCGACCGCAAAGGCCGGTTCCACCGGCATGAAAAGGAACACGAAATCCGGCGAGCGCAGTCCCGGCAGCTGCGGATAGTCACGCCCGGAAAGCGACTCGATATGGCTTCTCACCGCCTGCGCATGCGCGCGTAGCGCCTGCTCGCGCTCGACCTCGTCTTCGGCGTTGACGTAGCGCACATAGGCGTTGAGCGAGACCTTGGCATCGACGATCAGGTGCTTGTCGTCCGGCAGGTAGATGATCGCATCCGGACGCTGACGCCCGTGCTCGCCATCGATCGATACCTCGCGGCGGTATTCGATATCCCGCCGCAGACCGGAGCGTTCCAGCACCGACTCCAGCATCATCTCGCCCCAGTTGCCCTGCATCTTCTTGTCGCCTTTCAGGGCGCGGGTGAGATTGGCGGCTTCTTCGGTGATCTGGCGGTTGAGCGAAGCGAGCTGATCGATCTGCACCTTGAGCGTGGTGCGTTCGCGCACTTCCTGACCGTGGATCTCTTCGAGACGCTGACGAAAGCCGCTGACCTGCTCGCGAAACGGCTTCAGCAGCGCCTCCAGACTGTCCCGGCTCTGTGCGCTGTAGGCGCGCTGACGCTCGTCGAAAATGCGCCCGGCAAGCGATTCGAACTCGTGGCCCAGCCGCGTTTTCGCCTGCTCGAGTAGTTGGAGCTGTTCGGCATGCTGGTTCTGCTGCTGCTCGTGGCGGGTCTCCAACCGACCGTACTGCTCACGCAGCGTGGCCAGACGTTCATTGAGCGCCTCGAGCTGCTGTTCGCGGGCGACCAACTGCTGCTGAAGTTGGGCCTGACGCTCGCGAAGATCGTCCTGCTGGCTGTCGCTCTGGGCCAGCTCGTGCTCCAGGCGCAGGCACTGAGCCTCGCTGGCCTGCAAACGGGACTGGAGCGCGTCCCTCTCGCGCATGTAGCGCTGCCGCTGCCATAGCAGACCGACGCCCAACACCACTACCATCAATCCGAGCAGCGACACCATGACAAGACCGCCGCCCGACAGCCACTCCCCCGCTACATTCATCGTTTCGCCTTACTCATCGCTTTGCCTTCTTCTGACCTCGACGCCATTGCGGCGCCACCATCCGCAAGTTATTGACCCAGCGCAAGCCATGGCATCGAAAGCCCCGATTTTCCCTTGAACTTTATTCAGACTATCCCAAACTTTAGGAGTAAGCCGATACATGGACCGGGACGGCCCATGGGCTTGTGATTTATGGAAACATCAGCCGATATATCCAGCCGATTTATCGAGCCGATTTACCAGGACCAGGAGGTCAAGATGGCTCAGCAACTCAATGGCAAACGTGTCGCAATTCTCGCCGCCGATGGCTTCGAGGAATCCGAACTCTCCGCACCGCGCGCCGCGCTGCAAAGTCAGGGTGTCGAAACCCACGTGATCACGCCGGACGGCAAGGGCATCCGTGCCTGGGCCGAAACGGACTGGGGCGACACCTACGAAGCCGACAAGAGTCTCAGCGACGTCAGCGCTGCCGACTATCACGCGCTGGTACTTCCCGGTGGCCTGTTCAACCCGGACACTCTGCGTTTGAACGACACCGCGCTCAGCTTCGTCAAGGCCTTCTTCGAAGCCGGCAAGCCGGTCGCCGCGATCTGCCACGCGCCGTGGATCCTGATCAACGCCGAAGTCGTCAAGGGTCGCAAGATGACCTCGGTGCCGTCAGTCGCGCAGGATCTGAAGAACGCCGGCGCCGCCTGGGTCGACGAATCCGTCGTGGTCGACAGCGGCCTGGTCACCAGCCGCACGCCGAAAGATCTCGACGACTTCAATGCCAAGCTGCTGGAAGAGCTGGCCGAAGGGCGTCACAGCAAACAGCACGCCTGATCGCCTTCGGACATGGCTGAACGAACGCCCGCCTTTTGGTGGGCGTTCTTGCATCAGGCTCTCTCATTTTGTCCGATTCTCCGTCAGACTTTGCACGATGGCCCTTGAGTTCCCATACTCACGGTTAACCAAACCTAGGATTGCCTCTCATCGTGCCCCACTCTTCCGACATTTCCGCCGACACCTCTGCCAATAGTTCCAGCGACAGTTCTGGTGGCAATTCTGGTGAAAGCGCCGGTAGCAGTGCTGGCGGTGACAGCTCCGGAAGCCGTTACAGAGAGCGATCCCACGAGCGTTTCAGCGCCGATTCCGCTTCGGAATCGAATTCGCTGCCCCGGCTGTTCGTCGCCAAGCTCGTCCATTTCACCAAGAAGCTGGTTCGAATTTTCATCCGCCCCATGCGGGGAGACAAGGGTGAAGGCGGCGTCATCGTGCATCCGTATCGCGGCTATGGCTCGCATTCGGAAGCCTTCATCATGGGTCGCGTGTTTCGGCAACCCGGCCGGTTGGCGGGCTGGAAGCAAGGCGGTGTCGCCAGCGACCTGGTCGATGTCGCCCGCCGCGTCGTCAGGCACGGGGTCAGAGATGCCCGTGTCGATATCCGGATGGGCGCGACTCATGCCACCGTCACCACCGACCGTGACGGCTATTTCCACGCCCATGTCGATATCACCCACACGCTTCCCGCCGACGCGATCTGGCATACGGTCAAACTGCAGGTGGTCTCGGAAGACGACGCCATCAGCACCGAAACCGAAATCTATATTCCACCGGCCAGCACCGACCTGATCGTGATCAGCGATATCGACGACACCGTGATGTACACCGGTGTCGCCAACAAGCTGAAGATGCTCTATCGGCTGTTCATGGAAAAGGCCGATCGACGAACCGCCTTTCCCGGCGTCTCCGCCCTGTATCGCGCGCTCTACGGTGGTGCCGAAGAGAATCGCAAGCGCCCCATGCTCTACGTATCGCGGGGGCCATGGGCCATCTACGAAGTGCTCGAGACGTTCTTCAACATGAACAATATTCCGGTCGGGCCGATCCTGTTCCTGCGCGAATGGGGCATGACGCTGAAGCGCCCCTGGCCGCGTAAAGCACAGGACCACAAGTCCGATGTGATCAACAACATGCTGGCGCTCTACGATACGCTGCCGTTCATCCTCATCGGCGACAGCGGCCAGCGGGATCCCGAGGTCTACGCCGAAATCGTCAAGGCGCACCCGGATCGCGTACGCGCCATCTACATTCGCAAGGTCGACAACGACCCGGAACGAGATGCCGCGATCGAAGCGCTGGCCAACGAGGTCAAGCAGGCAGGGTGCGAGCTGATACTGGCCCACGACAGCGTCAGCATGGCGGAGCACGCGCTCTCGAAGGGATATATCTCTGAGGAAGGTTGCGAGGCGGTACGCGAGGACACGCGCCAACAGAAGCGGCAATAAAGCGTTGTTTGAGGCGTTACCGCCGTCCCGGTATAACGCCTTTTACAGACGATGACCCCTAATTCTCGGCGTATTGTTCTATGGAAATGAATTGATGCGGGTTAAGGCGCTAGAGACTTGATTATATTGCTTTTCTACGCGGCAACTAGCCTCTTGACTCTAAGATCTTTTCGATGCTGCTCGGCATGCCAAAGCTCATATTGAGACTGTTGGATTAGCCAGCTCTCTGACGAGGTATTAAAAGCAATAGAAAGCCGGATCGCCATTTCCGGACTAATGCCGGCCTTTCCATTCAGAACGGCACTTAACGTTTTTCGGGTTACGCCTAGCGCTTCCGCAGCTGCGGTTACTGATAGGCCAAGGGGTTCCAGACAAAGCTCTCGTATGACTTCACCTGGGTGGGGCGGGTTGTGCATCAACATAAGAGCACCTCAGTGATAATCTTCATAGTTCACTATCTCGGCGTCTCCATCGTCAAACCGGAAGGTCACGCGCCAGTTGCCGCTTACCGTCACCGACCAAACATCAGTCCGATTACCGGAAAGCTTGTGGAGTCGAAGGCCCGGCATTTCCCCTTAACTATTGTTTCCCTCGGTGCGATGGCTACTGAAAATGACCGTGTAATACTAGGAAGGCGCTTGGGGGAATGGGCTTTCACCCGCGGCGAGCGGTTCTCTTGAATTGCTGCGAGAGAACCGCTCGTCATGTTCAGCTTCAGGCGGCCTTGCCGGAGGCGATATCGGCCACCAGCGCCTTGAGGACTTTCCAGAACTCTTCGACGGATGAGAGCTCGGTACGCTCGGTGGGTGAATGCGCGCCGCGAATCACCGGGCCGAAGGAGATCATTTCCAGCTCCGGATACTTGCCGCCGATGATGCCGCACTCGAGCCCGGCGTGGATCACCTTGACCGCGGGATCCTCGCCCAGCTGTTCTTGATGCAAGCGACGGAAGCGCGTCAGCAGGGTGCTGTCAGCACTCGGCGTCCAGCCTGGGTAGACGTTCTCGACCCGCGTCTGGGCGCCAATCAGGCCGAACAGTGCGGTGAAACGGTCGGCGAGGTTGAGCGTCGCGCTATCGCGCAGCGAGCGGACCAGCGCGCAGAGATGGAAACGCCCGTTCTCCAGCGAGACCACGCCGAGATTGTTGGAGGTCTCGACCACGCCCGGCACTTCGACGCTCATGCGGTCGACGCCGTGAGGCGCGGCATGCAGGGCGGCAACCAGCAACTGCGTGGCGGTATCGGTCAGCGCTTCGGCCTCTTCGCAGGAGGTCGCGGCCGGTGACAGCGATAGCGTCACGCCGTCGTCCACGCCCGCCAGCTCTTCACGATAGAGCGCCTGCAACGTGACCAGTGTCTCTTCCACGGCCGGCAGATGATGCTCGTCGACGACGATGGTGGCGAACGCCTCACGAGGCAGGGCGTTGCGCAGCGTGCCGCCGTGGTAATCCACCAGGCGAATTTCCAGATCGCTCAGCCCGCGCAGTGCACGGACCAGCAGCTGGTTGGCATTGCCGCGCTCCTTATGGATATCCGCGCCGGAGTGCCCGCCGACCAGCCCGGTCAGGGAGATCTTGCGCATCACCTCTTCTTCGTCGCATCCGCGCATCGGCAGATCGGCATCGACGACGACATCGGCACCGCCGGCGCAGCCGATGTAGACCTCGCCCCGATCCTCGGAATCGAGATTGAGCAGATAGCGCCCTTCCAGCCAGCCTTCGTCCAGCGACAGCGCGCCCTGCAACGACGTCTCTTCTTCCAGCGTGAACAGCGCCTCGATCGGCCCGTGGTCTATATCATCCGCTTCAAGAATCGCCAGCGCCGCCGCCACGCCGAGACCGTTGTCGGCGCCGAGTGTGGTACCGCGGGCATGCAACCAGCCATCTTCGACGTAGGTATCGAGCGGGTCGTTGAGGAAATCGTGGGGATGATCGCTGTTGGCCTGGGTGACCATGTCGAGATGGCCCTGCAGGATCACGCCGGGTACCGACTCGCAGCCGGGGCTCGCGGCTCGGCGGATCCGCAGATTACCGTAGCCGTCGCGGTCGTGGGTCAGGCCGTTGTCGTCGGCCCAGCGTTCCAGAATCTCGACCAGTTTCGCTTCGTGACCTGAGGAGCGCGGCGTATTGCAGAGCGTACGAAAGTGGCGCCACACGGGCTCGGGAGAGAGTTGCAGCAGATGATCGTTCATGGTCGATTCCAGCCTCGTCGCGCGGCGAGCAGCTCGCCGCAACGGGTGTCGAAAGAGTGATGAATGAAATCTGAGCCGGCGGCGCGAACCGCGGCTCGTTTTGAGGTGCCAACACCTTACTCGTCTAGTTGCGGCTTGACCATATTGGGCTCGCCGTCGATCTTCCCACCTTTCTCACCGGCCTTCTCGCCCTCATTTTCGGCGATCCATGCCAGCAGGGTCGCCGCCAGCCGGCGCGCCGCGCCCTGCTGCTCACGCCGCCCCCGCGATGACAGTGCGCCGTCCCGATACTGGAACAGCGCCGCTACCGCGGCAGCCACGTGAGGCGCTTCCGTTAGATCCGGGTTCTCTCCTCCATCAGCCGAGAAACCGCCCGCGCGATCGACCTCCAGCGCCTGCGGAACGCTGGTCGGTGGCTGTTGCCGCCACCAAGCAAGCCAGGCCAGCCGCAGCCAGGGCCGCACCAGCGCCAGTTCACCGCCGCCCGCGGCAAACCAGGCGATTCGTTCCGGCAGATCGTCAGACAGCGATGCCACCGCCCCTTCATGCAGCCAGGCCGCCGCGACGAGGGGTTCGATGTCGCGTAGCTCGCTGGCCAACAGGTCCGGCAACTGGGAGACGTGGTCCGCGTTCATGCGAGCCATGGCCTGTTCGGCATCCAACGTCAGCCCGCGGCCCATCATCTGCGCCGGTTCGCCGCTGGAGGCCTCCCGCGTCAGCCCGATTCTCAACGTGCTGAAACCTTGCTGGCGCCAGAAATGAATCAGCGCCGGCTCGGCGCCGAAGCTCACACCCAGGCGATCGAGGCCATGACCCCGTACCGCGCTCGCAACCTGTTCGATCATTGCCGCACCCAGCCCTCGACGTCGGACGGCGGGATGCACCGCAATGCGCATGATGCGCCACCAACACGCGAGCGCGGCGGCCTCGAAACCGCCGTGGGTGGCCAGCGACTGTGCCAGCAGATGACCACGCGGGCGGCGCTGCCCATGATAGATGGCATTGGCCAGTTCGGCGTCGAAGCCGCCCTCCTGCTGGACCACGCACAGCCCCACCACGTGCTTTTCCCCGGCCTCGCCGGCAAAAGCCGCCAGCAGTTGAACATCGGGCCCATCCAGCAGCTGACGCAGATCGCTGGGCGAGGTGCGATAGTGGGCCTGCACCAGCAGCCCGAAGATCGGGTTCAACAAGGCCTCGTCCCCAGCCAGCGATTCCCGGTCCAGCCATTCATAGCTGACCGATGCTTCGCGCACGGCGTTCGAAACGGAATCGTCCGGCTCGATCTCGGCATCCAGACACAGCAGATCCCGAGTCAGCGTTTCCAACGGATCGCCGGCGCCCCAGCGGATCGGCGTCTGTAGCGTCAGCCGCTTCCACTCCGGCGTCAGCCGATCCAGCGCGTCGCGCAGTCGCACCTCGAACCCGCGCCCGGTCCCCTCGTAGCCGTGCACGGTCGTGGCGAAGGCGATGCGTGGAAAGCGGCGCAACCAAGCGATCAGCCGCGCGGCGGGAATCGCTGCAGCCTCGTCGACGAACAGCGTCGGCGGAGATTGTGCGTCGATATCGGCCGATGCCAGCGCTGCCGTCACCTGCTCAGGGAGCAGCCACTCCACGCAGCTCATGCGGCCATCCAAGGTGACCTCGAAACGGTTCGAGTCGCGACGGCCGTCGGGCAACAGCTGCGCCAGCCGTTCGAACACGGCCTCGACTGCAACGACACTCGACGCCGTGATCCACAGTCGACGCTCGCCTTGCATCAGGCGCCGCGCCGCCGCGATGCCCAGCGCGGCGCTCTTGCCACGGCCGCGGTCGGCGATCAGCACCACCGGGCGGCGGCGGCGCATCCGCGTCAGCCGCGACACCGCCGCTGCCTGATCCCGAGTCAGACAGTCGCTGTCGTCGACGCGCGCATTGATGTGAGAGTCCGGTTCGAACTCTGAATCGTAGAAGATCGCTGAAGACGAAAGCGGCAACGCGGTATCAGGCGGCCACATCGCCAGGTTGGCGCTGTCTCGGAGTCTTCCGGCGAGGCGTTGCAGGTAATGCGTCGACAGGGTTTCCGCCTCATGGGGCCAGTGCGCCAGCCGTCGATAGTCGGCATCCGGCAGCCAGTTTGCCCCGGTGGGCTTTAGCCAGTGCTTCGGCGTCAGCAGTACCAGCCAGCCCCCGGCCAGGACGGTGCCGCTGATGGCCCCGAAGGCGTCCGGGTCGAACCCGGATTGTGCGGAAACCGTATCGAACACCACCAGATCGTGCTCGCTGCCCAGTTGGCTGCGGGCGCGGGAAGCGCTCAATCGCGCCAGGCTTTCCGGCAACTCCGGCAGTTCGGGGCCGATCCACAGCGGCGATTGCCAATCGGCCGATGCGATCCAGGCCATCGCCTTGCGGATCGCATTCGAAGCGTCGTCGGCAATCCACAGCACGCCGCGCCAGCGCCGTCGGCTCAGGCCATCGCGGCGATCCGCCAGCCACTGGGTGAGTGCAGAGTCTGCCTGCGGCGTTGGAACGGAAGTCGGCGTCGACATGGGGCGACCTAGCCGAAAGCGCCGCCGAGATCGGGTTTCATCGTCGGGCAGTAGCGTGCGACGACCACCGCCAGCGCAATTCCGCCCAGCGTCAACGCCACCGGCAGCCAGCTGAACGCGACGCCGGAGGAGACGTAGAGATAGAGGAAGAACACCGCCATCACGCCGCCGCCCATCAGCCGACCGGCCTTGATACCGGCGAGATAGACGCTGGCCATTACGCCCGCGAACGGAATCAGCACGCTGAACAGATTGATCACGAACTCGCGTCCGCTAGCCGCCACGCCAGGCAGAATCAGCCGCGCCACCAGCTCCCAGGCCACCAGATAGATCACCACCGGTGCGGCAAAACTGCCGATCAGGCGCAGTACGGTACGGGTGGGTTCGTCGGCGCCGGGTTTGGAAGATTGGGGCGAAGGCATGGTGAGGATCCTGAAGGTCGTCGAGCGGAAGATGACGCCATTGAATCATCGACATCGCAGCCATGCACGCACGCGTTGGTCCGTCAGGCCGCTACTCAGCGCACCCGACAGCGACTGGCGAGAATGCAGTGCGTCTCTCAGTGCTCGATTTTCTTGAGCAGGAAAACCAGCGGCACGCAGAGCAGATAGATGCAGCCCAGCCAAAGGAAGATATCGTTGTAGGCGAGCACCTGGGCCTGAACGCCGAGACGCTGGCCGAGCAGCGCCACCGCGCTATGGTAAGGGTCGGCGACGTGGCCGATCAGCATCGACTGATAGTTGTCGATCTGCTGCTGAACCACGATTCTGCCCTCATTGAGCGCGGGAATCAGTTGATTCCAGTGATAATCCACGCGCCAGTCGCGCACGGTGTCGAGCATCGCCAGACCCACCGCGCCACCGAGGTTGCGCATCACGCTGAACAACCCGGCGGCGTTGCCCAGCTCCTGCGGTGGCAGCGTACCCATGGCAATACGCGACGCGGGAATGATGCACATGATCATGCCGATACCGCGCACGATCTGCGGCCAGAAGAACTGCCAGAAGCCCGACTCGCTGGTGAGATTCGAGTTCATTGCCGTGCCAATGCCGACCAGCGCCAGACCGATGAACAGCAGCAGGCGCAAGTCCACCGAGTTGGTCAGCCGTCCGATCAGGGGCGCGGTGAAGAACATCGCCACGCCGGTGACAAACATCACCTCACCGATCTGCAGGCTGGAGTAGCCGCGCACGCCCCCCAGAAACAGCGGCATCAGATAGACCAGCCCGTACATTGCAATCCCGACCACGAACACCAGTCCGGTGCCGATCGAGAAGTTGAGATTCTTGAACGCATGAAGATCGACGATGGGGTGCGCGTAGGTGAACACCCGCCGGAAAAAGCCGATGCAGGAAGCCGCGCAGAGCAGCGTCATCCACACGATCAGCTCACTCGAGAACCAGTCGTCGCCAGGGCCCTCCTCGAGCACGAATTCGAGGCTACCCAGAAACAGCGCGATCAGAATCAAGCCCCGGAAATCGAGGGTCTTGCCGACGCGGGCATCGCCCTTGTCGATGTCGAGAAAGCGCCACACTGCCAGCGACACCAGCACGCCAGGGACGACGTTGATGAGAAACAGCCAGTGCCAGCTGAAGATTTCGGTCAGATAACCGCCGACGGTAGGACCGATCGACGGTGCCAGCGTCACCACCATGCCGATCACACCCTGGACCGCGCCCATCGCCCGACGCGGAAACAGCGTAAAGCTGATCGCCTGGGTAATCGGGATCATCGCCCCGCCCATGAAGCCCTGGATCGCCCGCAGCACGATCAGTTGCTCGATACTCGTGGCGAACGCACAGCCGAGGCTGGCCAGCGTAAAGCCGACACAGGAGATGACGAAGGCAACACGGGTGGAAAGCCAGCGCATCAGCACGCCGGAGAGCGGGATCATGATGATCTCCGCCACCAGGTAGGAGGTCTGGATCCAGGAAATCTCGTCGCTCGAGGCCGAGACGCCGGCCTGGATCTCGTTCAGCGAGCTGGCAACGATCTGGATATCCAGGATCGCCATGAACATGCCGAACACCGCCGCGATGAAACCGAAGCGGTAATGCCAGGAGGGCATCTCCTGCGGACCGGCCCCCGAAGGCGGTGCCACTTCACTCATGACCGACACTCATGACCGACACTCATGACCGATACTCACGGCAGACATTTTCATGACAGACATTCGCGACAGCACTCATGAACGATAGGCATGATCGACACGCACGGCGCTGATTCACGACTTATCGTCGACGGCGCGGTCCGAACCGTCGTCGAGATGCGGGCCGGGATCGAAATAGATCGCCTGGCCGTCGACGCTGCGGGTATCCACCGAGGGCACGACAGAAAGGCCGGACTGCAGCCGCCATAGCTGATCCTTGGGCTCCGTGACGCGAATCTTGACCGGCACGCGCTGGACGATCTTGTTGAAGTTGCCGGTGGCGTTGTCCTGCGGCAGCAGGCTGAACTGGGTGCCGGTGGCCGGCGCTACGCTGTCGACCTTGCCCTTGAACTCGATATCCGGGTAGGCATCCACCTCCAGCGACACCGGCTGACCGACGCGCATCCGCCCGATCTGGGTTTCCTTGTAGTTGCCGACCACGTACGCGGTCTGTACCGGAACCAGCTGCATCAGCGTCAGCGACGGCTGGGCCAGATCGCCGGGCTCGACGCTCAGATTTCCGATCACGCCATCGCGTCTGGCGACGATACGGGTCTTGTCCAGCTGGCTCTGGGCGTAATCGATATCGGCCTGGGCGGCATCGCGGTTGGCCTTGGCGCTGTCGATCGACGCCCGGTCGGCAGACAGCCGGCGTTTCGCCGATTCGACACTGGCCTGACGCGCCGCCAGCGTCGCCTGGGCGACTCGCAGCGAGGCCTGGTCGTCCTGCAGCTGCTGGCGCGAGGCGTAATTGTTCGCCGCCAGCGACTGCGAGCGCTGAAGATGCTGTTGCGCCTGGGACACGTCCGACTGTGCCGCTGTCACCTGCGCCTGGGCTTCGTCGATGCTGGCCTGGTCGAGATCGACCTGACGCTCGGCCTGGGTCACGTTAGCAGTGCTGACGGCCAGCTGCGCCTGGGATTGCGCCAGCTGGCTGCGGGTATCGCGGTCGTCGAGCTGGACCAGCAGATCGCCCCGTTCGACGCGCTCGTTGTCGTCCACCGCCACTTCCATCACTCGCGCGCTGACTTCGGCCCGCACCGCCACGGCGTCGGTATGCACGTAGGCGTTGTCCGTCTCGACGAAATAGCGCCCCGTGTGCCACCAACGCCACACGAGAACCAGCGCCACTACCAGCACCACCAGAACGATCACCGCCGAATAGATTTTCTTCTTGATCTTCATGCAGAGCCTTTTTTCATGCCAGTGGCGCACGCCCACTCAATGTGTAGTGTAGACTACACTATCTTTTAAAAAACGCCATCGCGTATCAGAAAAAACCGGCCGGGCCGGCACGAGGAAGCGCCATGTCATCGACATCTCCCAAGGATTCACCGCCAACGACCGAACGCGGCCGCCAGCGCCGGGACGCACTGCTCGATGCCGCACAGCGGCTATTTCTCGAACGCGGCTACGGCCAGGTCAGCGTCAACGATATCGTGGCCCACGCCGGGGGCTCGCTGACGACGCTCTATCGCCACTTCGGCAGCAAGGAAGGCCTGTTCCAGGCGATGATCGAACGACGCTCCCATCATATCTACGACACGCTGACGGCCGACGGCATCGACGAGCTGCCGATCCAGGTCGCGCTGGAACGTCTCGGCATCGATCTGCTGGTCAAGATAATGGACGAGGAAACCCTGGGCATCTATCGCGAGGTCGTCGCCGAAAGCCCGCGCCAGCCGTTGCTGGCGCGGCTGTTCTTCGACGGCGGTCCGGGTCGCGTTCGACACGCGCTGGCGGACTACCTCGAGCGCCGGGTGCAACGGCAGCTGCTGCCAGCGTGCGACAGCGTCGAACTCGCCGGGATCTTTCTCGGCATGCTGCTGGGCGAATGGCATCTGATCCGGGTCCTGCAACTGGAATCGCCGCCCTCACGGACGGCGATCGAAAACCGGGTCAAACGCTGCGTCGAGCTGTTCCTGAACGGAACGGGCGACACTCGCCGCTAGGACGCAGCCAGTAGCGCTTCTATCGTGATCGGCAGATCCCGATAGCGTTTGCCGGTGGCGTGATAGATCGCATTGGCGATCGCCGGCGCCACCCCGGTAAGACCGATTTCGCCGACGCCCCGGCCCCCGAATTCGTTGTGCTTGAAGTCCGGGTAGTCGAGCAGCTCGACATCGATGTCCGGCGCATCGGCATGCGTCGGCACGATGTAGTCGGCCACGTTGGCATTGATCAGCCGTGCGTCACGCGGGTCGTAGTCGAGCTTCTCGAGAAGCCCCATGCCGAGCCCCATGACAATGCCGCCTTCGACCTGATTGCGCGCCGTCGGCGGATTGATCGCCCGGCCGATGTCGATGGTGGAAACGACCCGGGCCACGCGCACGCGCGAGATCTCGGGATCGATCCGAATCTCGACGAAATGCGCGCCGAACGAGCGGAAGCTGTACTCGCTTCGTTCGTCCCCCGGCGCCGCGCTCCCCTTGCCGTTGACGCTAGAGAGCTTGCCGGTCTCGAGAATCTCCTCGAAGCTCACGCGGCGCTTGCCATCGGTAAGACCGCCCTGCTCCGCCTCGAGCGAATCGGCATCGCTGCCTTCGAAGGCGCCGCCGCTGCCGGTCGCCACTTCCTTGATCGCATCCAGCGCGTCGCGTACCGCGGCGGCCACGGCCGGCAGCACCGTGGCTGTCGCCATGGAGCCGCCCGAGAGCGGTCCGGCCGGCAGGCTGGTCTCGCCCAGCTTGACCTCGATACGCGAGAGATCCGCACCGGTCAGCTCGGCGACGGCCTGCGCCACGATGGTATAGGTGCCGGTGCCGATATCCTGGGTGCCGCAGGCGGCGAACAGCGAGCCGTCGGCGCGCAGTTCGACCCGCGCCTCGCAGGGCTGACGCCCGGCGGACCAGGTACACGACGCCATGCCGTAGCCGACGATCTCGTCACCGTCGCGCATCGAACCGACGGCCGGATTGCGTTTGTCCCAGCCGAACCGACGGGCGGCACTGGTGAGGCACTCGTCGAGATGCTTGCTCGACCACGGCAAGCCGCTGGCCGGGTCCTGCTCGGCGTTGTTCTTCTGGCGCAGCTCGACCGGGTCCATGCCCAGCTCGACCGCCAGTTCGTCCATCGCCGTTTCCAGCGCGAAGATACCCGAGACTTCACCGGGTGCGCGCATCGGGCAGGGCGTGCCGTGATTCACTTCGAGCACGCGCTGGCTGGTCGAGACGTTGTCGCAGGCATAGAAGCTCGGCGTGGCACTGCCACAGGCATCGACGTACTGATGCACCAACGATGTCTCGGTGGTGCTGTCGTGGATTACCGAGGTCAGCTTGCCGCTGCGATCGGCGCCCAGGCGAACGCGCTGGCGCGACGCGGGACGATTGCCGCCACCGGTCATGTCCTGCTGGCGTGGCAGTACCACCTTGACCGGCCGGCCGGCCATGCGCGCCGCCACGGCGGTCGCCACGGCATGGGGCCACATGAACAGCTTGTTGCCGAAGCCCGAGCCGATGTAATGCGAGATCACCTCGAGATTTTCCTGGGCGAGCCCGAAGATGCGCGCCATGGCATTGCGCTGGAAGAAGACGCCCTGGGTCGATTCATGCACCACGAGGCGCTTGCCGTCGTCGCGCCACTCGGCGAGCGTCGCGTGCATCTCCATCTGCAGATGGCTTTCGGCCGCGATTTGATAGGTCGAGTCGACTTTCACCTCGGCACCCCCGAACGCCGCCTCGGGGTCGCCGCGGGACGTGCCCGCGCTCTCCTGCAGTTCGCCCTGGGCGTCGGTGTGCAGTAGACCGATGGCGGCACCGTCCTCTTCCTTGTACCGGGCGATGACACGATAAGCGGCAGCCCGTGCCTGCTCGAAGGTTTCCGCCACCACGAGCGCCACGTACTGGCCGTGATAGTAGATGCGCTCGTCCTCGAACGGCAGGCGCACTTCGCTGACCATATCGCCATGGGCCATGGAGTTGGGCGAGCGGTGCAAGTGCTCGAAGTGACCGTGGTGAAGGATATCGACCACGCCCGGCATGGCCAGGGCGTCATCGAGTTCGAGCGATTCGAGCACGCCGTTGGCGATCGTCGCCGGCACCGGATAGCCGTAGAGCATGCCCTCGGCCAGCAGTTCGCCAGTGTAGCCGGCGCGGCCGGTCAACTTGTATTCACCGTCGATGCGCGGCGTTCGCTGGCCGACCACGCGCGGCTTGTTGAGTGCGGATTGCGTCAAATCGTTCATGCCTGGCCCTCCTGTTTCTCGTCCTGTCGGGCGAGACGCGTCGCCTCGCGCAGCGCACGGATGATGGATTGTCGCGCCAGCGGAATTTTGAACGCGTTGTGCTCGAGCGGTACGGCATCACGCAGGGCAATATCCGCCGCACGCTCGAAAGTCGCCATTTCGGCGGGTTGGCCGACCAGCGCCGCTTCGGCCTCGGGACAGCGCCACGGCTTGGTGCCGACGCCGCCGAGCGCCACCCGCGCTTCACCGATCATTTCGCCATCCAGCGACAGCTGCGCCGCCGTCGAGGCCAGGGCGAACTCGTACGACGCCCGGTCCCGCAACTTGAGATAGTACGATCCCGCCGGGACCAGCGGGGCATCCAGGGTGATGGCGGTGATCAGCTCGCCATCGGCCAGATCATGTTCGATATGCGGGGTATCGCCGGGAAGACGATGGAAATCCTGGAACGCCACTTCGCGCTCACCCTCTGGCCCACTCAGCGTCAGCGTCGCGCCGATGGCGGCCATCGCCACGCACATGTCGGAAGGATGCACCGCGACGCATGCATCGCTGCCGCCCAGAACGGCGTTCAACCGATTGAGACCGTGCCGGGCGTCGCAACCGCTGCCCGGTTCACGCCGATTGCAGGCCGCGGCGGGATCACGATAGTAAGGACAACGGGTCCGTTGCATCACGTTGCCGGCCGTGGTCGCCATGTTGCGCAACTGGGTCGAGGCGCCGGCCAGCAGCGCCTGAGACAGCACCGGATAGTGCTGCTGGATGTCGGGGTGGTGGGCCAGATCGGTGTTGGTCACCAGCGCCCCGATCTGGAGACGGCCATCATCGAGCCATTCGACGTTCTTGAGCGGCAGCGTATTGATATCGACCAGTTCGCTGGGGCGCATCACGTCGAGCTTGACCAGATCCAGCAGCGTCGTACCGCCTGCCACGAAAGCCGCGGTGGGCGTCGTCTGATGTGCGGCTTGCTCAATACTGTCGGCACGGGAATAGGCAAAAGTTCTCATGCGACGCCCTCCTTGCGGGGAGCGGTCGCATCGTGGGCCAACTGCACTCGGGCCTGCTGAATTGCGGTCAGGATGTTCTTGTACGCGCCGCAGCGACAGATGTTGCCGCTCATCGCCTCCTTGACCGAGGCGTCATCGGTGCCGATGCGCTCATCTTCCAGTAGCGCTGCCGCGGACATCATCTGGCCCGGGGTGCAGTAGCCACACTGGAAGGCGTCGCACTCGAGGAAGCTCTGCTGCACCGGATGCAGCTCTCCGTTTCGCGCCAGTCCTTCGACGGTGGTGACGTGCTGCCCTTCGCACATCACCGCCAGCCGCAGGCAGGAATTCATCGCCTGGCCGTCGATCTGCACGGTACAGGCGCCGCACTGGCCATGGTCGCAGCCTTTCTTGGTACCACCGAGCCCGAGCTGCTCGCGCAGCACATCCAGCAGTACGGCGTTAGGGGCCACCTGCAAGGTTAGTGGCTCGCCATTGAGCGTCAGATTGAGTGACTGCGTCTCGGAAGACGCGGTCCGGGAATGCACGGAATCATCCATCATGCCGGCTCCTCATCAGGGGATCGAAAACCACGGCAGCGAGGCGCGTCACTGCGCCATGCCACGGTTCGTTGTCTGGTTCGTCTGGTGTGGTGGACGTGCGATTGAACAAGCGCTTTTCGTCACGGAACTTTGTCACAGAACTTTGTCACGGAACTTTGTCACAGGACTTTTTCACGAAGTCATGGGGCGGCTGGCGTTGTCAGGACGCCGATGCCGACTATCGACAACAGCATAGACACCCGGTCTCGATCGCGCCCGGCGAGAGACCAAGAAATTTTGTCGCACCCGCCCCCAACGCGTTCGACTTCCGCTAAGCTCGTCGGCCAATGGCTCCCAACCGGTTGATCGGGTCGATGAATACGCTGCTGCTGGTTCTGATTTTGCTGCTGGTCGCCTCCGCGACCGGTGTCATCACACGCTTTGTCCCCACCCTTCCCACACCGCTGATACAGATATTTCTCGGCGCGCTGCTGGCGTGGCCGGCCTCGGGGCTGCATGTCGAGCTGGAGCCGGAAATCTTTCTGCTGCTGTTCATCGCCCCGCTACTGTTCGCCGATGCCAGACGCTTCCCGCAGCGCGAGTTCATGATCCTGCGCGGACCGATCCTGGCACTGGCGCTGGGCCTGGTGCTGTTCACGGTGGTCGGCGTCGGCTACTTCATTCACGTGCTGCTCCCGGCGCTGCCGTTGGCGATCTGCTTCGCCCTGGCGGCGATTCTCTCGCCCACCGATGCGGTGGCGGTGTCGTCGATCTCGGGCCGACTGCCGGTACCGCCTCGGTTGATGCGGATACTCGAAGGCGAGTCACTGATGAACGACGCTTCGGGTCTGGTCGCGTTCAAGTTCGCCATCGCCGCCGCCCTTACCGGGACATTCTCGCTGGCCGACGCCTCGTTGAGCTTCGTCATCATCTCGGTGGGTGGTCTGGCGGTGGGTGGCCTGCTGGCTTTCGGCTTCAACTTTCTGCGCACGCGGCTGATCGAGCGGCATCTGGGAGAGGCCACTACGGTTCAGGTCATTCTGCTGGTGCTGTTGCTGCCTTTCGCGGCCTATCTGCTGGCCGAGCACCTGGGCATGTCCGGCATCCTCTCGGCGGTCGCCGCCGGCATGGTGATGAACCGCGCGGACAGCAAACGTGTCGGTCAGTTGCATGCGCGCATGCAGACCCAGAGCGTGTGGGAAATGGTCGAGTTCATACTCAACGCGCTGGTCTTTCTGCTGCTGGGCTTCCAGCTGCCGGCGATCATCAGCGGGGCGCTGGACCACTCGCTCCACGACATCGGCGATTTCGAATTCCTGCGTCTGCTGGGCTATGTCGCGGCGATCTCGATCGCGCTGCTCGCCTCTCGCTTCTTCTGGATCTGGCTCGCCAGAGAGGTCGGTCGTGGCGCGACCCGGCTGAGCGGCTTCCTGCGCGGGCAGCCTCGCCTGACGTCGCCGGACAATAGCGGCCGGGTGCCGTTCAAGCTGATGCTGGCGGCAACGCTCGCCGGCATTCGCGGCACCATCACGCTCGCCGCCGCCATGTCTCTACCGCAGGTCATGGCCGACGGCACCCCGTTCCCCGGCCGCGAGCTGCTGATCTTTCTCGCCACCGGGGTCATTCTGTTCACGCTGGTCACCGGCAGCGTCGGTTTGCCGCTGGTGCTGCGCAACCTCAAGATTCCCGCCGACACCCATGAGTTCGAGGAAGAGCGCAAGGCGCGCATCGCCGGCGCCGAGGCCGCGATCTACCATATCGAACGCTACCACCATGATCGGACCGGCGAATTCGCGCGCAACAAGACCAACGACGAGACGATCCTGGCCTTCAACGACATCAGCTCGCAGCTAATGAGCTACTATCGCGAGCGCCTGACGCTGCACTCGGCCGATACCGCAACGCCCCAACTCGCCGCTTCGCGCCAGCTGGAGCGCGAGACCCGGCTGGAGGCCCTGCGCGCCGAACGCCGTCAGTACTACAAACTGCGCCAGCGGGATCACATCAACGACAGTGTTCTCCGCAAGCTGGTCCGCGAGGTCGACCTGGCCGAAGCCGCGCTGACCGGCGATCAGAGCGCCGCCCATCACTGATCGCAGCACTGGCCGATACCTTCAACACGCCGACAGATATCAACACCTGGAGACTTCGCATGCCTCGATTCCTTGCCCGCTCGGCACGTGCCGCATTGTTCGCCGCCGCGCTACTGGGGCTGGCCAATTCCGCATCGGCCCAAGAGCCCGAGTCGACGGCTTCGGGGGACACAGCGCCCTCGGTGCCGGGGCTGATCGTCGCCAAGAGCGACGCCAGTGTTCACGATACGGCGTCTCGATTCGCCGAACAGGCCCGCACCAGCGGCATGACCGTGTTCGCCCGTGTCGATCACCGACAGGGCGCGATGTCGCGCAGCATGGCGCTGTTGCCCAACGAAGTGATCATCTTCGGTGACCCCAAGGGCGGCACGCCGTTGATGCAATGCGCGCCGAGCGCCGGCATCGACCTGCCGATGAAAGCGCTGATCTGGCAGGACGACGACGGCCAGACCTGGCTCGGCTACAACGATCCCGCCTGGATCGCCGAACGCCACGGCGCCGCCGACTGCCCGGCGGTCAAACCGCTGCAGCAGACAATGCAGAAACTGGTGAAAGCGACGTTGCAGCAGTAGTGTCGCGAAAGAAAAAGCCGCCGCGCCGCCTGATATAAACGTCAAACGGCGCGGCGGCTTTCGTTTGCCGCGAGAACGATCATCTCACGCTGCGCGTGCCTTTCGAGGCATTACGCGCTTCGCGCCTATCTGTTACGCGCTTCGCGCCTGGGGCACGTCGTCCATCAGCTTGTCGAGAGTGATCGGCAGTTCGCGGATGCGTTTGCCGGTGGCGTGATGGACCGCATTGGCAACCGCCGCTGCAAGGCCGGTGACGCCGATCTCGCCGATGCCGCGGGCGCCGTATTCGTTGAACGCCAGGTCCGGATGGTCGAGCAGGATCACGTCGATTTCCGGCTGGTCGGCGTGCACCGGCACCACGTATTCGGCGTAGTCGTTATTGACCGGGCGGGCGTTGCGCTCGTCATATTCGGTGGCCTCGAACAGGCCCATGCCGATGCCCATCACCACGGCGCCTTCGACCTGATTGCGCGCGGTGGTTTCGTTGATCACGCGGCCCACGTCGATGGCGCTGACCACCCGCGCCACCCGAAGATGCGAAATGCCCGGATCCCAGCGCACCTCGACGAAGTGAGCGCCGAAGGATCGGTAGGAGTACTTCGAATCCGCTCCTTCGGTATGCGCTTCCCCATCGGCGCTGCCGTAGCGTCCCGCCTTGAGAATATCGGCGAAGCTCGCCTGCTTGCCGTCGGCAGTGCGCAGGCCGCCGTCGGCGACTTCCAGCTCGTCGCTGGACGCCCCGGCGAAGGCGCCGTTGCTGCCAGTTGCGTAGCGCTTGATCTCATCGAGCGCCTTGCGTGCCGCTCCGGCAATCGCCGGCAGCGTGGTCGCCGTCGCCCAGGAGCCGCCGGAAACCGGCCCGTCCGGATAGGACGAATCCCCCAGCTTGACGGTGATGCGATCGATCGGGATGCCGGTCACGTCGCTGACCGCCTGGGCGACGATAGTGTAAGTGCCGGTACCGATATCCTGGGTGGCGCAGGAGGCAAACGCCGTGCCGTCGGCACGGATCGAGACACGCGCGTCGCAGGGGCGTTTCAGCGCTTCCCAGTTGCAGGCTGCCATGCCGTAGCCGACGATCTCGCGGCCCTTGCGCATGCTGCCGATCTCGGGATTGCGGTCGGCCCAGCCAAACTTCTCCGCCGCCCGGTTCGTCGCTTCGACGATATGGTTGCTGGAGAAATCCAGATCCTGGCTCTCGTCGCGCTCGGCGTAGTTGTCGAGCCGGAACTGCACCGGGTCGACACCGGCAGCGTCGGCCATCTCGTCGATCGCCGATTCCAGTGCGAACAGCCCCGGCGCGGCGCCCGGTGCGCGCATCGAGGTCGGCGTGCCGCGATTCACCTGGGTGGTCTCGTGGCTGACCGTGAGGTTAGAACAGCTGTAGAGACTCTTGGTCACGCTGCCGCAGGTTTCGACGTACTGATCGGTATAGGACGTGGTGTTGATCGCTTCATGACGCAGCGACACCAGCTTGCCGTTCGCGTCCGTCGCCAGGCGCAGGCGCTGTCGCGTTTCCGGCCGATGCCCGGTGGTGGTGAACATCTGCTGACGCGGCACCACGAGCTGCACCGGACGCCCGAGTTCCCGGGACACCGCCGCCGTGGCGATGGCATGCGGCCAGGTCCACAGCTTGCTGCCGAAACCGGAGCCGATGTAGGGCGCGTGCACGGTGATCCGCTCCGGCGGTATGGCGAATATCTTGGAGAGCGCGTTTCGCGCCACCACGACGCCCTGGGAGGCATCGAAAATTGTCAGATGCTCGTCGTCCCACCAAGCGGTGGAAGCGTGCATCTCCATCGGATTGTGGGTCTCAACCGGCGTGCGGTAGGTCACATCGATGGTGGTCGCCGCGCTATCGAACGCCGAGGCCGCGTCTCCGCGATCATGATTGCCGCTGCCGGCCTGGGTGCCGTTGGCCTCGACGCCCTGGTCGAGATTGGCCACGGTCTTGTCGGTCGAGTAGGTCACCTTGACTCGCCGCGCCGCCGCTCGGGCATTCTCGAAGGTGTCCGCGATCACCAGTGCCACGAACTGCCCTTCGTAGTAAACGCGTTCGTCCTCGAACGGCAGCCGGGTCTCCTCGACCTTGTTGCCCTGGGCGAAGCTCGATGGCGTCCGGTACAGCGACGGAAAGTGGCTGTGGTGGAAGATATCGATGACGCCCGGCATCTTGCGGGCTTCGTCGACGCTCAACTGCGAAACCTTGCCACTGGCGATGGTGCTGAAGACGCCGTAGCCGTAGGCCAGGTTAGGCGGCAGGTTGTCGGCGGCATAGTTGGCGCGGCCGGAGAGCTTGTCCGGGCCGTCGATGCGCGGCACGCCGGCGCCGATGATGCTTTGCTGTTTGTCGCTCATGGTCGATTCTCCTCGCGGGCGATCAGGCGGCGGTCAGATCGGAAAGATTGCGCACGATGGCCTGCTGGCCGAGCGGAATCTTGTAGCCGTTGTGGGCGTAGGCGACGGCATTCTCGAAAGCGAGCTTTGCGGCGTCGGCAAAGAGCTGCTCGCTCGCGGCCTTGCCCTTGAGCGCCGCTTCCACTTCCGGCGCGCGCCAAGGCTTGGTGCCGACACCGCCCATCGCCACCCGCGCCTCGCGAATGGTGTTGCCATCCATCTGAACGATCACCGCGCTGGAGGCGAGCGCGAACTGATAGGACTGACGATCGCGCAGCTTGAGATAGGCCGATCGGCTGCCCTCGAGCGGGGCGTCGAGAACGACGTGAGTGATCAGCTCACCCGGTTCCAACGCATGCTCTCGCGCCGGCGTCTTGCCGGGCAGCAGGTGGAAGTCGGCGAAGTCGATCTCGCGCGAGCCTTCCGGCCCTTGAACGACCACGGTGGCGCCGATTGCGATCATGGCGACGCACATGTCAGACGGGTGCGAGGCGATACAGTCATCGCTGGTGCCGAGCACCGCATGAACGGTGCGGTTGACGCCGCCGATCGCCGCACAGCCGCTGCCGGGCTCGCGCTTGTTGCAGTCGGAGACACCATCGCGGAAATAGGGACAGCGCACCCGCTGCATCACGTTCCCGCCGGTGGTCGCCTTGTTGCGCAGCTGGGTCGAGGCGCCGGCCAGCAGAGCTTGTGACAGCACGGCGTAGTCATCGACCACGCGCTTGTCCCGCGCCAGGGCGGTGTTGGTCACCATCGCGCCGATACGCAGGCGGCCGTCGTCCAGCCGCTCGATCTTGTCCAGAGCGACGCCGTTGATATCGACGATCTTGTTCGGCTGCATGATGTCGAGCTTGACCAGATCCAGCAGTGTCGTGCCACCGGCCAGGAACGAGACCTCGCGGTCGCTCCCATGCGCGGCGACCGCCTGTTGCGCACTGTCGGCGCGGGCGTATTCGAAATGTCTCATGCGTTGCCTCCCTTCACGGCGCCTCGAGCTGACTGGATCGCCGCCACGATGTTCTTGTAGGCGCCGCAGCGGCAGATATTGCCGCTCATCGCCTCGCGCACGTCAGCGTCACTCTTGCCGATGTCATCATCCTGGAGGATCGCCACGGCACTCATCATCTGACCCGCCGTGCAGTAGCCGCACTGATAGGCATCGTGTTCAAGAAACGCCTGCTGGATCGGATGCTGCTGGCCGTTCTTCTCGAGTCCTTCGACGGTGGTGATCTCGTCGCCGTCGTGGGTCACCGCCAGGCTCAGACACGAATTGATTGCGGTGCCGTCGACCAGAATCGTGCAGGCGCCGCACTGGCCGTGGTCGCAGCCCTTCTTGGTGCCGGTGAGCTTGAGCCCGTGACGCAGCGCATCGAGCAGAATGACGTTGGGCGCCACGTCCAGCTGCTGGCGCTGGCCGTTGACGACCAACGTGATACGTTGCTTGCCCTCGGCGGGCGGCGCGTCAGTCTGCGTTTCTGGCTGGTCCGGCGAGCCGGCGTAGCTCACCTGGGAAAGCGCCGGCGCCGCCGCTACGGCCAACCCGGAGATACCGGCGGTCTGCAGGAAGCGACGGCGGCCGGGCGAACTCGGTCGCGTCGCGTGATCGTCGGGATCGTAGATGGCTACGCTCGAACTCGAACGCTGGTTATCGTCCATGGAATCGTCCTCATCAGTTTCTGCCCGGTCGTTTTCGTTGTGGCTATCGGTATCGTTCGGAACGGGTGCGCCTCGCAGCGCGAGACGACGAAGGCAGTGAGAATTCGCTGCCCGGGAAGTCCGTAGACACCGTCGTGTCAGGCGACGGAGATTTATTCAACTTAGGGGAGGAAACGAGGCGGTGCAAAGCCCGGCGGCGGATTCAGGAGTATCCCGCCGCGATTGCGGAGAAATGGGCATGAAGAACAGCATCTTCTGCGACTGGCCTTTTTACCTACACTGCCGTATGTTTTCGCCATCTCCCGAGTCCGCCGCAAGGATGAATGACATGATCGATTCACGGAAATTGGCTTGGCAACTCGCGCTTGCCGCAGGCAGTGTCGCTATCAGCTCGGCGGTCTTCGCCGCACAGCCCGAGTGGGAGGGCACCGTCGGAGCCGGGGCGATCTACAGCCCGGACTATCTGGGCAGCGACGACTACGAATGGAACGCCTGGCCGTCACTGGATGCCACTTACGGCGATACCTTCTTCGTCAGCGTCACCGACGGCATTGGCTGGAACGTGATCAAGCAGGATAACTGGCGAGTCGCGCCGTTCATCGGTTACACCTTCGGCCGTGACGATACCGGCGACATCGACGATCTCGACCAAGTCGACGGCGGCGTCACCGGCGGGCTACGGGTCAGCTATGTCGACCAGGCGTGGCGCTACAGTGGCGCCGCGGAAACGCCCTTCAGCGGCGACATCGACGGCTATCGCGTCAAGTTCAAGGCGACTCATATCACCAAGCTCGGCGAACGCGCGGTCTTTACCATCGGGCCGCGCTTCGAGTACACCAGCGCCGCCTGGACCGACGACATGTTCGGCGTCTCGAATCGCGAGAGCGCGCGTTCCGGTATCGACGCCTACGATCCGGACGACGGCTATTTCGCCATCGGTGGCGACGCCTCGCTCAGCTACTACCTCACGCGGCAGTGGTCGATCACCGGCCTGGTCGGCGTCTCACGCCTGACCGGCGATGCCGCGGACAGCTCGATCGTCGATGATGAGGGCGATGCGACCCAGTGGCGGGCGGGAGCATTCATCAACTACCACTTCTAAATCGTAGAGACATGAAAGCGCCCGCCCCGGTGTCAGCCGGGGCGGGCGCTTTCGTTTCTCAGCATACAGCGCCTAAGGAAGCGCTGAATAAATCGCCGAACGAGATGAAGGGCAAGGCGCACGGAACGCAGAGGGTGAGACATAACATGGGGTTAGGCGAGCCTTCGAGTACCGCGCAACGCAGCCATTCGTTCGTGCAGGCATTTATGCATTGGTTCCCTAACGGCGTTTGAGTTCGGCGCCAAACTCCAGCATCCGATCCAGTGGCACCAGCGCACGCGCGGCAATCTCGGGATCGACGTGGATCTCCTGGCCGCAGCCGTTGGCGTCTTCGAGTACCGCCAGCGTGTTCTCGAGACCGTTCATCGCCATCCACGGACAGCTGGCGCAACTGCGACATGTCGCACCGTTGCCTGCCGTGGGCGCAGCCATGAAGGTCTTGTCGGGCATCAGCTGCTGCATCTTGTAGAAGATTCCACGATCGGTGGCGACGATGAAGCTGGGATTGTCGAGCTGCTGCGCCGCCGCGATCAGCTGCGACGTCGAGCCGACCACGTCGGCGATTTCCACCACCGACGCCGGAGACTCCGGATGCACGAGCACCGCCGCTTCCGGATGCAGCGCCTTGAGCTCGACAATGCCCTTGGCCTTGAACTCGTCATGGACGATGCACTCACCGTCCCAGCAGAGCACGTCGGCTCCGGTTCGCTCGCGGACATAGTTGCCCAGGTGGCGATCCGGCGCCCACAGGATCTTCTCGCCCTGCCGATCGAGATGATCGATCAATTCGACCGCGATGGAAGAGGTCACCACCCAGTCGGCGCGGGCTTTCACTGCCGCCGAGGTGTTGGCGTAGACCACCACGGTGCGATCCGGATGCTGGTCACAGAAGGCGGAGAAAGCGTCCGCCGGGCAGCCGATGTCCAGCGAGCAGGTCGCTTCCAGCGTCGGCATGAAGACCCGCTTCTCCGGGCTCAGGATCTTGGCGGTCTCGCCCATGAAGCGCACGCCGGCGACGATCAGCGTCATCGCCGGGTGATCCTTGCCGAAGCGCGCCATCTCCAGCGAATCGGCCACACAGCCACCGGTCGCTTCCGCCAGCGCCTGGATTTCGGGATCGGTGTAATAGTGCGCCACCAGTACCGCATTGCGGGCCTTCAACTGCGCCGCGATACGCTCCCGATAGTGCGCCTTGGCGCTCTCGCCGAGCGCAGGCGGCGTGTTACCCGCCAAGTGCTCGCGAACCCGATCCCGCTCCAGTTCCGCCATCGATCCGTCTCCGTCAGTCCTGCAGCCACTCGGTGTGGAACGTCCCTTCCCGATCGACACGCTTGTAGGTATGGGCGCCGAAGAAGTCGCGCTGGGCCTGGATCAGGTTGGCCGGCAGTTTCTCGCTGCGATAGCTGTCGTAGTAGGCGATCGCCGAGGAGAAGGTCGGCACCGGGATGCCGTTCTGGACGGCGTGGGAAATCACGTCCCGAAGCGCCGATTGATAGTTGCCGGCGATCTCGCCGAAGTACGGCGCCATCAGCAGGTTCTTGAGCTCGGGATTCTCTTTATAGGCGTCGGTGATCTTCTGCAGGAAGCGGGCGCGGATGATGCAGCCGGCGCGGAACAGCTTGGCGACTTCGCCGTAGTTAAGGTTCCAGTCGTAGTGCTCGGAAGCGGCGCGCATCTGGGCAAAGCCCTGGGCGTAGGAGGCGATCTTGCTGAAGAACAGCGCCTTGCGTACCTTCTCGATGAACTCGGCCTTGTCGCCCTGGAGCGGCGTTTCCTTGGGGCCCTTGAGCACCTTGGAGGCTTCGACGCGCTCGTCTTTCAGCGCCGAGATGAAGCGCGCGAAGACCGACTCGGTGATCAGCGGCAGCGGTACGCCGAGATCCATCGCGCTCTTGCTGGTCCACTTGCCGGTGCCCTTCTGGCCCGCGGAATCGAGGATGATGTCGACCACGTCCTGATCGCTCTGGTCGTCCTTCTTGGTGAAAATCCTGGCGGTGATGTCGATCAGGTAGCTGTCGAGTTCGCCTTCGTTCCACTCGCTGAAGATGTCGGCCAGCTCGGCGTTCGAGAGCCCCAACGACCCCTTGAGAATCGAATAGGCTTCGGCGATCAGCTGCATGTCGCCGTACTCGATGCCGTTGTGGACCATCTTGACGTAATGGCCAGCGCCGTCCGGGCCGACATAGGTGACACACGGCTCGCCGTCGTCGGCGCGCGCGGCGATCTTCTCGAGGATCGGCGCGACCATGTCGTAGGCTTCCTTCTGGCCGCCCGGCATGATCGACGGGCCTTTCAGCGCGCCCTCTTCGCCTCCGGAGACGCCGGTGCCGATGAAGTTGAAGCCCGCTTCCGAGAGCTCCTTGTTGCGCCGAATGGTGTCCTCGAACGGCGTGTTGCCGCCGTCGATCAGGATATCGCCCTTGTCCAGATGCGGCTTGAGCGATTCGATCGTCTTGTCGGTGGCATCGCCCGCCTTGACCATCAGCAGAATGCGGCGCGGCGTCTCGAGCGAGGCGACGAACTCCTCGACGCTGTAGAACGGCACCAGCTTGCTGTCAGGATTTTCCTGCATGACTTCATCGGTCTTCTCCCGCGAGCGGTTGAAGATCGACACCGTGTAATCCCGGCTCTCGATGTTGAGCGCCAGATTGCGGCCCATGACGGCCATGCCGACGACACCGATTTGCTGTTTGGCCATGATCTTGTGCTCCTTGCGAAAATAAAGCCGTCACGCGGCGATAAACGATAACGGTAGTGTAAGCCACAGACGCGAATCATCCGAATCGCGTCCGATCTTCCGATTTCACGCTGCGAGGCGGGAAGCGCTGGAGACATCGTCGAGCGGAGTAAGACGCAAGGCGTACGGAGCACAGGAACCGGAGCCTATGGGGTATAGGTGAGGATTCCGATCGGACCGGCGCCCCGGCACCGCACAACGCAGCGTATTGCCCGCGCAGACATGTATTCAGTGTTTCCTAGTGGGCTTCGTCCCAGTTCGCCCCACTATTGGCCTCCACGATCAGCGGCACATTGAGCTGGGCAGCGTTCTGCATCCGCCCACTGATGGCGCCGAGGAAGTCCTGGGTCTGACTCTCCTTGACCTCAAACACCAGCTCATCGTGAACCTGCATCACCATCCAGGCATCGAACTCTGCCTCTTCCTTGACCGGGTTGAGCCAGTGGTGCACGTCGATCATCGCCAGCTTGATGATATCGGCGGCGGTACCCTGCATCGGCGCGTTGATCGCGGTGCGTTCCGCTGCCTGACGCCGGGCATGGTTCTGGGCCTTGATCTCCGGCAGATAGAGGCGGCGACCGAACACGGTCTCGACGAAGCCATCCTCGCCGGCCTGAGCGCGAATGTTGTCCATGAACTTGGCCACGCCCGGATAACGGTCGAAGTAGCGGTCGATGTAGACCTTGGCCTGCTTGGCCTCGATATGCAGCTGCCTGGAAAGGCCCCAGGCGCTCATGCCGTAGATCAGGCCGAAGTTGATCGCCTTGGCGCTGCGGCGCTGGTCGGTCGTGACCTTCTCCAGCTCAACACCGAAGACTTCGGCGGCGGTGGCGGCGTGAATGTCACGATCGTTGGCGAAAGCGTCCAGCAGGCCCTTGTCGTCGGAGAGATGCGCCATGATCCGCAGCTCGATCTGGGAGTAGTCGGCGGCGACGATCCGGTAGCCCTCGCGAGCCACGAACGCCTGACGAATCTTGCGCCCCTCTTCCGTCCGGATCGGGATGTTCTGCAGGTTGGGATCGGAGGATGACAGCCGCCCGGTCGCCGTCACCGCCTGGTGATAGCTGGTGTGCAGCCGGCCGGTCATCGGATTGACCAGCCGCGGCAGCTTGTCGGTATAGGTCGACTTGAGCTTAGTCATGCCGCGATGCGCCATGATCAGCTTGGGCAGCGGGAAGTCCAGTGCCAGCTCTTCGAGCACGGCTTCGGCGGTGCTCGGTGCGCCCTTGGGCGTCTTCTTGATCACCGGGATCTTCTGCTCCTCGAACAGAATCTCCGCCAGCTGCTTGGGCGAACCGAGGTTGAACTCCTTGCCGGCCAGTTCGAACGCCTCACGCTCCAGCTCGCGGATCCGCCCTTCCAGCTCCTGGCTCTGGGTATGCAGGCGCGTGGCGTCCAGCGCTACGCCGCCACGCTCCATGTGCGACAGCACCGGAATCAGCGGCCGCTCGAGGGTATCGAGCACCTCGGCCAGCCGCCCGGCTTCCTCCACCTTGGGCCGCAGCGCCTGGTGCAGGCGCAGGGTGATATCGACGTCCTCGCAGGCGTAGGGCACGGCCTCTTCGAGGGCGATCTGGTTGAAGGTGAGCTGCTTGACGCCCTTGCCGGCGATATCCTGAAAACTGATGGTCTTCTCGCCGAGATACTTGAGCGCCAGCGAATCCATGTCATGCCGGGTGGCGATGGAGTTCAGCACGTAGGATTCGAGCATGGTGTCGTTAAGCGCCCCGGCGACCCGAATCTGATAGCGCGCCAGCACCGAGATATCGTACTTGAGATTCTGGCCGATCTTACCGATCTCGGGGTTTTCCAGCAGCGGCTTGAGCGCCGCCAGCACCGCCGTACGGTCGAGCTGCGCCGGGGCGTCGAGATAGTCGTGGCCGACCGGGATGTAGGCCGCCTCGCCGGGTTCCAGCGACAGGCCGATGCCCACGATATCGGCTTCCATGTAGTTGAGGCTGGTGGTCTCGAGATCGAAACAGAACGCTTCGCTGGTTTTCAGCCGTTCGAGCCAGGCGTCGAATTCCGCCTGGGTCAGCAGCGTCTGGTCGTGACGCGCCGGTTTGGTCAGCGTCACGTCTTCGTCGATTTCCGATTTGCCGGCGTTCTCGGCGCCCACATCGTCGACGCCCTCGTCCCGGCCCTCGAGCAGTTCGGTCAGCCAGTTCTTGAACTCGAGCCGCTGATAGAGCGCCTTCAGCGCCTCGCGGTCGGGTTCGGCCAGATGCAGATCGTCGAGCCCCACCGGCAGCTCGCAGTCGGTCTTGATCGTCGCCAGCTGGTAGGAGAGGAACGCCTGTTCGCGGTTTTCCTCCAGTTTCTTGGGCATCGTCTTGGCGCCGCGGAAACTCAACGTCGTGACCTTCTCCAGGTCGGCGTAGATCGCATCCAGCCCGCCGCCGACGCCCTGCAGCAGTCCCAGCGCCGTCTTGCCACCGACGCCGGGCACGCCGGGAATGTTGTCGACCTTGTCGCCCATCAGCGCCAGATAATCGATGATCAACGACGGCGGAATGCCGAACTTGGCCTCGACGCCGGCCACGTCGAGCGTCTCGTTCTTCATGGTGTTGACCAGGGTGATGTGCTGGTTGACCAGCTGGGCCATGTCCTTGTCACCGGTGGAGATCACCGCGTCGCGGCCGGACTCGGTGGCCAGGCGCGCCAGCGTGCCGATGACGTCATCTGCCTCGACGCCCTCGATGCACAACAGCGGCAGGCCGAGCGCGCGGACGCAGTCGTGCAGCGGCTCCACCTGCGGGCGCAGATCGTCCGGCATCGGCGGCCGGTGGGCCTTGTACTCGGCGTAGATCTCGTCGCGGAAGGTCTTGCCCTTGGCATCGAACACCACCGCCATGGGGCTTTTCGGGTACTGCTTGATCAGGCTTTTGAGCATCGACAGCACCCCGCGTACCGCGCCGGTGGGCTGGCCGTCGGAGGTCGATAGCGGCGGCAATGCGTGGAAAGCACGATAGAGGTAGGACGATCCGTCGACGAGGACGATGGGGGCATCTGCCATGAGCTGCATGATCCGTGGCTGGCTTTCGATGCCCTCATGATACGCAAGCCACGGCTCGGCGTCAGGGCATCCGCCTACGCGACCCTAACCTGGCCCCATGCGTCCGGATGCTGGAAAGCGATACAATGGGACGATTCAAACACCGGTCAGATACCGGTGGATCCGCAACCCACAGCGAGCGAAGGAGTCTGCGATGAGAATTGGGTCGCGAATGGCCTCATGGCCGCGAATGAAGACGTGGCTGCCAGCCCTGCTGGCGGCGCTGCTGACCGGCGGGCTATCGCTGCCCGCCCTGGCGCAGTCCGCGGTTCAGCCCGAGATCACCTCGCAGAAGGATGACCAGCGCACGATCGACGAGTACCGCGTCAACGGCAAGCTCTACGCGATCCGGATCGTCCCCACTGGCGGAGAGGACAAGGGCGCCATCTACTTCCTCTACGACGACAACGGCGACGGTGACTTCAGGCGCGTCGACGCGTCCAGTGTGCCGGTGCCGAAATGGGTCCAGAGCGAGTGATCCATCGTGTTGATCGATTGAAGCGAGATTCGGCGCCGTTCGACGGTTCCATCACGGCCGGTGCCGCTCGTCGCTTATTGCTGGCGCCCGTTAGCCGGTAGGAGAGCGCCCCGCTAGCCGCTACAATGCGCGCTGTCTTTTATCCTGCGGTTTTCATCAGCGGTTCTTTACCCCTAATGTCCGCCCCCGATTCCGAGATCCCATGGCCGTATTCACCCCGTTGAGCGACGATCAGGTCGCCGAGTTTCTCGAACGCTACTCTGTCGGCCGCCTGCAGACGCTCAAGGGCGTGCCGCACGGCACCGAGAACAGCACCTTCTTCGTCACCACCGAGCAGGACGAGTGGGTTCTGACACTGTTCGAGCAGGGGGGATTCGAGGATCTGCCGTTCTTCGTCGATCTGCTGGATTACCTGGCCGCACGGCAACTGCCGGTGCCGGGCCCGGTTCATGATCGCGACGGCGTCGCGCTGCAGCGCCTGGCCGGGCGCCCCGCGCTGCTGTTTCCGCGCATGCCGGGCAGCCACCCCAGCGCCCCCAATCTCACCCAGTGCGCCGCGCTCGGCGATGCCTTGGGACGGATGCATCAGGCCTCGCAGGACTTTACCGGCGAACGCGCCAATCCGCGCGATCTCGCCTGGCTCCAGCGCCGTCATCGCGAAGTGCTGCCGTTCCTGTCGGAGGACGACCAGGCCTTGATGAGCCGCGAGATTGCCGACTACGCCCAGGCATTCGCGGATATCGAGCTGCCAAAGGGCGCCATCCACGGCGACCTGTTCCGTGACAACACGCTTTATGACGGCGACCGGCTCGGCGGCATCATCGACTTCTACAACGGCTGCAGCGGCGAGCTGCTGTTCGATCTGGCGATCGTGATCAACGACTGGACCAGCGACGACGCCGGCGACATCGACGAGCCGCGCTACGCCGCCATCCTCGGCGCCTATCTCGCGCATCGCCCGCTGACCGAGCAGGAGCGCGAGCTGTGGCCGACCATGCTGCGGCTGACGGCGCTGCGCTACTGGCTGTCGCGACTGCTGGTGATCCACGTCGATCCGCCGGCCCACGACATCACGCCCCACGACCCGGCGCGCTTTCGCACCCTGCTGGGCAGACGTCTCGACGGCCGCGTACCGCCGCTGCCCATCGCCGCCGAATGAATCACGATTTTCGCCTAAAAGGCTGTGCCGATAGCGACTTTCGACTAGTTTTTCCCTGACATTCAGTGGTCGTCGCGTTCCCGCGCCGTCATAATGCGCGCCATTCGCGTTCCCGGCCTTTTCGTCACCATTCACGCCGGGGGCTACTTGTTTTCTGTTTTGTTGCCGGCCGACCGGAGAGCGTCATGACGAATCCTTCACCCGCTGCACGAGCTCGCCGTACCTACAACATCGATCAGTGGGGCAGCGGCTATTTCGATGTCGATGACGAGGGCCGCACACTGGTTCGCCCGCTGGGCAGTGAAGTTCCCGGACCCACGCTGGTGCTCGACACCCTGGTCGACCGGCTGCGCGATGCCGGGCTGCGGCTGCCGGTGCTGGTACGCTTCATCGATATCCTCCACGATCGCGTCGAGCAGCTCTGCATGGCCTTCGACAACGCGATGAAGGAGGAGGATTACCAGGCCAGCTACACCGCGGTCTATCCGATCAAGGTCAACCAGCAGCGTCGCGTGGTGGAGGAGATTCTCGCCACCCAGGAGCGCGGTCGTGGCCGGGTCGGGCTGGAAGCGGGCAGCAAGCCGGAACTGATGGCGGTACTCGCCCTTTCCGGCGACGAGGGTTCGTCGCTGATCGTCTGCAACGGCTATAAGGATCGCGAATACATTCGCCTGGCGCTGATGGGCGAAAAGCTCGGCCACAAGGTCTACCTGGTGGTCGAGAAGTACTCGGAGCTGAGCCTGATCCTGGAAGAGGCCGAAAACCTCAAGGTGAAACCGCGCATCGGCCTGCGCGCGCGGCTCTCCTCGGTGGGCAAGGGCAAGTGGCAGGATACCGGTGGCGAGAAATCCAAGTTCGGGCTTACCGCCAGCCAGCTGCTGGCGATCACCGAACGGCTGCGTGACGCGGATGCGCTGGATTGCCTGCAGCTGGTGCACTTCCACCTCGGCTCGCAGATCGCCAACATTCGCGACATACAGCGGGGCCTGCGCGAGTGCGCACGCTTCTATCACAGCCTGCGCGATCTCGGTGCGCCGATCGACACGGTGGATGTCGGCGGCGGCCTGGGCGTCGATTACGAAGGCACCCGCTCGCAGAGCTTCTGTTCGATCAACTATTCGATGCAGGAGTATGCCACCAACGTGGTGTGGGCGTTCCGTCAGATCTGCGAGACCCACAACCTGCCGCATCCGCAGCTGATCTCGGAATCCGGCCGCGCGCTGACCGCGCATCACGCGGTGCTGGTCACCAACGTGATCGGCGAAGAGCGTCTGGGCCATATCGAGCCGGAGCGCCGGGTCGAGGGCGACGCCCACGTCGCCGAACTGTGGCGCGTCTACGACCGGCTCGAAGGCATGCGCGAACCCCGCGATCTGGTCGAGGCCTACCACGATGTGGTCCAGGCGGTGGGCGAGCTGCAGGATCGTTTCGTGCTGGGTCTGGCCAACATGCAGGCCCGCGCTGAGGGCGAGTCGGTCTACTTCGCCGCCTGCCAGCGCCTTCACAAGCGGCTCGACAATCGCAATCGCGCCCATCGCGAGATCGCCGACGAACTGGCCGAAAAGCTCGCCGACAAGCTGTTCGCCAACTTCTCGCTGTTCCAGTCGCTGCCGGACGTATGGGGGATCGATCAGGTCTTCCCGGTGCTGCCGCTGACCGGTCTGGATCGCGAACCGACCCGGCGCGGCGTGATTCAGGACATTACCTGCGATTCCGACGGCCGGATCGATCTCTACGTCGACGGCCAGGGGCTCGAGAGCACCCTGCCGCTACCGGAGTGGGATGACGACGACGACAAGCTGATCGGGCTTTTTCTGGTCGGCGCCTATCAGGAAATCCTCGGCGACCTGCACAACCTGTTCGGCGACACCGATTCGGTGGACGTCGCTCTCGACGAGAACGGCGAATGGCGCCTTTCCCACGTCCAGCAGGGCGACGCGGTGGCGGACGTGCTCGGCTACGTCAATTTCGACGCCGTGGCGCTCAAGCGCAAGCTCACCGAACAGCTGATTGCCAGTCCGCTGACCGTCGAAGAGCGCGAGCTGTTCGTGAACGAGCTGTCGGAAGGCTTGAGCGGCTATACCTATCTGGAGTGATGGACGGCGAGCCAGGAAAGCCAAAATGGGCTTATTGCGAGAAAAGGGCCAGCGACGTCAGTCGCTGGCCCTTTTCGTAGCTCGTAGCTCGTAGCTCGTAGCTCGTAGCTCGTAGCTCGTAGCTCGTAGCTCGTAGCTCGTAGCTCGTAGCTCGTAGCTCGTAGCTCGTAGCTCGTAGCTCGTAGCTCGTAGCTCGTA